>NZ_JALGRS010000004.1:0-211666 GCF_022815565.1 Rathayibacter sp. VKM Ac-2926 | reverse complement strand
CCCCCCCCCCCCCCCCCCCGACGCTGTGTCCGTTTTCTGCGCCGCTCCCTGCGCGGCGCAGCGCGGTCGGCTCGGGGAGGTGGTCGCGTTCTGCAGAGCGGGGTGCGGGCGGCGACGGCGATTCGCTGGCACGCGAATCGCCGGATGCGCCTCGTGGGGCGCGGCGATACGGTGCGCGACTCTCCGAGGGGTGGGCGCGTCTTCGGCTCGTCGGAACGGCGGGATCCGGCTGCTCGTCCGCCGTGCTGGGGACGGTGGGTCTCGATACGCCCCTGCGGGGCTACTCGACCAGCATGGCCGGGCGCTGCCGAGGTGTCCGACGGAGCGAGCCGCAGGCGATGCGGTCTGGTTCCCAGGACTGTGGGCGAGGGCTTGCGGTGAACGACCGCCCTCGCGGCACGAGGCGTATCCGGCGATCCGCGTTCCAGCGGATCGCCGTCGCCGCACCGCACCGGCCCTGCGGAACGCGACCATGCAGGGAGCGGACGCGCCTGCGCCGCGCGATGCGCGGCGCAGCCCGCGTTCCGCTCGGTGTGACGGGGCTACGCCCCGTTACACCGACCGGAACGCGGCAACAGCATTGTGCCCCCCGAACCCGAAGGAGTTGGAGAGGGCGACGAGGGGCCCTGCTCCGAGGTCGCGCGGGCTGGTGACGACGTCGAGCGGGATCTGCGGGTCCTGGTCGAAGAGGTTGATGGTGGGCGGGGCGGTGCGCTCGTGCAGGGCGAGGACGGTGAAGATCGCCTCGAGGGCGCCGGTGCCGCCGAGGAGGTGGCCGGTGGCGGCCTTGGTGGCGGAGACGGCGATGTTCGGGAGGTGGTCGCCGAACACGCGGGCGAGGGCGCGGTACTCGGCGATGTCGCCGACGGGGGTGCTGGTCGCGTGGGCGTTGACGTGGGTGACGTCGGTGCGGGCGGCGCCGGCCTGCTCGAGAGCCTCGATCATGGCGCGGGCGGCGGCGGAGCCCTCGGGGTCGGGGGCGGTGATGTGGTACGAGTCGCTGGTGACGGCGCCGCCGGCGAGCTCGGCGTAGATGCGGGCGCCGCGGGCGAGCGCGTGCTCCTCGGTCTCGAGGACGAGGGTGGCGGCGCCCTCGCCGAGGACGAAGCCGTCGCGGGAGACGTCGTAGGGGCGGGAGGCGGTGGCCGGGTCGTCGTTGCGGCGCGAGAGGGCCTGCATCGAGGCGAAGGCGGCGAGGGGGAGCGGGTGGACGACCGACTCGGTGCCGCCGGCGATGACGACGTCGGCGAGGCCGCGCTGGAGGTGCTCGTAGGCGTTGGCGATCGCCTCGGTGCTGGACGCGCAGGCCGACACGTCGGTGCGGGCGTAGGCGCGGGAGGGGATCGACATGCTGATCGCGGCAGCGGCGGCGTTGGGCATGAGCATGGGGATGGTCATCGGGAGGACGCGGCGGGGGCCGCGCTCGCGCAGGGTGTCCCACGCGTCGATGAGGGTCCAGAGTCCGCCGATGCCGGTGGAGTAGTCGACGCCGACGCGCAGCGGGTCGACGTCGGTGATGCCGGAGTCGGCCCACGCCTCGCGGGCGGAGATGAGGGCGAACTGGCTGGAGGGGTCGAGGCGCTTGGCCTCGGGCCGGGGGAGGACCTCCTCCGGGCGCACCTTCGCCTGCGCGGCGAAGGTGACGGGGAGGTCGAGCTCGGTCACCCAGTCGGCCTGGATCGTGCTGACGCCGGACTCTCCCGCGAGAAGGGCGTTCCAGGACTCGCGAGCGGTGCCGCCGAGGGGCGTGCTGGCTCCGATGCCGGTGACGACGATTTTCTTGGGACTCATGACGACGATCTCTGTTCCGTGACGGGTGGGTTCCGGGCGCACCCCGGCCGGGCTCAGGGCCCTGGCCGGGGTGTCCGCCGCGAGGACGGGAAGCGCGGGGCGCTGGTTACGCGGAGGCCTTGACGATGAAGGTGACCGCGTCGCCGACCGTCTTGAGGTTCTTGACCTCGTCGTCCGGGATCTTCACGTCGAACTTCTCCTCGGCGTTGACGACGATGGTCATCATCGAGATGGAGTCGATGTCGAGGTCGTCGGTGAACGACTTCTCCATCTCGACGGAATCGGTCGCGATGCCCGTCTCGTCGTTGACCAGTTCGGCCAGGCCGGCGAGGACTTCTTCGTTGGACAGTGCCATGGTTCTCTCCTTGAGGGGTGTTCGATCAGGGTGTTTCGACTCGGTGTACGTCGAGATCGAGGTGTTCGTCGTGTGACCGTAGGTCAGTTTAGGGGTGGGCCTGCGCCCCCTAAGGGAGCACCACGACCTGCGCGCCGAAGACGAGTCCGGCGCCGAAGCCGATCTGCAGGGCGAGTCCGCCGCTGAGCTCGGGGTGCTCCTCGAGCAGGCGGTGGGTCGCGAGCGGGATGGAGGCGGCCGAGGTGTTGCCGGTCGTCTCGATGTCGCGGCCGATGGTCACGGTCTCGGGCAGCTTCAGCTGCTTCGCGAGCTCGTCGATGATGCGCATGTTCGCCTGGTGCGGGATGAAGGCGGCGAGGTCCTCGGGCGCGACGCCCGCCTCGGCCAGCGCCTGCTTGGCGACCTTGGCCATCTCCCAGACCGCCCAGCGGAAGACGGAGGGGCCGTCCTGGCGCAGCGTCGGCCACTCGGCGACGCCGTCGCGGTAGGCGGCGAGCGGGTTGTCCATCCCGACGGTGTCCCACTTCGAGCCGTCGGAGCCCCAGACGGTCTTCGAGATGCCGGCGGTGTCGCTCGGGCCGACGATCGCGGCGCCGGCGCCGTCGCCGAGGAGGAAGGAGATGCTGCGGTCGGTCGACTTCACGATGTCGGAGAGCTTCTCGGCGCCGACGACGAGGACGTACTCGGCGAGGCCGGAGCGGACGAACGAGTCGGCCTGGGCGATGCCGTAGGTGTACCCGGCGCAGGCGGCGGAGATGTCGTAGGCGGGTGCCGGGTTCGCGCCGATCCGATCGGCGAGGAGCGCCGCCAGCGACGGGGTCTGCACGGTGTTGCTGATGGTGGAGACCAGCACGAGGCCGATCTGGTCGGCGCGGATCCCGGCCTTCTCGATCGCCTCGAGCGAGGCGGTCGTCGCGAGGTCGACGGCCTGGATCTCGGAGGAGGCGCGGCGGCGCTCGACGATGCCGGTGCGCTGGCGGATCCACTCGTCGGAGGAGTTGATCGGGCCGACGAGGTCGTCGTTCGGGACGACGAGGTCGCCGCGGGCCGCGCCGATGCCGAGGATGCGGGTGTACTGGCTGCCGCTGGACTGGGTGAGGGAAGGGGTCGTCATGGGTCTCTCCTGCTAGGCGGCGTGCTCGTCGATGAAGGCGCGGGCGGCGTCGAGGTCGTCGGGGGTCTTGATCGCGAGGGTCGGGAGTCCCTTGAGGCCGCGCTTGGCGAGGCCGACGAGGGCGCCGGCGGGGGCCAGCTCGATCAGGCCGGTGACGCCCGCCTCGGCGAAGGCCGCCATGCAGAGGTCCCAGCGGACGGGCGAGGCGACCTGGCCGACGAGCAGCTCCAGGAAGCGGGAGCCGCTGTCGACGACGGAGCCGTCGTTGTTCGTCCAGAGGCGCAGCGTCGGGTCGGCCGGGGTGATCGAGGCGGCGACGCCGGCGAGGGCGTCGCGGGCCGGCGCCATGTAGCGGGTGTGGAAGGCGCCGGCGACCTGGAGCGGGACGACGCGGGTGCCGCGGAGGGGCTCGTCCTTCAGCGCCTGCAGGGCGTCGACCGCGCCGGCGACGACGATCTGGCCGCCGCCGTTGTAGTTGGCCGGCTCGAGGCCGAGCTCGTCGAGGCGGGCGAGGAGCGCCTCCTCGTCGCCGCCGAGGACGGCGCTCATCGCGGTGGGGGTCGCGGCGGCCGCGGCGGCCATGGCGCGGGCGCGCTCGCGGACGAAGACGAGGGCGTCGGGCTCGGAGAGGACGCCGGCTCCGGCCGCGGCGGTGATCTCGCCGACCGAGTGGCCGGCGATGCCCGCGATGCGCTCGCGGCGGCCGCCCTCGAGCAGTGCGGCCAGGCTGACCAGCCCGGCGGAGACGATCAGCGGCTGGGCGATCGCGGTGTCGCGGATCGTGTCCGCGTCCGAGACGGTGCCGTGGGCGGCGAGGTCGATGCCGACCGCCTCCGAGTGGGCGGCGACCTGCTCGGCCACCGAGGGGACGGCGAGCCACGGCTCGAGGAATCCGGGGGTCTGGGAGCCCTGACCCGGGGCGACGACGACGATCACGCTTTCAGTCTTCCGATCCGCGCCGGTTCGTGCGGCGCTCTGAGGTACTGACAAACCACAAAGAGCTTGTGGCGGTTCTACAACGGGGTGCGAGGAGGGGTGCGGCTCACTTGCGGGTCGGACGGCGGCGGACCGCTCCGTCCGGGTCGCTCATCGAGCCGAGGATGAGGGCCGACTGGAGGATGAGCGCCTCGCGAGCGCCCGTCGCGTCCCAGCCGATCACCTCCGCCACCCGCTTCAGGCGGTAGCGGACGGTGTTGGGGTGCACGAAGAGCTCGCGGGCCGTCGCCTCCAGCGAGCGGCCGTTGTCCAGGTAGGCCCACAGCGTGGTGAGCAGCTCGGTCGAGTGCTTCTGCAGCGGCTTGTAGATCTGGGTGATCAGGCTGTGCCGGGCGAGGGGATCGCCGGCGAGCGCGCGCTCGGGGAGGAGGTCGTCGGCGTTCACCGGCCGCGGGGCGTTGCGCCAGGAGCGCGCGACCGCGAAGCCGGCCAGGGCGGCGCGGGCGCTGCGCGAGGCCTCGACGAGCGTCGGCACCTCGTGGCCGAGGACCAGGTGACCGGAGCCGAAGCCCGGCTCGAGCGCGTTCGCGATCTCGAGGAAGGCGACCGGCGGGCCGGTCTCGTCCGTCGCGTTCTCGCTCGGCTCGGCGCGGCCGATCACCAGCACGAGCCGGCTGCCCTGCACGCCGATCAGCACGTCGGCGCTCATGTGCCGGGCGGTGCGGCGGAGCTGGTCGACGTCGAGCATCTTCGGCGCGGTGCCCACGAGCACCGCGACCTCGCCGTGGCCGTGCCAGCCGAGGGCCGCGATGCGGCTCGGCAGCTCGTCGTCGGCCTCGCCCGTGAGGATCGAGTCGACGACGAGCGCCTCGAGCCGGGCGTCCCAGAGGCCGCGCGCCTCGGCCGCCCGGGCGTAGACGTCGGCCGCGGCGAAGGCGATCTCGCGCGAGTAGAGCAGGATCGCCTCGCGCAGGTCCTCGCCGCGGTTGGTGATCCGCTCCTCGACGACCTCGACGGTGACCTTGATCAGCTGGAGGGTCTGGGTCAGCGAGACGGAGCGGAGCAGCTCCCGGGGAGCCGCTCCGAAGACGTCGGCGGCGATCCACGGCGTCGCCGAGGGGTCGTCGAACCAGGAGATGAACGAGGTGATGCCGGCCTGCGCGACCATGCCCACCGCGGAGCGGCGGCCCGGGGGCATGCTGCCGTACCAGGGCAGCGTGTCCTCGAGCTTCTTGATGGTCTGCGTGGACAGCTCGCCCGAGAGGGTCCGCAGCCAGGCGAGGGTCTGCTCCTTCGTGCGCGGAGCGCCCGGCCGGGTGGCCGGACGCTCCGCGGAAGGGGCGGTTCCCCGCGTCGTCGACTGCGCGTCGTCGGAGGAGAGCACCGAGCCGTCCGTCAGTTATCGCCGCCGGCGTTGCCGGTGGTGCCGGCGTTCACGTCGTGGAGGCTGTACTTCTGGATCGCCTGGGCGGAGAGCGAGGGGTCGACCTCGCCGCGCTTGGCGAGCAGCTGCAGCGTGCGCACCACGACCGACGGTCCGTCGATCTTGAAGTGGCGACGTGCGGCGGCGCGGGTGTCCGAGAAGCCGAAGTCGTCCGCTCCGAGCGTCGCGAAGTCGCCCGGGATGAACTGGCGCAGCTGGTCCGGGACCTGGTGCGAGAAGTCCGAGACGGCGACGAAGGGGCCCTTCGCGTCGGCGAGCTTCTGCGTGACGTAGGGGACCTGCGCCTCGTCCTCGGGGTAGAGGAAGTTGTGGTGCTCGGCGTTGATGCCGTCGCGCCGCAGCTCGTTCCACGAGGTGACCGACCAGACGTCGGCCGAAACTCCCCAGTCCTCGGCGAGGAGCTTCTGCGCCTCGATCGCCCACGGCACGGCGACGCCGGACGCGAGCAGCTGGGCCTTCGGGCCGTCCCACTGACCCCAGGAGACGCGGTGGATGCCGCGGACGATGCCGTCCACGTCCACGTCCTCGGGCTCCTTCGGGTGCACGATCGGCTCGTTGTAGACCGTCACGTAGTACATGACGTTCGGGTCCGGGTGCTTCCCGCCGTACATCCGCTCGAGACCGGACTGCACGATGTGCGCGATCTCGTAGCTGTACGCCGGGTCGTAGCTGACGACGGCCGGGTTGGTGGCGGCGAGGATCGGCGAGTGGCCGTCCGCGTGCTGGAGGCCCTCACCGGTCAGCGTGGTGCGACCGGCGGTCGCCGCGATCATGAAGCCGCGGGCCATCATGTCGCCCGCCGCCCAGATCGCGTCGGCCGTGCGCTGGAAGCCGAACATCGAGTAGAAGACGTAGACCGGGATGAGCGGCTCGCCCTGCGTCGAGTAGGACGTGCCGACCGCGGTGAACGCCGCGAGCGCGCCCGCCTCGTTGATGCCGACGTGCAGGATCTGACCCTGCGGGCTCTCCTTGTAGGCCAGGAGCAGCTCGCGGTCGACCGACGTGTAGTGCTGGCCGCGCGGGTTGTAGATCTTCGCGTTCGGGAAGAACGCGTCCATGCCGAAGGTGCGGGCCTCGTCGGGGATGATCGGGACGACGCGGTTGCCGAAGTCCTTCGAGCGCAGGATGTCCTTCAGGATGCGGACGAACGCCATGGTGGTGGCGATCTCCTGCGTCCCGGAGCCCTTCTTGCCGATCTTGTAGGCCGAGTCGTCCGGCAGCGAGAGCTGGGTGTACTTCGACCGGCGCTCGGGCAGGTAGCCGCCGAGCGCGCGGCGGCGCTCCTGCATGTACTCGATCGCCTCGTCGCCCTGACCGGGGTGGTAGTACGGCGGGAGGTAGGGGTTCTCCTCGAGCTGCGCATCCGTGATCGGGATCCGCATGGTGTCGCGGAAGCCCTTCAGGTTGTCGAGCGTCATCTTCTTCATCTGGTGGGTCGCGTTGCGGCCCTCGAAGCTGCGGCCGAGACCGTAGCCCTTGATGGTGTGGGCGAGGATGACGGTCGGCTGGCCCTTGTGCTCCGTCGCGGCCTTCATGGCGGCGTAGATCTTGCGGTAGTCGTGACCACCGCGGCGCAGGCCCCAGATCTGCTCGTCGCTGTAGTCCTCGACGAGCTTCTTCGCGCGCTCGTCGCGGCCGAAGAAGTTCTCGCGGACGTAGGCGCCGTCCTCGGTCTTGAAGGTCTGGAAGTCGCCGTCGGGCGTCTTGTTCATCAGGTCGAGCAGCGCGCCCTCGGTGTCGCGGGCGAGCAGGTCGTCCCACTCGCGGCCCCAGATGAGCTTGATGACGTTCCAGCCGGCGCCGCGGAAGAACGACTCCAGCTCCTGGACGATCTTGCCGTTGCCGCGGACCGGGCCGTCGAGGCGCTGCAGGTTGCAGTTGATGATGAAGTTGAGGTTGTCGAGGCCGTCGTTCGCGGCGACCTGGAGCTGACCGCGCGACTCGACCTCGTCCATCTCGCCGTCGCCGAGGAACGCCCAGACCTGCTGGTCGGAAGCGTCCTTGATGCCGCGGTTGGTGAGGTACTTGTTCGCCTGCGCCTGGTAGATCGCGTTGATCGGGCCGAGGCCCATCGACACGGTCGGGAACTGCCAGAACTCCGGCATGAGGCGCGGGTGCGGGTAGCTGGAGAGCCCGCCGCCCTGGTGCGACTTCTCCTGGCGGAACCCGTCGAGCTGGTGCTCGCTCAGGCGTCCCTCGAGGAAGGCGCGCGCGTAGGGGCCGGGGGAGGCGTGGCCCTGGATGAAGATCTGGTCGCCGCCGCCCGGGTGGTCCTGGCCGCGGAAGAAGTGGTTGAAGCCGACCTCGTAGAGCGAGGCGCTCGACGCGTAGGTCGAGATGTGCCCGCCGACGCCGATGCCGGGGCGCTGCGCGCGGTGCACGAGGATGGCCGCGTTCCAGCGGATCCAGGCGCGGTAGCGGCGCTCGACGTCCTCGTCGCCGGGGAAGTCGGGCTCGTTCTCGGCCGCGATGGTGTTGATGTAGTCCGTCGTCGGCACCATCGGAACGCCGAGGTGCAGCTCCTTGGAGCGCTTGAGGAGGCTGAGCATGACGTCGCGTCCGCGACCGGCACCCCGCTCCTCGACGAGCGCGTCCAGCGACTCGTTCCACTCCGACGTTTCCTCGGGATCCGAGTCGACGTGTCCGACGGAATACGGGTCCTGATCGTTAACAGTCACCCTCGACCTCTCTCTGGGGGCAGATCGTGCCCGAGACATCACTCTCATGAAGCGGTGCGGATCCGCGCGCAGGACCCTCGGATGACGAGGAGCGCGCGGGCACCCGTGCAAGCCTAGCGATTCCGGTCATGTGTGGCGATCCACGACGGAACCGCACAGGGCACTGTGGGATTTCTCCATCCGAACCGCGTCCAGCGGCCGATCGTCGCGGTCCCTTGGCCGATCGGCGGAGCAGGTCTAGCATTGCCCCTCGTGCTCGCGCGACATTCGTGCGCATGGAAGGACATCGTCCGATGGCTCTCGAGAAGCTCACGCTGGCTCCCGACTTCGAACTCGCGAACCAGTACGGCGAGCGCATCCAGCTCGGCGACTTCCACGGGCGGCGCAACGTCGCCCTCGTCTTCTTCCCGCTCGCCTTCTCCGGCACCTGCACCGGCGAGTTCTGCGCGCTGCGCGAGAACCTCTCGCTGTTCGAGCACGCGGAGGTCGAGCTGATCGGCATCTCCGTCGACTCCAAGCACACCCTGCGCGCCTGGGGTGAGAAGCAGGGCTACGACTTCACGCTGCTCTCCGACTTCTGGCCGCACGGCGACGTCGCCAAGCAGTACGGCGTCTTCCTCGAGGGCAAGGGCTACGCGACGCGCGCGACCTTCCTCATCGACAAGGAGGGCGTCATCCGCGACACCTTCATCACCGCGCCCGGCGAGGCCCGCTCGATGGACGACTACCGCGCCGCGATCGACGCGCTCACCCCGGCCCACGCCTGACACCCTCCGCGAGATGCCACTTGTGATCGCCTTTCACGGCGTGTCGCGCTCATAAGTGGCATCTCGCGGACGGCCGATGCGCGTGCACAGGCCAGGGCGTCAGTTGAGGATGTTGACGGCTCGGGAGATGACCAGGGCGAGCAGGACGAAGCCGGTGACGCCCTCGAGGGCCATCAGGAGCTTCACCCGGCTGGACAGCGGCATCGTGTCGGTGGGGCTGAACGCCATGGTGTTCGTCGTCGAGACGTAGAGGTAGTCGACGAAGCCGGGACGCCAGTCGGCCTTCTCGGAGGAGCCGACCGCGACCTCGCTGACGGTGTCGCGGTAGGTGTCCTGCGGGAAGGCGAAGTCGGCGGGCGGCAGCTGCGAGCGCTCGAGCGTGCCGCGGGAGACGGGGCCGCCGCGGTCGAGCTCCCAGTAGATCAGCGCGTAGGCGACGACGTTGGTGACCCAGACCTGCAGTGCGGTGAGCAACAGGAGCGGGCCGTCGGCGGATCCGTCGACGAGGTCGATCACGACCCGGCCGACGTTGATCTGGTTCGCCGCGGCGAGCACGACCGCGAGGGCGATCGAGACTCCGCGCGACCAGCGGGTCTCGGTGTCCAGGCGCCGCGGGTTGACCACGAACAGCGGGATCAGCAGCGCGAGCGTCAGGACCGCCGCGGCGATCCGGACGACCGAGGTGCCGGGATCGTGTCCGACGAGGTTGAGCGCCACGGCCACGAGGATCGCGGCGGAGGCCGGCCAGCGGCTCTCGGCCCGGCGCCTCGCGCGGGTGTCGTCCGTGTCCGCCATGCGCCGAGAGTAGCGCTGCGAGCCGTGTCGTAGGATCGATCCGATCGTCCGCGGCCCGGCCGCGACGGGGGCCTTTAGCTCAGTTGGTAGAGCGCCACGTTTACACCGTGGATGTCATCGGTTCGAGCCCGGTAGGGCCCACAGGAGAGCCTCGCGGGACCTCGGGTCAGCGGGACTGGCGGCGCTTGTAGGGCTTGGGCTGGCCCTTGACGACGGGGGCGCGGCCGGTGCCCTTCGAGGCCTTGGCCTTGCCGCCGGACTTGGGGGCCTCCTCCGGCTCGTCGCCGAGGGCGGCGAGCTCCTCGCGGGCCGAGGCGAGGCGCTGGCGGCCGGCGGCGGTGAGGGTCGTGGCGGCGGCGCCGGGCTCGAAGAGCGGGCGGCCGAGGTCGAGCTCGACGGCGGCGACGGAGGAGTCGAGCTTCGCGCGGGAGATGCCGAGCTTCTCGGCGGCGCGCACGAAGTGGAGCTCCTCGGCGACGGCCACGAAGTGACGCAGCTGGCTGATCTTCATGAGGAACCCTTCGCGGCCGCTCGCTGCGACCGCCTCCACCCTAGGTGGACCCCGGCGCGCGGCGGACACGCGCCCCGGCGCGGACGGACCGTCGCGGACACCCGCCCGGTCGACACCGGCCCTACGCCGACGGCGTCAGCCGCTGGTCGCCGACGACGCCGAGCAGCCGGAGGGCCTCGGCGGAGGCGGGCGATCCGGCGCGCGGCGTGAGCACCAGCAGCACCTGCGCCTGGTTCTCGGTGAAGAGGGCCTGGCAGTCGACGTCGATCTCGCCGACCTCGGGGTGGCGCAGGGTCTTGTGGTCCTCGAAGCGGGCGGTGACCTCCTGGAGCTCCCAGTAGCGGCGGAACTCCTCGCTCCGACCGAGCAGCGACTCGATGATCCGGGCGGCCAGCGGGTCGGCGTCGGGTGCCGCGGCGGCGAAGCGCAGCTGGGCGGTCTGCATCCGCCCCTGGTGCTCGTGCTCGCGCTCGGGGTAGCTGCGCCGGGCCTCGTCGGGGTGCGCGAACCAGCGGTGGATGCCGCTGCGGTCCAGTCCGGTCCAGTCGGCGCCGTCGCCGAAGAGGGCGCGGGCCAGACGGTTCTGCACGAGGGTCTCGCCGAGTTCCGTGATCACCAGCGCCGGGGTGTCCTCCAGGCGGTCGAGGACGCGGAGCAGCCCGGGGGAGACGTGCTCGTCGCGCCGGTGCCGCGCGGGCGGGGTCTGCCCGGCGAGCCGGAAGAGGTGGTCGCGCTCGTCGAGGTCCAGGCGCAGCCCGCGGGCGATCGCGGTGAGCATCTGCTCGGACGGCTGCGGTCCGCGCTGCTGCTCGAGCCGCGACCAGTAGTCGGCGGACATGCCGACGGCGGCGGCGATCTCCTCCCGGCGCAGGCCCGCGGTGCGGCGGCGCGCTCCGGGCGGCATGCCGACGTCGGACGGCTGCAGCCGCTCGCGTCGGCCGCGGAGGAACTCGGCGAGCGCAGGTCTGTCCATGCGCTCATCCTGCCGGTCCGCGCGCATCGCGGACCAGGGAGCGCCGATCCCTGGATCGTCCAGCCCTTCCGGCCCGCGCGGCACAGGGCGACGCTGGGGTCAGCCGGGCGGGACAGCCCGGGACACGGAGGAGACCACATGAAGACCACGGGCAGCACCATCCTGATCACCGGCGCGACCTCGGGCATCGGCCGGGGCCTCGCCGAGCGCTTCCTCGACGCGGGGAGCACGGTGATCCTCGGCGGTCGCCGCAGCGAGCTGCTGGACGAGTTCACGGCGGCCCACCCCGGTTCGCACTCGGTCGTGATCGACGTCACCGACCCGGAGTCGATCGCCGCCGCGGTCGAGACGGTCACCCGGGAGCACCCCGACCTCGACGTCGTCGTCACGATGGCCGGCATCATGCTGCCGGAGGACCTGCAGGACTCGGGGCACCTCGACACCGCCGCGGCCATCGTCGAGACCAATCTGCTCGGCACGATCCGCACGCTGACCGCCTTCACGCCGTGGATCGCCGCGAAGCCGGACGGCGTGCTGATGACCGTGTCCTCGGGGCTCGCGTTCGTGCCGCTGCCGGCGACCCCGACCTACAGCGCGACCAAGGCCGCGGTGCACTCCTACACGCAGAGCCTGCGGGCGCAGCTCGCGGAGACTCCGGTGCAGGTGATCGAGCTGGTGCCGCCGGCCGTCCAGACGACGCTGATGGGGCAGCAGGACGACCCGAGCGCGATGCCGCTGGAGGAGTTCCTCGACGAGACGGTGCGGATCCTCGCCTCCCAGCCGGAGGTGGAGGAGGTGCTCGTGGACCGGGTGCGCTTCCTCCGCGACGCCGAGGCCGAGGGGCGCCACGCCGACGTGCTGGCGCTGCTCAGCGGCCGCCACTGAGCCCGGAGCGGGCCGTCGCCGCCGCGGGGCCGCCGTTCAGCGTCTGTTCTCCGACAGGTGTTGCGCTGGAGCGCTCTCACACCTACCCTCGCGGGCGTGGCCGGAACCCGAAGCCGGCCGCGGAGGAGGCCATTGTGGGCGCGCTCGTCTACAGCGGTGTGGCCTCGATCGACGGCTACACCGTCGACGAGACCGGGGACTTCAGCTGGGCCACGCCCCGCCCCGAGGTGCACCGCTTCATCAACGAGACCGAGACCGGGGTGGGCACGTACCTCTACGGCCACCGGATCTACGAGACCATGCGCGGCTGGGACGCGGGCTACGAGCTCGCCGAGCAGTTCGCCTTCATCCACGACTTCCAGGAGATGTGGCGCGCGGCGGACAAGGTCGTCTACTCGACGACGCTGCCCGCCGTGCGCACCCGCCGCACCCGGCTCGAGCGGACGTTCGATCCGGTGAGCGTGGCGCAGGAGGTCCGCTCGAAGCCGCACGACGTCTCCGTCGGCGGCGCGACCCTCGGGGCGCAGGCACTCCTGGCCGGCGTGGTCGACGAGATCCGCTGGTACGTGGCGCCGATCGCGGTGGGCGGCGGGACGCCGTTCCTCCCGCACGGCTTCCGCAGCCGCCTCGAGCTCCGGCAGCAGCGCAGCTTCGCGGACGGAACCGTGTTCCTCCGCTACGGCGTGAAGCCCTGAGGAGGAGCGACGCGGGCGCCGGTCAGGCGCGGGCCGGCTCGTCCGCGCCGACCAGTGCGGCGATCCGGGCGGCGATCCGCGCGCCCTGCGCCCGGCCGGCCTGCGCCGCGGCGGGACGGACCTCGGGGTCGAGCGAGTTCGGGCCGAAGGCTGCGATCGACGCCTCGTCCGCATAGACGACCTCGACGCGCGAGCCCGACAGTGCCTCGAGCTCGGCGGTGGGCAGAGTGCCGACACCGGGCGAGCCGATCCCGGACATCGGCGTGATGACGACCACCCAGTCGGCGCCGGCGGCGAGGTCGGCGTTGCTCCCGGAGCGCACGCCGCCGTCCATGTAGCGGACGCCGTCGATGCTCACCGGCGGCCAGACGCCGGGCACCGCGCAGCTGGCGGCGATGGCGTCGACCAGGCCGACGCCGCTCGTGCGGTCGAAGACGGTGAGCGCTCCGGTGGCGGTGTCGATCGCGGTGATCAGGAGGCGCTGCTCGGGCCAGTCGGCGTCGGCGATCCGCGCGGCGATGACGTCGCGGCGGGACTCCTCGGAGAGGGTCGCGGTCTCGAGGGCGAGCACGCCGATGCGGCGCCGGGCGTCCTCGGGCGAGGTCGCACCCTCGATCGCTGCGGCGTAGCTCGCCTGCAGGCGCTCGACGTCGACGACGGCGCCGATCTCGGCGGACTCCTCGCGCAGCTGGGACTCGTAGGCCTCGTCGAGGCCGACGGAGGTGCTCAGCTGCGAGGCGACGGCGGAGCCGGCCGAGGTGCCGATCAGGGTCGTGGCGGGGTCGAGGAGGAGGCGGGCCGCCTCGGGCGAGGCGTCGCTGAGGCCGCGGACGATGCCGAGCTCCCAGGCGATTCCGGCGAGGCCGCCTCCGGCGAGGACGAGGGCTCCGGGCATGGGTGGTCCTTTCGATGGTGCGGTGAGGGGTGCTGCCAGCCTGGCCCCCGAGGCTGGGAGGCGCCGGCCGGTGGCGCGTGTCCGGCGGTGGTCAGGCGCGGGCTGCGGCGATGGCGTCGGCCGCGAGCCGCGTCGAGCTGTCGCGGTCGCGGAGCCAGAGCGGGACCGAGTGGACGCGCAGACCGGTGCCGTCGAGGGCGCCGACGGCCGCCGCGTCCTCCTCGCCGACCAGCCAGGCGTCGAGCAGGCCGCCGGTGGAGCGCGCGCCGTAGTGCCGGCCCACCGCCTCCGCCGAGGTCTCGACCCCGATGGCGGGCAGGCAGTGGTCGGCCATCCCGCGCACCACCGCGCCGCCGATGATCGGCGAGACGCCGACGACCGGAGCCGAGGTGGTCCGCACGGCCTCCGCGATGCCGGGCACGCCGAGGATCGTCCCGATCGACACCACCGGGTTGGACGGGGCGATCAGGACCGCGTCGGTGTCGGCGATCGCCTCGAGCACGCCCGGGGCGGGACGCGCCTCCTCGACGCCCTGCTGCACGAAGCGGCGGGCGGGCACCGACGCGCGCAGCCGCACCCACCACTCCTCGAAGTGCAGCAGCCGGACGCCCTCGCCGGGCAGGTCGACCTCGACGTGGGTCTCGACGTCGGAGTCGGACATCGGCAGCAGGCGGACGCCGAGCGGCCAGCGCGCGGTGATCCGCTCGGTGGCCTCGGACAGGGTGAGCCCGTCGCGCAGCATCGAGGTGCGGGCGAGGTGGGTGCCGATGTCGAGGTCGCCGAGGGTGAACCACGGCCAGCCGACACCAAACGCGGTCAGCTCGGCCGAGACGCGCTCGCTCTCGCCGGCCCGGCCCCAGCCGCGCTCGGTGTCGTTGACACCGGCCAGCGCGTAGGTGAGCGAGTCGAGGTCGGGGCAGACCTTCAGGCCGGTCAGCCACATGTCGTCGCCGGTGTTGGCGACGACCGTGATCTCGGAGGGACCGCCGCCGGCCGCCTCGAGGTCGCGGAGGTGCTCGCGGACCGCGGAGGTGAAGCGGGCGCCGCCGACGCCGCCGGCCAGGATCGTGATGCGCATCCGTCGACGCTACCGCGGACCGCGGACACCGCGGATTCCGAAGGACCGGCGCCTTAATGCTGCGGATCCGCGCCGGAAACACCCGGGAAACGTCGGAGGACGACGATGAACCCCTGTCCGGCGCGCGGAGCGGAAGCGGTCATTGCCTTCGACCCTCGCGCGGACCACAGTGAGACCACGGCCCCTCGGCCCCGCCTCCCGCGTCTCGCGGGACCTCGGCGGAGCCTCGACCGGGCCGACCGAAGCATGGAGGTACCGATGACCATCGTCCGCGCAGCGATCACCCAGACCACGTGGACCGGCGACAAGGAGTCGATGCTCGACAAGCACGAGCAGTTCGCCCGCGACGCCGCCGCCCAGGGAGCGCAGATCGTCTGCTTCCAGGAGCTGTTCTACGGCCCGTACTTCGGCATCACCGAGGACAAGAAGTACTACCGCTACGCCGAGCCCGCCGACGGCCCGATCGTGCAGCGCTTCGCCGCGCTGGCCAAGGAGCTCGGCACGGTGATGATCCTGCCGATCTACGAGGAGGACATCACCGGCGTCTACTACAACACCGCCGTGGTCGTCGACGCCGACGGCACGATCCTCGGCAAGTACCGCAAGCACCACATCCCGCACCTCGACCGCTTCTGGGAGAAGTTCTACTTCCGCCCCGGCAACCTCGGCTACCCGGTCTTCGACACCGCCGTCGGCAAGGTCGGCGTCTACATCTGCTACGACCGGCACTTCCCCGAGGGCTGGCGCGAGCTGGGCCTGAACGGCGCGCACATGGTGTTCAACCCGAACGCGACCAAGCCGGGCCTCTCGAACCGCCTGTGGGAGGTGGAGGGCCCGTGCGCCGCCGTGGCGAACGGCTACTTCGTGCTCCAGCCCAACCGGGTCGGCCGCGAGGACAACGAGTACGGCGAGCTGGCCGTCGATTTCTACGGCACCAGCCAGGTGATCGACCCGCGCGGCGACTTCGTCGGCGAGCGCGGCTCGGGCGACAGCGAGGAGGTCCTGATCCGCGATCTGGACCTCGACATGGTGCAGCAGATGCGCGACGACTGGCAGTTCTACCGGGACCGCCGTCCGGACTCGTACACGAGCATCGCCACGCCCTGACCGCCGACGAACCGACCGCGCTACCGCCGCAGCACCGGAACCACCGAGGAGCATCGATGAAGACCCTCATCACGAACGGCACGGTCGTCAACGCGACCGGCACCGCCACCGCCGACGTCCTGATCGACGGCGAGACCATCGCCGCGGTGCTCGCGCCCGGCTCGACGCTGCTGGGCTTCGACCTCGCGGCGAACGTCGACCGCGTGATCGACGCGGCCGGCAAGTACGTCATCCCCGGCGGGATCGACGCGCACACGCACATGGAGATGCCGTTCGGCGGCACCTTCGCCTCGGACACCTTCGAGACCGGCACCCGGGCCGCGGCCTGGGGCGGGACGACCTCGATCGTCGACTTCGTCGTGCAGTACCCGGGCGAGAGCGTCGTCGACCGCTACCAGGCCTGGCAGGAGAAGGCGGCCGGGAACTGCGCGATCGACTACGGCTTCCACCAGATCCTCTCCGACGTGCAGGACTCGTCCCTGGTGGCGATGGACGAGCTGATGGACGAGGGGGTGACCAGCTTCAAGCTCTTCATGGCCTACAAGGGCGTGTTCCTCTCGGACGACGGGCAGATCCTGCGGGCGTTCCAGAAAGGCGCGTCGAACGGCGCGATGATGATGATGCACGCCGAGAACGGCGCGATCATCGACGAGCTGGTGAAGCAGTCGCTCGCCGCCGGCAACACCTCGCCCTACTTCCACGGCACCTCGCGGCCGTGGCAGGCGGAGGAGGAGGCGACGCACCGGGCGATCATGATCGCGGACCTCACCGGCGCGCCGCTCTACGTGGTGCACGTGTCGGCGAAGCAGGCGGTGGAGCAGATCGCGCAGGCCCGCGACCGCGGGATGAACGTGTTCGGCGAGACCTGCCCGCAGTACCTCTACCTCTCGCTCGAGGAGCAGCTCGGCGCGCCCGGCTTCGAGGGCGCGAAGTGGGTGTGCTCGACGCCGCTGCGCTCGAAGGCGGAGGGGCACCAGCACCACATGTGGCAGTCGCTGCGCACCAACGACATCCAGATGGTCTCCACCGACCACTGCCCCTTCTGCATGAAGGGCCAGAAGGACATGGGCGTCGGCGACTTCTCGAAGATCCCGAACGGCATCGGCTCGGTCGAGCACCGGATGGACCTGATGTACCAGGGCGTCGTGTCCGGGCAGATCTCGCTGCCGCGCTGGGTGGAGCTGACCTCGACCACTCCGGCGCGGATGTTCGGGATGTACGGGAAGAAGGGCGTTATCCAGCCCGGCGCCGACGGCGACGTGGTCGTCTACGACCCGAACGGGCACACCTCGATCGGCATCGGCGAGGGCCGCAGCCACCACATGAACATGGACTACTCCGCCTGGGAGGGCTTCGAGATCGACGGCCACGTCGACACCGTGGTCTCTCGCGGCAAGGTCGTCGTCGACTCCGGCGAGTACATCGGCACCAAGGGCGACGGGAAGTACATCAAGCGGGGCTTGTCCCAGTATTTGATCTGACCCGAAGTCCCCTTTTCCCACCGCAACGAAGGAAGCCCCATGGACTTCGGAGTCGTCCTCCAGACCAACCCGCCCGCCTCGCGCACCGTCGCGCTCGCCGTCCTCGCCGAGACCTACGGCTTCGACTACGCGTGGACGTTCGACTCGCACCTGCTCTGGCAGGAGCCGTACGTCATCTACTCGCAGATCCTCGAGAAGACCCACCGGATCACCGTCGGCCCGATGGTGACCAACCCGGCGACCCGCGACTGGACCGTCATCGCCTCGCTGCACGCGACCCTCAACGAGATGTACGGCAACCGCACCGTCTGCGGCATCGGCCGCGGCGACTCCGCCGTCCGCATCACCGGCGGCGCTCCGACCACGCTGAAGACCCTGCGGGAGTCGATCCACGTCATCCGCGAGCTGGCGAACAGCCGCTCGGTCGAGTACAACGGCTCGACCCTGCAGTTCCCGTGGAGCCGCGGCTCCTCGCTGGAGATGTGGGTCGCCGCCTACGGACCGCTCGCGCTCAAGCTGGCGGGGGAGACGGGCGACGGGTTCATCCTGCAGCTCGCCGACCTCGACATCGCACGCTGGATGATCCAGACGGTCAAGGACGCGGCGGCGAACGTCGGCCGCGACCCGGAGTCGCTGCAGTTCTGCGTCGCGGCACCGATGTACATCGGGACCGACCGCGCGCACATGTACGACCAGTGCCGCTGGTTCGGCGGGATGGTCGGCAACCACGTCGCCGACATCGTCGGCCGCTACGGCACGAGCGGCGCCGTCCCGCAGGCACTGACCGACTACATCGCCGAGCGCGAGGGCTACGACTACAACGAGCACGGGCGGGCCGGCAACTCGCACACCGCGTTCGTGCCCGACGAGATCGTCGAGCGCTTCTGCGTCCTCGGCACGGCCGACGAGCACATCGCGAAGCTGACGGCGCTCGCCGAGATCGGCGTCACGCAGTTCGCCGGCTACCTCCAGCACGACAACAAGGAGGAGACGCTGCGCGTGTACGGCGAGCGCGTCATCCCGGCCCTCGGCCCGCACATTGTGGCCAAGGCATGAGGTCGCCGGCCGCGACGCGCGGGGTCCTGCTCGGCGCGGCCGGGCTGCTCCTGCTCGCGGTGCTCTGGGAGGTCTACAAGGCCCTGGGGCCGGAGACGGGCGTCGTCGTCGGCGGGGTCACCGTGCTCCCGCGCACCAGCGCCATCGCGATGCCGCACCTGTGGGAGATCGCCGGGCGGCTCGTCGAGCCGGTGACCGGCGCTCGCAACGCCCCGGTGCTCTGGCTCGCGGTGCTGCAGGCCAGCGCCTTCTCGCTGGGCGTCGCGGCCGTGGGCTGGGTCGTCGGCGTGGTGGTCGGGCTGCTGCTCGCGGTGCTGATGCAGCGCTTCCGCACGGCCGAGTCCGCGGTGCTGCCGTGGATCGTGCTGAGCCAGACGGTGCCGCTGATCGCGATCGCACCGCTGGTGCGCCGCTGGGGCTCGCAGCTCGAGCTCGGCGCCTTCACCTGGGAGAACTGGATGTCGGTGGCGCTGATCGCCTCCTACCTCGCCTTCTTCCCGGTCTCGATCGGCGCGCTGCGCGGACTGAACGCGCCGTCGTCGCACCAGGTCGAGCTGATGCGCGTCTACGGCGTCGGCTGGTGGAAGACGCTGCTGCGGCTGCGCCTCCCCGCGAGCGTGCCGTTCCTCCTGCCGGCGCTGCGGCTCGGTGCCGTCAGCGCCGTGATCGGCACCGTCGTCGCGGAGGTCTCGATCGGCCTGCGCGGCGGCATCGGCCGGATGATCATCGAGTTCGCCTCCTCCGCCGGGGGAGACCCCGCCAAGCCCTGGGCGCCGATCCTGGGCGCAGTGCTGGTGGGCCTCGCGGCCGCCGGCGCCGTGGGCCTGATCGGCACCGCCCTCCGTCCGTTCCGCAGAGGGGAGCAGCCCGCATGAGCGCTGCCGAACCGGCCGTCGTCGTCGACTCCGTCACGAAGACGTTCACCACGAAGAAGAGCACGAGCGTCACCGCGCTCGACACCGTCTCGCTCGAGATCGCCGCGGGGGAGTTCGTGTCGCTGATCGGACCCTCCGGCTGCGGCAAGTCGACGCTGCTGCGCCTGATCGCCGACCTCGACGAGCCGACCTCCGGCTCGATCTCGGTCTTCGGCAAGACGGCGCGGCGGGCCCGGCTCGATCAGGAGTACGGCATCGCCTTCCAGCAGGCGGGGCTGCTGCCCTGGCGGAGCATCCGGGCGAACATCGCGCTGCCGCTCGAGCTGCACGGCGTCGGCGCCGCGGCCCGCCGGTCGCGGGTCGACGAGCTGCTGGCGCTGGTGGGGCTCGGCGACTTCGCCGACTCCTACCCCGACCAGCTCTCCGGCGGGATGCAGCAGCGGGTCGCCATCGCGCGCGCCCTCGCCGAGAGCCCCCGGCTGCTGCTGATGGACGAGCCCTTCGGTGCCCTGGACGAGATGACGCGCGAGCGGATGCAGACCGAGCTGCTGCGCATCCGGAGCGAGACGGGGGCCGCCGTGGTCTTCGTGACGCACTCGATCCCGGAGGCGGTGTTCCTCTCCGACCGCGTTGTGGTGATGTCGCCGCGACCCGGGCGGATCCGCGACGTGCTGCGGATCGCGCTGCCCGACTCCTCCGAGCGCGAGGCGGGGGTCCGCGAGGACGCCGCGTTCTTCTCGGACGTCGGGGCCGTGCGCGAGCTGCTGCACGGCGACGCCGCCGCGTTGCCGCGCGGGGTGGAGAACCGGTGAGCAGCCCCGCGCTCGCCCGGGCGGTCGTCGCCCCGCTGGTGCTCGGCGTCGTGGCGCTGCTGCTCTGGCAGGTCGGCGTCACGGCGCTCGACGTGCAGCCGTTCGTGCTGCCCTCGCCGCTCGCGATCGGGGCGGAGTTCGCGCAGAACGCGGGCTCGGTCCTGGCGGGGAGCCGGGTGACCGGCGGCAACGCGCTGATCGGGCTCGTCGCCGGGGCGGTGCTCGCGGTGCTCGTCGCCGCGGTGTCGGCGCTGGTGCGGGTCTTCGACGGGCTGACGGCGGCGATCGTCGCCGCCGCGGCCGTCGTGCCGATCGTGGCGCTCGCCCCCGTGCTCTACACGATGTTCGGCGCCAACGTGGAGACGGCCCGGCAGCTCGTGGCGGCGCTCGCGGTCTTCGTGCCGGTGTACGTCAACACGCTGCGCGGGCTGCGTCAGGCTGCTCCCGTGCATCGCGATCTGATGCGCGCCTACGCCGCGTCGCCGTGGCAGACGGCGCGGACGATCACGCTGCCCGGGGCGGTGCCGTTCTTCTTCACGGGGCTGCGGATCGCCTCCTCGCTCGCCGTGATCTCGGCGCTGGTCGCCGAGTACTTCGGCGGTCCGATCGGGGGCCTGGGCAAGTCGATCACTTCGGCGGCGTCGGGCAGCGACTACGCGCTCGCCTACGCCTACGTGCTCGGGGCCGTGCTCGTCGGCCTCGTCTTCTACTGCGTCACCGCGGGCCTCGAGGCGCTCGCACTCCGGCGCAGCCACGCGCGCTGAGGCGCGTCCCTCCACTCCCGCCGGCTCGCGCCGGACGGGCACTTCGGCTCCACCCGAACGCACCACCCGCACCACCGCACTCGCTCCACCGCACTCGCTCCATCCGCTCCACCGCTCCATCCGCACCACGGCACTGACGGCCCGTCCGGGCCGCATCCCGCACCGCACCGCACCAGGAGGAACAGTGAACAGACGCACGCGCATCGCGATGACGACCACGGCGGGGCTCGCCGCCGTCGGCCTCGCGCTCACCGGCTGCAGCGCATCCAGTGACACCGGCTCGGGAGCCTCGGGGGACTCGGGGGATCTCACGCCCGTCACCCTGCAGCTCCAGTGGGTCGCCCAGGCCCAGTTCGCCGGCTACTACGCCGCCGTCGACCAGGGCTACTACGAGGACGAGGGCCTCGACGTGACCATCGCCGAGGGCGGCGGCGACATCGTCCCGCAGGACGTCCTCGCCTCCGGAGACGCCGACTACGCGATCTCCTGGGTGCCGAAGGTGCTCGGCTCGATCGAGAACGGCGCGAACATCACCGATGTCGCGCAGATCTTCGAGCGCAGCGCCACCACGCAGATCTCGTTCAAGGACAAGGGCATCACCTCGCCCGCCGACCTCGCGGGCAAGCAGGTCGGCAGCTGGGGCTACGGCAACGAGTGGGAGCTCTTCGCCGGCATGCAGAAGGACGGCGTCGCGCTCAGCGACATCTCGCTCGTGCAGCAGCTCTTCGACATGAACGGCTTCCTCGCCGGCGACATCGACGCCGCGCAGGCGATGACCTACAACGAGTACGCGCAGGTCCTCGAGACGGTGAACCCCGACACGGGCGAGCTGTACACGCCGGACGACCTCAACGTGATCAGCTGGAACGACGTCGGCACCGCGATGCTGCAGGACGCGATCTGGGCCGACGCGGACAAGCTCTCGAGCGACGACGCCTACGCCGAGCAGACCGTCGCCTTCATCAAGGCGTCGATCAAGGGCTGGATCTACGCGAAGGACAACCCGCAGGAGGCGGCGGACATCGTCACCGCGGCCGGCTCCACGCTCGGCACGAGCCACCAGCTCTGGATGACCAACGAGGTCAACAAGCTGATCTGGCCCTCGACCGACGGCGTCGGCATGATCGACGAGGCCGCCTGGGACCAGACGGTCGACATCGCCAAGACGACGGAGAACGAGACCGGCGCGACCATCATCAGCGAGGACCCGCCGGAGACCGCCTACTCGAACGAGTACGTCGAGAAGGCGCTCGCCGAGCTCGCGGACGAGGGCGTGGACACCAGCGGCGCCGACTACGAGCCGATCGAGGTGACCCTGCAGGAGGGCGGCGCCTGACGCGTCCCCTTCCACTGACCACCCTCTCCACTCCGCAGAAGTTGCGGTAGTCGATCCCGGCTACCGCAACTTCTGCGTACTCGCCCGCAACTTCTGAGGAGTGGGGGTGCGGGGTGTCGGCGGGATCCGGGTGACCTCCGCCCGGGCGTGGCGCGGGGGACTAGGCTCGATCCTCGTGACTACTTTCAAGAAGACGCCGTTCACCGTGAACGTGCGCGACATCGTGAACCGCCCGGGGGAGATGCGCGAGCACCGTCTCGACCTCGAGGCGCCCGAGGCCTTCGGCGAGGGCATCGTCGCCGTCCGCCAGGGCGCGCCGCTCGATCTCGACGTCCGGATCGAGTCGGTGCACGAGGGCATCCTGGCCAGCGTCCAGGTGTCCGCGGAGGCCGTCGGCGAGTGCAGCCGCTGCCTCACCGACATCTCCCTGCCTGTCGATGTCGAGTTCCAGGAACTTTTCGCGTACTCTTCTGACGAAGCTTTCGACTATGAGGTTCACGACGACCACGTGGATCTTGAACCTCTGGTCAGGGATGCGGTGGTGCTGTCGCTGCCGTTCCAGCCGGTCTGCCGGCCGGATTGTCCGGGCCTCGACCCTGTCACGGGGGAGCGGCTGGCCGAGTCCTCCGTGTCCGAGCCCAAGGCTCCGCGCGACTCCAGGTGGGCCGCGCTCGCCGGGTTGGGCGAGTCGGGGACCGGTGGGGCCGCAGCGCCCGGAGCTTCCGCAGACAGTGGTGCCGGCGCCGAGCCGCGCACCGAAGACGACCGAACCTGATCAGCCCCGCCTGATCCGACCGAGCTAGAGAAGAGAGAATCATGGCTGTTCCCAAGAGGAAGAAGTCCCGCGCGAACACCCACGCTCGTCGTTCGCAGTGGAAGGCGGAGGTCCCGCCCCTGGTGAAGACCGTCGAGAACGGCAAGACCGTCTACAGCCTCCCGCACCGCGCCAAGGTCGTCGAGGACTCCGCGGGCACCGCGCTGTTCCTCGAGTACAAGGGCCGCAAGGTCGCGAACGTCTGATCCAGTCCCTCCGGCTCCGCGTCGCTCCGCGACACGAGCCGTGCGGTCCATGGTGAACCAGACCTCTGCCACACCCTCCAGCGACGACCGGTCGCGTCTGGAGGCCACGCTCGGCGTGAGCCTCGACGGTGAGCTCTTCGAGCTCGCCCTGACGCACCGGTCGTTCGCTTTCGAGCACGGCGGGCTCCCGCACAACGAGCGCCTCGAGTTCCTCGGCGACTCGATCCTCGGGCAGGCCGTGACCGTGATGCTCTACACCGAGTACCCCGCGCTGAGCGAGGGCGACCTGGCCAAGCGCCGGGCGAGCCTCGTCTCGACCGTCGCTCTCGCGGAGATCGCCCGCGGCATCGGCCTCGGCGAGCACCTCCGCCTCGGCCGCGGCGAGGAGATGACCGGCGGCCGCGACAAGTCGTCGATCCTCGCGGACACCGTCGAGGCGATCATCGGCGCGGTCTACCTCGGCACCGGCCCGGACGCCGCGCGCGACCTCGTGCTGCGGCTGATCGCCCCGTTGACCGCGGATCCGCTGCGCTTCGGCGTCTCGATGGACCCGAAGACGAGCCTCCAGGAGGCGGCCGCCGAGCGCGGCGCGCCCGCGCCCCGCTACGAGATCGCCGCGACCGGGCCGGACCACAGCAAGGTCTTCGTCGCCACCGTCATCGTCGGCGGTCTCGTCACGGCGCGCGGCGAGGGGACGAGCAAGAAGGCGGCCGAGATGGCCGCCGCCCTCGACGCCTGGACGCGCCTCTCGGCGACGGCTCCGGGTGAGCCGGTCGCCCCCGCGGCGCCGGCCGCTCCGATCGAGGGCTGATCGTGCCCGAGCTGCCCGAGGTCGAGGTGGTGCGGGCCGGGCTCGCTCCCGCCGTCACCGGCTCGCTGGTGACGAGCGTCGAGATCGTCGACGAGCGCTCGCTCAAGCGCCATGTGCACCCGCTCGGCTCCTTCGAAGGGCTGCTCGTCGGGCGGCGGCTGCGCGGCGCGGTGCGACGCGGCAAGTTCCTCTGGCTGCCGGCCGGTCGCGACGAGGCGCTGCTCGTGCACCTCGGAATGAGCGGGCAGGTGCTGCTGCGGACGGCCGACGCCGCGCTCGCGAAGCTGACCCGCATCCGGATCGGCATCGAGCATCCCGAGCACGGCGAGCTGGCCCTGCACTTCGTGGACCAGCGGATCTTCGGCTCGATGGCGATCGACTCGCTGGCTCCCACCGCGGACGGCGCGCCGGGCGGCTACGCCGGCGACGACGCGGTCGAGGGCGACTGGCTGCGGGCCGTGCCCTCGCAGGTGGCGCACATCGCCCGCGATCCGCTCGACCCGTTCTTCGACCTCTCCGCCGTCCTCGCCGTGCTGGCCCGCCGGAACAGCGGCATCAAGCGCTCCCTGCTCGACCAGACGCTGGTCAGCGGCATCGGCAACATCTACGCGGACGAGTCGCTGTGGGCGGCCGAGCTGCACCCCGAGACGCCCAGCTCGTCGCTGACCGAGGCGCGGATCCGCCGCCTGTTCGCCGAGGTCCGCTCGGTGCTCGAGCGCGCACTGGCCGAGGGCGGCACCAGCTTCGACGCCCAGTACGTCAACGTGAACGGCGCCTCCGGCTACTTCTCGCACAGCCTCAACGCCTACGGCCGGACCGGCAAGCCCTGCCCGCGCTGCGGCGAGCCGATCGTCCGCGTGCCGTTCATGAACCGCTCGTCGCACCTCTGCCCGCACTGCCAGCGCGCACCGCGCTGAGCGGCGCGGAGACCAAGAATCCAGAACCTACGTCGTCGCTCGCCTTCAGCGGGCAGCGGTGACGACCGCCTCGAGTCGCGGCCCAACCGACTCGGCCATCATGCTGATCTCTCGTTGAGCGATGCCGTTGGCCCGGGCGGACTCCTGCCAGGGCGCCAGCGACTCGGCGATGCGGACCATCCGCTCACGGCCTTCCCTCGCCGAGAGGCTGAATCCCTCAGCGAGCGCGATCAGCGCCTCCGCCTCGTCAGGCGGTGCATCGGCTCCCATGATCGAGGTGGAACGAGCACGCCACGGATCAGGGTTCGGATTCACGTCGAACGCCGGGCTCAGCCGCCACGCACCGCGCTCAGCGAGGAAGCCGTGATTCCGCAGGTGGTCGTCGGTGT
Source organism: Rathayibacter sp. VKM Ac-2926 (assembly GCF_022815565.1). NCBI lineage: Bacteria > Bacillati > Actinomycetota > Actinomycetes > Micrococcales > Microbacteriaceae > Rathayibacter > Rathayibacter sp. VKM Ac-2926. Next base: position 186,181 of record NZ_JALGRS010000004.1, on the reverse strand, counting down.
TTCCGAGTGCCACGCTCGCGACGATGCGGTCGAAGAGCTCGTGATGGTCTGCGCGCGGCGAGAAGGAGAGATCGCGGATGGCGTCGGAGAGGTCGGCGTAGTCTCGGTGGTCGCCGTCGACGGCGCTGAGAGCGGTCATCGCGCTGATGTAGCCGATCCGCCGGCCGTCCTCTGTGCGGTCGAACCGGCGCAGGATCAGCACGCTGCGTTCCCCTACGCGGCTGAGTCTCCGTTGGGGCGTTCGAAGACCCGCGCGATCCAGGAGGTCCAGGGCGGTCGATTCCCAGGCCATGACGTCCCATTCGTCGCTTCCATGGGGGAACTTCGCGATCGCCAGCGAGCCGTCCTCGAGGCGCACCGACGCTTTCGGTCGCGCCCCGCCCAGACCGGTCGTCCCCGTGTCGAGAAGCTGCTTGACCGCGCGGCTCGGGTCCTCGTCCGCGGAGACGTCGTCCGCGGCACGCAGGAGCGTCGGCAGGGACAGCAGCGGGGGGACCGTCGAGGGCTCCCCGCTGAACGCTGCGCTGCCGGGAAGGCGGTAGCGGAGTCCGCCCTGCCGGGTGTCGTCACTCACGCCGAGAAGGAAGTCGACGTCGTCGAGGCGGCGGGGTGCGCGGTTCTCCTCGCGCGCGCGGATCCGCTCGGCCTTCTCGACGAGGTTCCGTCCCCAGCGGTCGGGGGCGCTGTCGGAGAAGGCACGGACGAGGCCGGTCTGATGTTGCGAGCCGCTCACGAGTGGCAGCACGGGGTCGATGCTCGTACCTCCGCTTGCGAGGTAGTCGGCGTCGTAGAGGAAGGTCGTGGAGACCTCGCCTCGCGTGCGGGTGAAGTGCGCTCGACCGACAGGCCGGGAGCGGCCGTTCTCGTCGACCAGAACGTCCACGGTGGTCATCGGGCGCGTTTCTTCGTCAGACGGCCGGCGCGCAGTCGGCCGATGTCGCTGGCGAGGGGGTCGGTAGCGGCGATGGTCTGATCGAGCACTCCGAGGGCTCGGAGGACCTGAGCGACGCTTCCGAAGCGGACACCGGGGTCACCCGCCTCGATCTTGTGCACTGTCGCGCGAGTGATGCCGGCGCGCTCCGCGACCTGCTGAGCGGTCAGGCCCAGCACCATGCGCCAGCCGCGTGCGTTCTCACCGAGCTCTGCGAGCTGCGAGTCGATTCGGTAGCCGGGCATCCTGTTCCTCCAACGCTATGGTCGGAATCCTACGCACAACGCCACGGTGTGCAAAGGAAAATGTGCATAACTGGGGAAAGGAAGGCAGGACCCGGCGAGGTCAGGCCGCGGCCTTCTCCTCCGCGGGGGTGGCGTGCTTGACGTGGGCGATGAGGTGGCCGAGGAGCGAGGCGATCAGGGTGATCGCGGCGGCGATGGCGAGGCCGAGCCAGAGGCCGACGTTCAGGGCCAGGGCGCCGACTCCGGCGCCGGCGGCGATCAGGACGACGGCGGTGGCGCGGCGGAACCAGGGCTGGCCCTTGCCGCCGCCGAGGCGGGAGTCGGCGGCGAGGCCGGTGATGGTCGAGGTGACGACGACGGTGGTGACGTCCTTGACCGCGATGTGGCGGGCGGTCGCGGCCTGGAGGCCCATCGCGAGGCCCAGGACGCCGGTGACGGTCAGGGCGAGGGGCTCGGGGTGCTCGGGGACGACGCCGAGCACGACGGCGAGCACGGTCATCAGCAGGCCGACGACGGTGAAGAGCCAGGAGGAGCGGGTGGTCCAGCCGACCTTCACCGGGCGCAGGACGCGGCCGCCGATCGCGGCGCCGAGCATGAAGCCGGCGAGGGCGATGATCGGGCCGACGATGGGGAGGTCGTCGGCGCCGGCGAGCGCCATGCCGAGGATGACCACGTTGCCGGTCATGTTGCCGGTGAAGACCCGGTCGAGGCCGAGGTAGCCGACGGCGTCGATGATGCCGGTCGAGAAGGTCAGGGCGAGCATGAGGCCGAGGTGGACGTTGTCGGTGCGCGTGCGCAGGCGTCGGAACACAGGGGTCCTGTCGTCGGAGGGGTGGGCGGGTGCCGCGAGATGCCACTTGTGAGCGCCTCCGTCGGCGTGTCGCGTACACAAGTGGCATCTCGCGGGAGGGGAGCGAGGGTGGTGCGGGGCCGATACTGCCATGGATGCGGCGGGCGGCCGGGACACGAGGGCGCAACACGGCGCCGCTACTGTCGGACGGAGTGCGGGGCGGGCCCGCGCGGAGAGGCGGCCATCGTGCAGGACGTGCAGAGGCGGGACGCGCAGGGGCGGCCTGCGCAGGAGCAGCCGGCGGTGTGGGCGGTGCAGCCCGGGGAGGGACTTCCGGAGGGGGTCGAGTACCTGCCGGCCGGTCCGGGATCGGTGCTGTGGGGGCGGCTGCCCTGCGCGAGCGACCGGGCGGTGCTCACCGTGGACTCCGGTGCGGAGGTCGTCATCGACACGCTGAGCCACGAGGGGGTCCTCGAGGATCAGGGACGCGATCCGGTCGCGTTCTTCGGGGCGCACGGTGTGGCTCCCGAGGGGGTGCTTCGCGACGCGATCGAGCTCGCCGCGGCCGGGCCCTTCCGCGACACCGCCGTCGACGGGCCGCACGTGGTGACCGGGCCGATCGCGGTGCGCGGCGCGCAGCCCGGCGACCTGCTCCGGATGACGCTGCTCGAGGCCGAGCCGCGCGTCCCGTACGGCGTGATCTCGAACCGGCACGGGCGCGGCGCGCTGCCGGGGGAGTATCCGCTGGCCGCGGGGTCGTTCAGCGCGTTCGCCCGCGTGGAGGAGGGCGACGACGGCATCCGGCGGGGCGTCCTGCCGCTGACTCCGGGCGGTGAGCGCTCGGCGCGGTTCGAGCTGCACCCGTTCCTCGGGATCATGGGCGTCGCGGTGGCGGGCGACGAGCGGCCGCACTCCGTGCCCCCGGGGGCGCACGGCGGCAACATCGACATCTCGCTGCTGACGGCGGGCACGAGCGTGTACCTGCCGGTGCAGGTGCCGGAGGCCCTCGCCTACGTCGGGGACCCGCACTTCGCTCAGGGCGACGGCGAGGTAGCGCTGACCGCGATGGAGGCGAGCCTGCGGGTGCGGGTGCGCTTCGAGGTGATCCCGCGGGCGGAGGCGCTCGCCGCGTTCGGCGAGATCGCCGGGCCGCTCGGCGAGACGGCCGAGTTCCTGGTGCCGACCGGGATGGACGAGGACCTCGACGTCGCGGTGCAGAACTGCGTGCGGGCGGCGATCGCGCTGCTCCAGGCCCGCTACGGGATGGACGCGAGCCTCGCCTACGCGTACCTCAGTGCCGCGACGGACTTCAACATCTCGCAGGTCGTCGACCTGGTGAAGGGCGTGCACGCCCGCGTGCGGACGGCGGACTTCGATGACTGAGCAGCACGTCCCTGATCCGCGCGTCACGACGCTGGAGGGGGAGCTGCCCGACGGGCTCGTCGACGCGGTGCTCGCCTACGAGGCCGCGCTCGCGGCCGACGACGTGCCGGCGCTCGCCGACGCCTTCGTCCGCGAGCCGACGACGCTGCGCGGCGACGCCGCCGGGCTGCTCGTGGGGCACGAGGCGATCACCGGGTTCCGCGGGCGGCGGGGCGGGACGCCGCCGCGGGCGCTCGCCGAGCTGCACGTGCGGGCCCTCGGGGAGGACGACGCGCTGGTCGTGACGGTGAACCTGCCGGCCCGCGGGGGGCGCGGGCTGGTGACGCAGCTGTGGACGCGGGACTCCGGAACCTGGCGGGTGCGCGCGGCGCAGGTGCAGGCGCCCGCGCCGGCGCTCGATGCGCGGGTGTGGCGGGCGGTCGGGGCGCCGCTCGTGCCCGCCTCCGCGTCGGGGCCGCTCGACGGGCTGGACGTGGCCGTGAAGGACCTGTTCGCGATCGAGGGGCAGCGGATCGGCGCGGGGATCCCCGTGCGGCTGGCGGAGGCGGTGGTCGAGCGATCCACCGCTCCTGCCGTCGCGATGCTGCTGGGCGCGGGGGCGTCGGTGCGCGGGATCGCGCAGACCGACGAGTTCGCGTACAGCATCGCGGGGCGCAACTCCGGCTACGGGACGCCGCCGAACCCGGCGGTGCCGGGGGCGATCCCCGGTGGCTCCTCGAGCGGACCCGCGACCGCGGTCTCGCTCGGGCAGGCGGCGGTCGGGCTCGCCACGGACACGGCGGGGTCGATCCGCGTGCCCGCGTCGTACCAGGGGCTCTGGGGGCTGCGGACGACGCACGGAGCGGTGCCGGTCGAGGGGCTGCTTCCGCTCGCGCCGAGCTTCGACACGGTGGGGTGGCTGACGCGGGATCTCGAGGTGCTGCGGCGGGTGGCGCGCGTCGCGCTGACCGGGCCTGCGGAGGCGCCTGCGGACGGGTTCGTCGTCTGCGACGCGCTGCTCGAGAGGGTCGACACGCCGGTCGCAGCCGCGTTCTCGGCGGTGGTCGACGGGCTCGGGGCCGAGCGGATCGAGCTGCCGCCGGTGGCGGAGATGTTCGAGGCGTTCCGGACGGTGCAGGCGGCGGAGGCGTGGGCGTCGGACGGTGCCTGGGTCGCCGCGCACCCGGGAGTGCTGGCGCCGGACGTGCAGGGGCGGTTCGAGGCGGCGGCGCGGATCGACGCGGAGACCGAGGCGGCGGCGCGGGAGCGGGTCGCGGGGTTCCGCGAGCGGCTCGACGCGGCGCTCGCCGGACGGGTGCTGCTGCTGCCGTCGGCGTCGTCGGTGGCGCCGGCGCTCGACGCGTCGGCCGAAGTCATCGATGCGGCGCGGACCGCGACCCTCGGGCTGACCTGCCTCGCGGGGATCGGCGGGTATCCGGCGCTGTCGGTGCCGCGGCTGAGCGTCGACGGGCGGCCGGTCGGGCTGTGCCTGGTCGGGCCGCGCGGGGCGGATCTGGCGCTGCTGGAGCTGGCGGCGGAGGTGCTGGGGTAGGCGGGTCTCGATACGCCCGCGATGCGGGCTACTCGACCAGCATGAAGAGGGGCCGCTCTGGTGAAGCATGTACTGCCTGGCTCGGGAGGGGTGGGTCTCGATACGCCCCTGCGGGGCTATTCGACCAGCATGAAGGGCAGCTCATGCTGGTCGAGTAGGCGCCGCAGGTGCCGTATCGAGACCTACCGACGCCGAAACATGGGCGAAACGTGTGTTGCAGTAAGGTCGGAACCTGAAACAGGTGTTTCTGCACGTCCGACTGCGAAGAAGGTGGCTCCCATTCCGACCGCGCCCGCGATCTCGACGTTCCTCCCCATCGATCCGCCGCCCCGGCTGCTGATGGGCCCCGGCCCGATCAACGCCGACCCGCGGGTGCTCCGCGCGATGTCCGCGCAGCTGGTGGGCCAGTACGACCCGTTCATGACCTCGATGATGAACGAGACGCAGGAGCTCTACCGCCGCGTCTTCGCCACGTCGAACGAGAAGACGATGCTCGTCGACGGCACCAGCCGTGCCGGGATCGAGGCCGCGCTCGTCTCGATGCTCGAGCCGGGCGACAGGGTGCTCGTGCCCGTCTTCGGCCGCTTCGGCCACCTGCTCCGCGAGATCGCCGAGCGCTGCGGCGCGGAGGTGCACGTGATCGAGGCGGAGTGGGGCCAGGTGTTCCCGGTCTCGGTCATCGCCGAGGCGATCGAGCGCGTCCGCCCGAAGGTGCTCGCAGTCGTGCACGGCGACACCTCGACGACGATGGCGCAGCCGCTCGAGGAGCTCGGCGCGGTCTGCGAGAAGCACGGCGTGCTGTTCTACACCGACGTCACCGCGTCGCTCGCGGGCAACGCGTTCGGCGCCGACGAGTTCGGCCTCGACGCCGTCTCGGCCGGCCTGCAGAAGTGCCTGGGCGGGCCGTCCGGCTCCGCTCCCGTCACCTTCTCCGAGCGCGCCGTCGCCGTGATCGAGGCGCGCAAGAGCATCGAGGCCGGAATCCGCGACGAGGGCGACGCGGTCAGCGCGCACCCGGTCCGCTCCAACTACTTCGACCTCGGCATGGTCTTCGACTACTGGGGTCCGCGCCGGCTCAACCACCACACCGAGGCCACGACGATGCTCTACGGCGCGCGCGAGTGCGCCCGGCTGATCGTCGAGGAGGGCCTCGACACCACCATCGCGCGGCACGAGCTGCACGGTGCGGCGATGCTCGCCGGCGTCCAGGGTCTCGGCCTCCGCGTCTTCGGCGACCTCGCGCACAAGATGAACAACGTCGTCGCAGTGCACATCCCGGACGGCGTGAACGGCGATGCGGTGCGCGGCGCGATGCTGGAGGACTTCGGCATCGAGATCGGCACCTCCTTCGGGCCGCTGCACGGCAAGGTCTGGCGGATCGGCACGATGGGCTACAACGCGCGCCAGGACACGGTGCTGACCACCCTCGCCGCGCTCGAGGCGGTCCTGCGCCGCGCGGGCGCGACCGTCGCTCCGGGTGGCGGGGTCGCGGGCGCGTACGGCGTCTACGACTCCGCACGGGGAGGCGCGGCGTGAGCGTCGTCGACGCCGCCGCGATCATGGCGCGCTGCGACGAGCTCGCCGCGGTGTCGAGCACCCGCGGTGCGATCGAGCGCGTCTACCTCTCTCCCGAGCACGCGCGCGTCAACGCGATGGCCGCGCGCTGGATGGAGGACGCCGGCATGCGCACCTGGCAGGACGCGGCCGGCAACCAGTGCGGCCGCTACGAGGGCGCCACGCCCGGACTGCCCGCGCTGCTGCTGGGCTCGCACCTGGACACCGTGCCCGATGCGGGGCGCTACGACGGGATCCTCGGCGTGATGCTCGCGATCGCCGTCGTCTCCCGGCTGAACGAGGCTGGGACCCGGCTGCCGTTCGCCGTCGAGGTCGTCGCGTTCGGCGACGAGGAGGGCACCCGCTTCGGCACGGCCCTGCTCGGCTCCCGCGCGGTCGCCGGCACCTGGGACGAGCACTGGTGGGAGCTGGAGGACGCGCACGGCACGACCCTCGTCGAGGCGTTCCACGAGTTCGGCCTCGACCCCTCGCGCATCTCGACCGCGGCGCGCGACGCCGCCGACGTCCTCGCCTACCTCGAGACGCACATCGAGCAGGGCCCGTACCTCGAGGAGGCGGACCGCGCCCTCGGCGTCGTCTCCTCCATCGCCGGCGCCCGCCGCTTCGCGCTCACCCTCACCGGCAAGGCCGGCCACGCGGGCGGCGTGCCGTTCGACCGCCGCCGCGACGCGCTGACCGGGGCCGCCGAGGCCGTGCTCGCCGTCGAGCGCATCGCCCGCGAGCACGGGGCGATCGCCACCGTCGGCCGCCTCGAGGCGTTCCCCGGCGCAGTCAACGTGATCCCGGGCCGGGTGGAGTTCTCGCTCGACCTGCGGGCCGAGTTCGACGACGTCCGCGACACCGTCTGGGACGGGATCGAGCACTCGATGTCGGAGTCGGCCCGCCGCCGTCGGCTCGCGCTGACCGTCGAGGAGACGCACGGAGCGCCCGCCGTCGTCGCGGCCCACTGGCTGCAGGACGTCGTCCGCACCGGCATCCGGGCGACCGGCGACGAGGAGCCGATGGTGCTGTTCTCGAAGGCCGGGCACGACGCGATGGCGATCGCCGACCTCACCGAGTACGCGATGCTCTTCGTCCGCTGCGAGGGCGGCGTCAGCCACCACCCGGAGGAGAACGTGACCGAGGCCGATGTCGCGACCGCGCTGGACGCCTTCGAGGCGGCGGTGCACGCGTTCGCCGAGGCGCGGGCAGGACGGGTGTGACCGCCTCGGCGCCGATCGCCGAGCACCGCACCGACGCCTCCGCTCCGAGCATCGGCCGCCGGATCGACGCGGGCTACGCCTCGCTGTCGCGCCAGGAGCAGCGCGCGGCCGACTTCATCCTCGACCACCTCGGCGACCTCGCCAGCTACACCGCCACCGAGCTCGCGCAGCACAGCGGAGTGTCGAAGGCCACGGTCTCGCGGCTCTTCCGCCGCCTGGGCTTCTCCAACTCGCAGGAGGTGCGCGAGCACGCGCGCGCGCTGCGCAGCTCCGGGGTGCCGGTCGGCCCGGCCTCGGCCGGTGCCCCCGCCGACGCGCTGGCCGCGCACCTCGAGAGCGAGCACGCGAACCTCCGCCGCCTCGCCACGACCTTCGCCGACGGGCGGCTCGAGGAGTCCGTCCGGCTGCTCTCCGGCGCCCGCGAGGTCGTCGTGATCGGCCTGCGCAACAGCTACCCGGTCGCGCTACACCTGCGCCAGCAGCTCGCCCAGGCGCGTGCCCGGGTGCGGATCGCGCCGCAGCCCGGGCAGTCGCTCGGCGAGGAGATCGCCGGACTCGGCGCGGAGGACGCGGTGGTGCTGGTCGGCTTCCGGCGGCGGCCCGCCTCCTTCGCGGCCGTCGTCGATGTGCTGGCCGCGCACGGGGTGCCGGTCGTGCTGCTCGCCGATGCGCACGCGCGGCGGTTCGCCGACCGCTGCGCGGTCTGGCTGGAGTGTCCGGTCGACAGCGAGGCGGCGTTCGACAGCTACGCGGCGGCGATGAGCGCCGTCGCAGTGCTGGCCGCCGGGGTGCTCGGCGCCGTGCCGCGGGAGTCGCGCGAGCGCATCGCGGGCATCAGCACCCTGTACGCCGAGTTGGCGGAGTTGGAGGAGCGGCCGTGAGCGCCGAGGCGGCCGAGCTGATCCGGGCGCACGCTCGGCATCCGGTGGGGCGGGACGAGACGGCGCCGGCGGAGGTGCTCGGCCGGGCAGAGCTGCTCACGCCGACCTGCGGCGACCGGATCGAGGTCCGGGTCTCCGGTGGCGCTGGTGCGCTGTCGGTGAGCTGGAGCGGGCGCGGCTGCGAGGTGTCGCAGGGCTCCGCGTCGCTGCTCGCGGACGAGCTCGACGGGCTCGACGCGGTGACGGTCCGCGGGCGCGTCACCGCCTTCCTCGAGGCGATGGCGGCGCACGACGCGGTGTCCGGACGCGCAGCGGAATCGGTCGCGGCCGAGCCGCTCGGCGACGAGGCGGCGCTGCTGCTGGTCGCCGCGAACCCGGTGCGCTCGGTCTGCGCGACCCTCGCCTGGCGCGCGCTGCGCGACGCGCTCGACGAGGGCGGGCTCGGATGACCGCGTCAGCCGGGTCCGTCGCGGTCTGCTCCCGAGAAGAGGTCGCCGCACTCGACCGCGAGGGCGCCGTGCCGCGCGAGGTAGTCGCGGGCCCCGGAGTCGCCGGTGAGCGCCGCCGAGAGCGGCCGCCAGTGCGCGCTGCCCAGGAGTACCGGGTGGCCGGGGCGGCCGCGGTAGGTCGCGCGGGCGAGCACCGACGGACCGACGGGGGAGTCGCGGAGGACGCGCTCGCCGACCGCGGCGGGTTCGTCCGGCAGATCGACGAGCGTCACCAGGGCGGCGTCACCGTGCGCGGCCCGCAGCCCGGTGCGCAGGGAAGCGGACAGTCCCTCGGCCCAGTCGTCGGCGACGACGACCGCTGCTCGTTCCGGCACCAGGGGGCGCGCCTCGTCGGCCTCGGCGCCGAGCACCACGAGCACGCTCCCGCAGCCGACGGCCTCGAGTCTCACCACCGCACGCTCGACCCAGCTCACGCCCGTCGGGTCGACCCGCAGCGCCTTCGGTCCGCCCGCCCGGCGCCCGGCGCCCGCGGCGAGCACCACCCCCACCACGTCCATCCGACCATCGTGCCGCACACCCGGGCCGACGAGGAGACCGCATGACCGACCCCACCACCCTCCGCGACGCGCTGCTGGCGTGCCTCGCCGTCCCGCGCTGGGCCGACGAGGTCGCCGCGGGCGCGCCCTACGCCTCGACCGAGGCTCTGGCCGCCGCGGCCGACGCGAGCGCGCGCACGCTGACGGCCGACGAGGTGGAGGCGGCGCTGGCCGACCACCCCCGGATCGGCGAGAAGCACGCGGGGACCGGACGCTCCTCCGACTTCTCCGCCGCCGAGCAGGCGTCGAGCCTCTCGCCGGACGAGGCGCTGGCCGAGCGGCTGCTGGCCGGCAACCGGGCCTACGAGGAGCGGTTCGGGCGGGTGTTCCTCATCCGGGCGGCCGGACGCGACCGATCGGAGATCGTCGCCGAGCTGGAGCGCCGGCTCGGCCTCGACGAGGACACCGAGCGCGGGATCGTCGCCGACCAGCTGCGCGAGATCACGGTCCTGCGGGTGCGCGCGCTCGGCCCGGAGACCGGCGCCGTCGTGGAGGCGGGCCGATGAGCGCGCACCGCAGCCACGTCACGACGCACGTGCTCGACGCCGTGCTCGGCCGGCCGGCGCAGGACGTGCCGGTCGCGCTCGAGGCGCGACGAGGATCCGGCTGGGAGCCGATCGCGACCGCGCGGACCGACGCCGACGGCCGCGTCGCCGAGTTCGGGCCGGCGGAACTGCCCGCGGGGATCTACCGCGTCGTCTTCGACACCGCCGCGTACTTCGAGCGCTCGGGCACCGCGTCGTTCTACCCCGAGGTGGTCGTCGCGTTCCGCCTCGAGGACACGGCCGCGCACTTCCACATCCCGCTGCTGCTGAGCCCGTTCGCCTACTCGACCTACCGGGGGAGCTGAGCGTGCAGCTCCGGGAGCTCCTCGACGCGCCGACGCTGCGGATCCGCGCCGTGCACACCACCGAGGAGGCGCTCGCGCGCGAGGTGAACTGGACCTTCACCACCGATCTGCTCGACCCGCGCCGCTATCTGGCGCGCGACCAGCTCGTGCTCACCGGGATGATGTGGCGGCGCACGGCCGAGGACAGCGAGGCCTTCGTGTCCGCGGTCGCCTCCTCCGGCGCCGTCGCGCTGCTGGCCGGCGAGGGGCTCCTGGGCTTCGTGCCCGACGATCTGGTCGCGGCTTGCCGCGCGCACGGGGTCGCGCTGTTCGCCGTGCCGGCCGACGTGTCCTTCGCCTCGATCACCGCGCACCTCTCCAATGCGCTGGCGGGCGATCGGGTCGCGCGGCTGACCGCCGGGCTCGCGCGCCAGCGGCAGCTGCTGACCGAGGTCTACCGCGGGCAGCTGCTCGACGAGCTGATCGCCCGCACCTCGACCGAGCTGGGGCGGCCGGTGCGGGTGCTGACCGCGACCGGGCGCTCCGCCGCCGCGTCCGCGGACCCGCTGAGTGCCGACGAGGTCGACCGCGTCGTGCACGCCGCCCTGACCGCGCGCCGCACCCCGGTGACGGTGCCGGACGCGCACGGAGGAGTGCTGTCGATCCTCGCCGTCGCGGGAGCGGAGGAGCACCGCGCCGCCTCGTGGTTCGTCGTCGTCGCCGGCGACTGGAACGAGTGGCACCCCTCGCTGCTCGACGCGATCACCGAGCTGACGGGCGTGATCGGGCTCTACCGGCTGCAGCGTGAGGCGGCCCTGCTCGCCGACGCGGCGCTCGCCGACCGGCTGCTCGAGCTGATCGAGGAGGACAGCGAGCAGCCGGAGACGGCGGTCTACCTCCGCCAGCTGGGCCTCGCCGGCGTCGAGCGCTTCGCGGTGCTGGCGGCCGCGGTGGACGGCGACGGCGAGCTCGCGCGCTCGGTGCTCGCGGACGCGGTGGCGCACCTGGGCCGGGCCGTGGTGGGGCGCGATGCCGACGGTGCGGTGGCGCTGGTCCCGGTGGCGGACGACGAAGCCCTGGCCGTGGTGACCGCGGCGCTGCGCCGGGCCGGCGCGGCGTTGGACGGAGCGGTGCTGCGGGTCGGAGTGAGCGCGCCGAGTCCGCTGGCCGCGCTCGGCGGGGCGCTGCGGTCGGCGCGGTACGCGCTGCGGCTGCCGTCCGCGCCGGGCGACGCGTCGCCGGTGCGGATCGGGACAGCGGGCGAGGTGACCTCGGCGGTGCAGCTGCTGAGCGCGGTGCCGGACCACCTGCGCGCGGTGTTCGTCGAGCTGGTGCTGGGCCGGCTGATCGAGCACGACGCGCGCTACAACTCGCAGCTGGTGGCGACTCTGTCGGCGTTCCTCGACTGCGGCGGCTCCTGGGTGCGCGCGGCCGAGCAGACGCACCTGCACCTCAACACGGTGCGCTACCGCATCGCCCGGGTGGAGGAGCTGACGCAGCGCGACCTCTCGAACACTTCCGACCGCGCCGACCTCTTCCTGGCGCTGCGGCTGCGCTGAGCAACCATGTCGATCGAGTAGCGCGAGCAGCGCGCGTATCGAGATCCGCCGTCGTCCGCACGCGTGGGTCTCGATACGCCCCTGGCGGGGCTACTCGACCAGCATGGAGGCGGGCCCTTCGGGTCTGCTCGACCAGCGCGGGGTCGGTCGCTTCAGCGCGGCAGCTCCTTCTTCGCTGGTCGAGTAGGGCGCGAAGCGGGCGTATCGAGATCCGCCGTTGTCTGCACGCGTGGGTCTCGATACGCCCCTGGCGGGGCTACTCGACCAGCATGAAAGGCGGGCCCTGAGGGCTGTCCGACCAGCATGAAAGGCGGGCCCTGCGGGGCTGTTCGGCCAGCGCGGAGTCGGTCTATTCAGCGCGGCAGCTCCTTCTTCGCTGATCGAGTAGCGCGCGCAGCGCGCGTATCGAGATCCGCCCACCGTTCGGACGTGTGGGTCTCGATACGCCCCTCCGGGGCTACTCGACCAGCATGAGAAAGGGCGCCGCGGCGCTCCTCGACCAGAAGTGAGGGGCCCCGGGGCTACAGAGACGGAGCGACGACGCGGCGGCCCTGCACGTGGACCGCCGCGATGGCGGGCTCGCGCAGGCCCAGGAGCAGGGCGAACAGCAGCTGGGCCGTCGCCTCCTCCGGGTCGTCGGCGCGGACGCCGAGGGCGAGCACCTCCGCGAGCGGCTCCCAGCGGTCGGGCTCGATGCGGAGGAAGTCCGCGTCCTTGCCGAGGTCGAAGTTGCCGAAGCGCTCCTCCATGTCGAGCGCGCGGGCACCGGCCAGCGTCGCGGTGAAGAGCAGCTGGGCCGGGTGCAGCGCGATCGACGCGTCGCCCTCCTCCGACAGGTGCACCTTGAAGGCGTCGTTGGCCACCCGCGCGAGCAGCCACTCGTCGCCGGCGCCGATGTCGCTGCCGAGCGCGATCGTCACGCCCGCCGCCGCGGTACGCCGCCACGGCATCGTGCCCGAGCCGAGGAACTGCTGCGAGGTCGGGCAGTGCGCGATCGAGGTGCCGGTCGCGGCCATCCGGTGCAGCTCCGCGTCCTGGCAGTGCACCGCGTGCGCGAGGATCGTCCGCCGGCCGAGCAGGGAGGAGCCGCCGCGCCGCGAGCCGGGCAGGAACAGCCCGTCGTAGGTGTCCAGGTAGCTGCGGGTGCCGAAGCTCGCGCGGACCGCCGCGATCTCGCCGTCGCCCGGCCGGTCGTTCTCGTTGAGGTGGCTGTGCACGTACACGCCGAGGTCGCGGACGCCGTCGTAGAGCTCGCCGAGCCCGGCGAGCGTCGTCGGGCTCACCGACAGCGAGAAGCGGGGGACGATCGCGACCTGCTGCAGCGCCGTCGAGGGGTCGCCGGTGTCGACCGCGTGCCAGCGGTCGACCTCCTCGGCGACGAGCGCGAGCGCCTCGTCCTCGCCGGTCAGCAGCGCCGCGGCCGACGGCGGCCCGACCGTCTGCAGTCCGCGACCCGACACCGTCCGCAGCCCCGCCTCGACACTCCGCTCGAACAGCGCGTCCTGCGCGTGCGGGAACGCCGAGCCGAAGACCATCGCCGCGGTCGTCCCGGCGCTCACCCGGCGGCGGGTGAAGGCGCGTGCGATGCGGCTCGCGAACTCCTCGTCGGCGAGCCGCGACTCCGCCGGGAAGATCGCGGTGTCGAGCCACTCCAGCAGCTGCCCGCCGCCGAACGCGTCGGTCGAGTACGTCTGCGGGAAGTGCAGGTGCGTGTCGACGAAGCCGGGCAGGAGGAACGCGCCCGCGTCGCCGGTGACCGGCCAGTCCGCGTAGTCGCGGGGGAGGGCGGCGTGCGGTCCGACCCAGAGGATCGTCCCGCTGTCGCCGACGACGAGTGCGCCGTCCGGGATCGAGACCAGGGCCGCCTCCGCCGTCTCGACGGTGGGCCGGCCGGCCACGTGCAGGACGTGGCCGCGGTGCACGCCGCGCGAACCGGCGCCCGGACCGGACCCTCCGCTCACACCAGTCCCGAGTACGCGTACCAGGCGGGCCCGGCGTCCGGCGCGTCGTCGCGGGTGACAGCGGCCTGGATCAGCCCGTACGGCCGGTCGGCGGCGTGGTAGACCTCGTTGTCGTTCTCGACGCCGAAGGGCGAGAGGTCGTAGAGGAAGTGGTGCTTGTTCGGGGCCGAGAGGCGCACCTCGACGATCTGCGGGAACTCCTCCAGCACCGCCTTGCCCATCTCGAAGAGCGTCTGCTGAAGGGCGAGCGAGTGCACGGTGGCGAAGCGGCTGATCATCAGCGCCTTCACTCCGGCGTAGACGGCCTCCCAGTCGCTCGCGGCGATCTCCTCGTCGCTGAGGGCGAAGCGCCACTTCGCGACCAGCGAGGTCGCCATCACGCGGTCCCGGGTCGGCGGGAGCACCGTGTACGGGTCGGTCAGGAAGCCGTGGAACTCCGAGCCGGTGGACTTGAGGATCGTCAGGTCCTTGAAGCCGCCGGTGATCCAGACCTGCTGCGCGTCGCCGGTGCCCTCGACGGTGACGGAGGCGATGCGCACCTCCTGGCCCTTGCGGACCCAGGTGTGGTCGTGCTCGGCGCCGTCGACCAGGACGCGCTCCCAGGCGAACTCCTCGATCTCGATCCGCGCGCCGTGCACGGTCTCGGTGCCGTCGACGAAGTGCCGGGCCAGCTCGAGGCCGTACGCCTCGATCGAGCGCAGCCCCTTCTCCTTGGCGAAGGAGTAGGCGGTCTGCTTCTGGGTGTCGGTGGGGAGGACCGCGGACTGGTCGCCGGTGAGGTGCGCGGCCGCGAAGTCGCCGCGCAGGGCGGTCGAGACGTTCACATCGTGGATCTCGTGCCGGGGGCTGTCGCGGTAGATCCGGACGACGCGGTTCTCGGCCTTCCCGTACTGGTGGTCTCCGAGGATGATCGACATGTCCGCTCCTGTTCGCGTTCGGTGGTTCGTGGGGCTCTGCGGGCGTCCGCGGTCGCGCGGCCGGGCGGTGCCCGTCTGCCAGGATGCCGCCCGCGGCGATCCCGTCGCACCGGCGGAGCACTCAGCGTCCGGCGCCCGCCTCACCCGAGTCTTGTGCGATCCGCCCGGAACCACGCCCGGAACCGCGGGAGTTCACACGGCGGAAACGTGACCGGAACACGCGGCCCGGCCCCGTCGCTGCGACTCCGCCGCCGGTGACGGCTCAGGGCCGCTCGAGCAGCCGGCCGACCGGCGCCTCGCTGCCGTCCGTGACCCGGACTCCGCCGACCCAGGTGGCCGCGACGGCGCCGCGCAGCACGCGTCCGTCGTAGGCGGAGACCTTGTTCTTGTGCGAGAGCGCGTCGACGTCCACCGGCGACGCCGCCTCCGGCTCGAACGCGACCAGGTCGGCGTCCGCTCCGGCGCGCAGCAGCCCCTTCTGCCCGAGCCCGGCGAAGGCGGCGGTCGCCGTCGACATCCAGGCGACGACCTGCTCCAGCGGGATCCCGCGCTCGCGCGCGCCCGTCCAGACCGCGCGGAAGCTCAGCTCGAGCCCGGAGATGCCGCCCCAGGCGAGGCCGAAGTCGCCGTCGTGCGCGAACTTGAGCTCGGCCGTGGCGGGGGAGTGATCGGAGGCGATCAGGTCGATCGTGCCGTCGAGCAGGCCCTTCCAGAGCAGCTCGCGATTGCGCTCGTCCCGGATCGGCGGGCAGCACTTGAACTGCGTGCCGCCGTCGGGGATCGTCTCCGCATCGAAGGTGAGGTAGTGCGGGCAGGTCTCCGCGGTGATCCGCAGCCCCTCGGCCTTCGCCTCGCGCAGCAGCGGCAGCGCCTCGGCGGAGGACAGGTGCAGGATGTGCGCCCGCCCGCCCGTCTCGCGGACGGCCTGGATCACGCTCGCGATCGCCGAGTTCTCGGAGGCGGGCGGCCGGGAGTCGACGAAGGCGTCGTAGGAGGTGCCGCCGGCGTTGGCGCTCGCCTCGAGCTCGTCCGGGTCCTCGGCGTGCACGATCAGCAGGCCGTCGAACGCGGCGATCTCGGCCATCGCCGCGAACAGCTGCTCGGTGCTGAGGTGCGGGAACTCGTCGACGCCGCTCGGCGAGAGGAAGCACTTGAAGCCGAAGACGCCCGCGTCGTGCAGCTCGCGCAGGGTGCCGAGGTTCTCCGGGATCGCCCCGCCCCAGAAGCCGACGTCGACGAGCGCCTGCGGACCGGCCGCGGCCTTCTTGGCGCCCAGCCCCGCGACGGTGGTGGTCGGCGGGATCGAGTTCAGCGGCATGTCGATGATCGTGGTGACGCCGCCGGCCGCTGCCGCACGAGTGGCGGAGGCGAAGCCCTCCCACTCGGTGCGGCCGGGCTCGTTCACGTGCACGTGGGTGTCGACGATCCCCGGCAGCAGCACCTGGCCGGCGGGGAGGACGACCTCCTCGAGGGTCTTCCAGGGCGCGTCGATGTCGCCGACGGCGACGATGAGACCGCCCGCGACGGCGACGCTGGCGGGCCGCGTCCCGTTCTCGGTGAGGACGGCGGAGGAGCGGATCACGAGGTCGAGCGAGGGGGAGTCGTCGGGCATGGGTTCGACCATATACTCGGCATGTTTCCCGCGTGTGAGCGCCCGCCGGCCGCACGACCCGGCTCTGCGCCCTCCCGCCCGTCGACGTCGGAGGCCGCCGTGCTCGAACTCGCCGTACCGCTCCTCGCGCGCGTCGAGGCGGGCGAGAGCGTCGCCGTGGTCACCGTCACCCACGTCTTCGGCTCGGCACCGCGCGCCCTCGGCTCGTCGATGGCGGTCGACGCGGCCGGCAGCGCCATCGGCTCCATCTCGGGCGGCTGCGTCGAGGCCCAGGCCTACGCGCTCGCGCAGGAGGTGCTCGGCTCCGGCGGCTCCGGCTCGGAGCACTTCGGCTTCGACGACGAGGCGGCGTTCGCGGCCGGTCTCTCCTGCGGCGGGCAGCTGCGGGTCTTCGGCCACGTCGTCGACGCGGGCTCGGGTGCGGTGCTGGCCGAGTTGCGGGCCGCGCGGGCCGGGCGGCCGGCGGGACTGGCGATGATCGTCGGCGGGCCGGACGAGCTCGTCGGCCTGGTGCTCACCGGGGCGACCCGCGCACAGGACGTGGTGGGACCGTCGCTGGACGAGGACACGGTGCGCAGGATCCTGGCCGAGCGGGCCGCGCGCCTGGCCTCGGGCCGCTCGGCGACGGTCGAGATCGCCTGCCAGGGCGTCGAGCTCGAGGTGACCTACGTCGTGAGTGCCGAGAAGCCGCGCCTGCTGATCTTCGGCGCCGTCGACTTCTCCGCGGCGCTCTGCGCGGCCGGGGCGCTGCTCGGCTACCGGGTGACGGTCTGCGATGCGCGGCCGGTGTTCGCGACGGCGGAGCGGTTCCCGGGCGCCGACGAGGTCGTGGTCGAGTGGCCGTCCGACTACCTCGCGGCGACGGAGGTGGACGAACGCACGGTGATCGCGGTGCTCACCCACGACGAGAAGTTCGACGTGCCGCTGCTCGAGACGGCGCTGACGCTGCCCGCCGCCTACATCGGCGCGATGGGCTCCCGGCGCACGCACGAGCGGCGGCTGCGGCTGCTGCGCGAGGCCGGGGTGGCGGAGGAGTCGCTCGCCCGGCTGCACTCGCCGATCGGCCTGGACATCGGCGCGTCGACGCCGGAGGAGACGGCGGTCTCGATCCTCGCGGAGGTGCTGGCGGTGCGCGCCGGGGCATCGGGCGCGCCGCTGGCGGGGCGGTCGGGGCCGATTCACGCCTCGCGCTGAGACAGAAGGTGCCAGCGGGTCACGCGAGCTGCCGGGCTCCTCAGTCCGTGCCACAGAGAGGACAGCGCGATGGGCGCGATGCCAGCATGGCGTCGCTCCGCCGCTCACCCTCAGCACGATGAACCAGGAGTCACCATGACCGAACCCACCCGCTCCCTCACCGCCGCCCGTCCCGCGCGCGGAAGTCGCTCGACCGTCGCGACCCTCGCGCTCGTCGCTGGTTTCGCCGGCGGCCTCGCCCCGGCCGCACTCGCCGACCCGACCCCGGACGTCGCAGCCCCGACGAGCCCGGCGAAGAGCATCGTCACGGGCGGCGGGAGTGCGGCGGCGCCGTCGGCCGCCGCGGCGTCCGACGGCGGTTTCACCTTCTCCTCCTTGACGGGGAGTGGAGCAGCCGTGCACCCCGGGCTGAAGGTCAAGACCTACGCCTCGTTCGACGTCGCGCCGGGGACCGCCGTCGGAGCGGGCACGCCGGTCACCGTCGTCTACTCGTTCTTCAACACCGGCGACATGCCGCTGCGCGATGTCGGTCCGAAGAAGGTGAACCTGGACGTCGACACGGTCTCCACGGTCGTCATCAAGGGCCGCGTCGTCACCGTGGAGGATGTCCAGCGCGGCTCTGTGGCTCTGTCGAGCACCTGGACGGCGAGGACGCCGGTGGGGTCGGTCTCCGCGCCGACCAGCACGTTCGACCTCCGCATCCCCGGCTCCGCCTTCTAGAGCACGCCCGGCTCGGCGGCGGTCCGCCCGGCTGCCCTGACGTTCGTCGGGCGCGGGCGGGCCGCCTCGAGGGGACGGACGTGAAGTGATGCCCCGTCGCTCCGCGTCCGTCCCCCTCCGTCGGCCTTCATCCGCCTCGAGTGCGTGCCGTGCCGACGACGCGCGGTCCTCGACGGACCGCTCCGGCAGGTGGACCGTCCGCACGACGACGCGCTCGTGGACGGCTGCTCCCTTCGCGATCTGGTTCTTCGCGCGCTGAGCAGCGGTCCGGAACGGCCCTGACGAGGACGGGCCGGGGCGGAGGAAACCGCCGCGAAACACCGCGCTGCCATGCTCGGAGGATGCAGCGTCACGTCATCACCGGAGCCCACGTCGCCACCGTCGATGCTGCGGGAGCCGAGCACCCCGGCGGCCACGTGGTCGTCGACGACCGGCGGATCGTCGCCGTCGGCGCGGGGGAGCCGCCCGCCTGGGCGCTCGACGGCCGGGCGCCGACCGGTCTCCCGTCCGCGGAGCCGGTCCTGCTCACCCGGGTCGACGGTCGTGGGCATTTGCTGACCCCCGGACTCGTCAACACTCACCACCACCTGTACCAGTGGCTGACCCGCGGCTGGGCGCAGGACTCGATCCTCTTCGACTGGCTCGTCGCGCTGTACCCCGCCTGGTCGCGGATCGACGCCGATCTGACCCGGTCCGCCTCGCTCGGTGCGATGGGGGTGCTCGCCCGCTCGGGCTGCAGCACCGTCGGCGACCACCACTACGTCTTCCCGCGCGGCTCCGGCGACATCGTCGGCGGCATCGTGGACGCCGCCACCACGCTGGGGCTGCGGCTGCACGCGACGCGCGGCTCGATGGATCTCGGCGAGTCGCAGGGCGGGCTGCCGCCGGACTTCGCGGTCGAGACGACCGCGGCGGCGCTGCAGGCGAGCGGCGAGGCCGTCGAGCGCTACCACGACACCTCGTTCGACGCGATGGTGCGCGTCGCGATCGCGCCGTGCTCGCCGTTCTCGGTGACGCCGGACCTGCTGCGCGAGTCGGCGGTCCTCGCCCGGCAGCTCGGCGTGCGCCTGCACACGCACGGGTCCGAGACGGTCGAGGAGGACGCCTACACCCGCGAGGCCTTCGGGATGTCGCCCACGGACTACCTGGAGTCGCTCGGCTGGCTGGGCGACGACGTCTGGATGGCGCACGGCGTGCACCTCGACGACGACGCGATCGCGAAGTTCGCGGCCACGGGCACCGGAGTCGCCCACTGCCCGTCGTCGAACGCGCGGCTCGCGGCGGGCATCGCGCCGATCCCGCAGCTGCTGGCGGCCGGGGCGCCGGTCGGGCTCGGCGTGGACGGCGCGGCGTCGAACGAGTCCGGGCAGCTGGGCTCCGAGATCCGCGCGGCCGTGCTGATGAACCGGCTCCGCGCCGGCGCAGACCGGATGAGCGCGCGGCAGGCGCTCTCGATCGCGACGATCGGCGGCGCGCGCGTGCTCGGCCGCCAGGACGAGATCGGCTCGATCGAGGTGGGCAAGCTCGCCGACCTGGCGCTGTGGCGGATC
Source organism: Rathayibacter sp. VKM Ac-2926 (assembly GCF_022815565.1). Lineage (NCBI taxonomy): Bacteria > Bacillati > Actinomycetota > Actinomycetes > Micrococcales > Microbacteriaceae > Rathayibacter > Rathayibacter sp. VKM Ac-2926. The sequence continues at coordinate 166,256 of NZ_JALGRS010000004.1, read as the reverse complement.
GACGGGATCGAGCACGCCGGCATCGCCGACCCGGTCGCGGCGCTCGCTCTCGGGGCGCAGCCGCCGCTGACGCTGCTGCTCGTCAACGGGCGGCCCGTGGTCGCGGACGGACACCTCGTCACCACGGACGAGGACGCGATCGCCCGCGAGGTCGCCCGCGCGAGCGCGGAGCTGGCGGCGCGCGTCTGACTGAGCACGGCCCGGATTGCGGACCACCCTCCGCCGCTGAGGGAGCGACCCGTGCGGCGGCCCGCCCGTTCTTGCTGATCGAGTAGGCCGCGAAGCGGGCGTATCGAGATCCACGGTCGTCCGTGGGGCGGTCTGCAGACACCTCGTGCTGGCGGTGGTGGGTCTCGATACGCCCCTGCGGGGCTACTCGACCAGCATGGGCGGCCGTGGCCACGGCCGCCGCTCAGGTCAGCCGGGAGGCGCGCCCGCGTCGACCGCCTGGACCGGGGCCGCGTCGGGGTGCAGCAGGCGCCAGACGCGGTCGCGGGAGACGGGCAGGGCGTGCGGCCGGACGCCGACGGCGTCGCGGACGGCGTTGGCGAGTGCGGGCGCCACCGGGTTGTAGGGCGCCTCGCTCATCGACTTCGCGCCGAACGGGCCCAGATCGTCGGCCGTGTCGGCGAAGTAGACCTCGGCCGGCGGCACGTCGGCCATCTGCGGGATGTGGTAGTTCCGCAGGATCGCCGTCGTCACGGTGCCCTCGCCGTCGAGGATCACCTCCTCGTACAGCGCCGAGCCGATCGCCTGGGCGACGCCGCCCTCGACCTGCCCGCGGAGCTGCGCCGGATTGATCACGAAGCCCGCGTCGACCGCCTGCACCGACTGCAGGATCCGCACCTCGCCGGTCGGCGCGTGCACCGCCACGCGGAAGCCCTGCACGTTGAAGGCGAGCGAGCGCTGCGCGCCGTCCTCGCTGCCGGTGGCCGACACCTGTCCGCCGGCCGCGAGCACCAGGTCCGCGTAGCTCACCCGGGTGCCGTCGGCGGCGAGGAGCCCCTCGTCGTCCGGCTCGAACTCGCTCCCGTCGTGACCGGTGAGCCGCTTCGCCAGCGAGCGCAGGTCGGCGAGGAGCCGCAGCGCCGCGCTGTACACGGCCTTGCCGGCGACGACCGTCCCCGCGGAGCCGAACGCGCCCGTGTCGTACCGGGCCGCGGCGGTGTCGGACTGGCGGATCCGCACCCGGTCCGCCGAGGCCCCGAACGCACTCGCGACGAGCTGCGTGTGCACGGTCGTCGTCCCGTTGCCGAACTCCGCGGTGCCGACTCCGATGGTGAGCACGCCCTCGGCGTCGACCGACACGGTCGCCTCCGAGAAGTGGCCGCGCGGAGGCAGCGTCGCGATCATCGCGACCGCCATGCCGCGCCCGGTGCTCCAGCCCGGTCCCTCGGGAGCCTCGGACCCCGTCGCGCGGTCGAGCGCCGCCTCCGCGAGGTCGAGGCACTGGTCGAGCCCGTAGGAGGCGAAGCCGATGTCGTCGCCCTCCACGTGGGTCACCACGAGCGGCTCGCCCGGCTTGACCGCGTTGATCCGCCGCAGCTCGAACGGGTCGATCCCCAGCTCGCCGGCGAGCTCGTCCATCGCCGACTCGATGCCGAAGATCACCTGGCCGAGGCCGTAGCCGCGGAACGCGCCCGAGGGCAGATTGTTCGTGTAGACCGCCTGCGCGTCGACGCGCTTGTTCGGCGCCGTGTAGGTCGCGACCGACTCCGACGTGCCGTGGAACATCACGCCGGGGCCGTGGTTGCCGTAGGCGCCGGTGTCCGAGAGCACATCGACGCTCAGCGCGGTCAGCCGCCCGTCGCGGCGCGCGCCGAGCGTGACGTCGACCCGCATCGGGTGCCGGCAGGGCGCCATCGTGAACTCGTCGGAGCGGGTGAACTCGAACTGCACCGGCCGCCCGGTCGCCAGCACGGCCAGTGCGACGACGTCCTCGGTGAGGATCTCCTGCTTGCCGCCGAAGCCGCCGCCGACCCGCGCGGTGAAGACCCGCACGCTCGCGGGGTCGCGGTCGAAGATGCGCGCGATCTCGTCGCGGACCAGGAACGGCACCTGGGTGGAGGTGCGCAGCACCAGCTCGTCGCCCTCGAGCCAGCCGATCGTGCCGTGCGTCTCCAGCGCGGTGTGCGCGACGCGGGAGGTGGTCCACCGGCCCTCGACGACGACGTCCGCCTCGGCGAGGCCGGCGGCGACGTCGCCGTACTCGCCGTGCAGCTCGGCGACCACGTTCGCGCCGGGGTCGGCGATGCGCGAGGCGATCGGGTCCTTGTCCGCGTGCAGGAGCGGGGCACCGGGCGCGCGCGCCTCCTCCGGGTCGAAGACCGCGGGCAGCAGCTCGTACTCGACCTCGATCGCGCGGCAGGCGGCCTCGGCCACTCCTACCGACTCGGCGACGACGACCGCGACCCGCTGGCCGCGGAAGCGCACGACGGTGTCGAGCATCCGGGTGTCGTCGGGGTCGTCCAGCCGCGACTCGTGCCGCGCGGTGGAGTACAGGATGTCCGGCACGTCGGCGGCGGTCAGCACGGCGACGACGCCGGGCATCGTCGCGGCGACCGCGGTGTCCATCGAGAGGATGCGGGCGTGCGCGTGCGGGCTCTGCAGCACCTTGAGGTGCAGCAGCCCGGGCACGGCGACGTCGAGCGTGTACGGCTCGTGGCCGGAGACGATGCGGCGGCCGGCCGGGGCGCCGAGCGAGCGGCCCACCCGCGACTCGTCGGCGGAGGTGCGCCCGGTGCGCCGCACGGGGGTCAGCCCGGTGGGCGGCTCGCAGAGGTGCTCGGACAGCGCCTCGCGGATCGGCCGGTAGCCGGTGCAGCGGCAGAGGTTCCCCTTCATCAGGCGGGGGAGGTCCTCCTCGCGCGTCCTTTCGAGGGCGCTCGCGGTGACGACCATGCCGGCGGTGCAGAAGCCGCACTGGAACGCGGCGTGGTCGACGAACGACTGCTGCACCGCGCCGGGTTCCTCCGGAGTGCCGAGTCCCGCGGCGGTGGTGACCTCGCGCCCCTCGATGCGGTGCGCGGGGTAGAGGCAGGAGTGGAAGGGCGTGCCGTCGACGAGCACCGAGCAGGCGCCGCAGTCGCCGGCGTCGCAGCCCTTCTTGACTTCGAAGTGCTCGTGGTCGCGCAGCAGCGTCCGCAGCACCTGGCCGGGGCGGGGCGATGCGTCGACCGGCTCGCCGTTGACGGTGAATCTCATGCGGTGTCTCCCGCGGTCGGGCTGGTCTCGCCGCTCGTCGCCGGCTGGTCCGCTCCGCCCAGCTCGCCGCGGATCTCCTCGGCCAGCACGCCCACCACCGCGCGCCGCCAGTCGGCCGCGCCGTGCGGGTCGGTGAACCAGGTCGTGATCCCGCCGAGCGCGGCGTCGAGCTCCTCGGACGTCGGGAGCGCCGTCCACCGCAGCACCTCGGGCCGGATCGTCGCGGCGGTCACCGTGACCACGACCTCCCCGTCGGCGTCCACCCGGCCGATGACGAGCGCTCCGGAGCGCCCGAGCGGCGACAGCGCGATCTTCCGGTACGCGGTCCACGCCGCCAGCGCCCGGCGCGGGAACTCGATCGAGCGGATCACGTCGCCGTGCCCGAGCGAGGTCGTCATGTTGCCCGTGACCAGCTCGGCGACCGGCACCAGAGCGTCGGAGCCGTCCGCGCGCCAGACGAGCGCCTCGGCGTCGAGCGCCGCGGCGAGGCTGATCATCGGCCCGGCGGGGAGTGCGTTGGCGATGTTGCCGCCGACGGTCGCGACGTTCCAGATCTTGAAGGAGCCCAGCAGCGCCGTGCAGCACTGGAAGAAGAGCGGGTGCGCGGGCCGACCGCCGTCCGGCATCGCCGACAGCTCAGCGAGGGTGCAGGTCGCCGCAATCGACAGGCCCTCGGCCGTCTCGCGGTACGGCTCCCAGCCGAAGCCCTGCAGGTCGAGCAGCTCGTCGAGGTGGTCGTGCGGGAGCGAGAACACCCAGGACCCGCCGCCGATCACCGCAGTGCGCGGACCCATCGCGGCCAGGTCGGCGCGCTCGCGGACGACGCGCACGCGCTGGATCGTGTTCAGGTCCATGCCGCGCCCTCCGCTCCGTGCGCCGACGGCGCGCTCCTCCCAGTGAACCTCAGACGTGTGACGCTCGTGTTTCCGAGCCCGCCGCGGAGGCTCAGCCGAGCGACGCGACCCACTCCGAGCTGCCGTCGACGAACGACTGCTCCTTCCAGATCGGCACGGTCGCCTTGATGTCGTCGACCAGCGCCGCGCAGGCCTCGAAGGCCGCGGCGCGGTGGGCGGAGGCGACGGCGCAGGCGAGCGCGAGATCGCCGACGACGAGGTCGCCGACCCGGTGCACCGCGGCGACGCGGACTTCCGGGAACCGCTCCGCGATCCGCCGGGCCGAGGCGAGCAGGGCGGCCGGCGCCTCCGGGTGCGCCTCGTAGGAGAGCCGGAGCACCCCGCGGCCCTCGTCGTGGTCGCGGACGATCCCGGCGAAGGTGACGACGGCGCCGTGGGTCGGCGACTCGACGGCGTGCTCGCACTCGTCGACGGTGACGGGGTCGCGGGCGATCCGGGCCAGGGCGACGGGATCAGCGGACATGATCGCCCCCGCCCAGCTGGTCGAGCACGTGGCCGATGATCGGCTCGAGCACCTCGATGCCGTCGCGGACGCCGCCGGGAGAACCGGGCAGATTCACGATGACGCTCCGGCCGCTGACTCCCGCGCGCCCGCGGCTGAGCACGGCGGTGGGGACATGGCCTGCCCCGCGCGCGCGGATCGCCTCGGCGAGTCCGGGCAGCTCGCGCTCGAGCAGCGGCGCGGTCTGCTCCGGAGTGACGTCGCTCGGTGCGACGCCCGTGCCGCCGGTGGTGATCACCACGTCGATGCCGGCCGAGAGCGCATCGGAGATCGCCTCGCCCACCGCGTCGCCGTCGGCGACGACGACCACGCGGCCGCTCCAGCCGCGGCTCTCGAACCAGGTGAGCAGCGCCGGACCGGTGCGGTCCTCGTAGACGCCCGAGGCGGCGCGGGTGGAGGCGACCACCGCGACTGCGGTGCGGCTCACGACCGGCTCCATGAGCCGCTCCTGCCGCCCTCTTTCGCCAGGACGCGGATCCCGGTGATGACGGCGCCGCGGTCGACGGCCTTGATCATGTCGTAGACGGTGAGCGCGGCCACGCTGACGGCGGTGAGCGCCTCCATCTCGACGCCGGTGCGGCCGCTCGTGCGCACGCGCGCCTCGATCCGGACCCGGTCGTCGCCGGGCTCGAGGTCGATGTCGACGCCGTCGAGCACCAGCGGGTGGCAGAGCGGGATCAGCGCGGAGGTGGCCTTGGCGCCCATGATCCCGGCGATGCGCGCGACGCCGAGCGCCTCGCCCTTGGGCAGCTCGCCCTGCGCGAGGAGGCGGACGACGTCGGGGGTCGTCTCGACGAACCCCTCCGCGACCGCGACCCGCGAGGTGACCTGCTTGCCGCCGACGTCGACCATGTGCACGGCGCCGTCGCCGCGGACGTGGGTCAGCTCGGTGCCGTCGGTGGTCCCGACGCTTCCGGTCGTGTCCGTCGTGTCAGTCATCGATCCTCCAGATCTCGACCGTGTCTCCGGTCGCGGCGTGCTCGGTCCCGATCGGGACGTGGATGAGCACGTTCGATCGAGCGTAGGACGCGAGCAGGTGCGAGCTCGGGCCGCCGACGGCGTGCACGAGCCCTTCGTCGTCGAGGGTGCCGCGCCGGATCTGGTGCAGGTGCCCGGGGGAGTCGAGCGGCGTGGCCAGCCGGGCGCGCAGCCGCGGGCGCTCGGCCGGCAGCCGGCCCGCGAGCGAGCGGAGCACGGGCCGAAGGAACAGCTCGAAGGAGACCAGGGCGCTGACCGGGTTGCCCGGCAGCGAGACGATCGGCAGGTGCAGGTCGTCGCGGACCCGGACGAGCCCGAGGCCCTGCGGACCGCCCGGCTGCACGGCGACGTGGCCGAACTCGGAGCCGGCCGCCCCGAGCGCGTCGCGGACGACCTCGTAGGCGCCCGCGCTGACCCCGCCGACGGTGATCGCGAGGTCGGCCTCGGCCGCGTGCGCGTCGAGGAGCGCGAGGAGGTCCTCCGCCCGGTCGCTGCCGCAGGGCACCACGGTCGGCAGGCCACCCGCCTCGCGGACCGCCTCGGCCAGCAGCGAGCCGTTGGCGTCGTAGATCTGCGCGTCCTCGAGCTCCGAGCCGGCCGCGCGGATCTCGTGCCCGGTCGGCACGACCAGCACGCGGACGCGAGGCAGCACCTCGACCTCGGTCAGGCCGAGCGAGGCGAGCAGGCCGTAGTGCGCGGCGCGGAGGACGGTGCCGGCGGGCAGCGCGAGCTCGCCCTGCCTCGCGTCGCTGCCCCGGGCGCGGACGAAGGCCGCAGCGACGACGGGGCGCGAGAACGCCACCTGGGCGTCGGTGCTGCCCGGGGCGGGGAAGCGCGGCGGGTCGACGGTCTCGATCGCGACGACGGCGTCGGCCCCGGCCGGCAGCGGCGAGCCCGTCATGATCGGCACCGCGGTGCCCGCCTCGTGCCGGGGAGCGCGGTCGCCGGCCGGGATCGGCGCGGCCACGGGCAGCGAGACCGGGCTGCCGGCGCTCGCCGCGGCGAGGTCCGCCGCGCGCACCGCGAAGCCGTCCATCTGCGAGTTGTCGAAGCGCGGCAGATCCAGCGGCGCGTCGACCGAGCGCGCGAGCACCCGGCGGTCGTACGCGCCCGGGTCGGCGGCGACGGCGGCGGGAGCGAGCGCCAGCGTCTCGCGGGCGCCGCGGGTGGCCAGCGGCGAGAGCAGTGCGCGCACACGGGCGGCGTGCAGATCGATCGAGGTCATCGGGTCCTCTCGGAGGTCCTGGCCGGCGAAAGCGTTCCTGACGGGGCGGGGCGTTCCTGACGGGGCGGAGGCGTTCCTGACCGGCGGCAGGGACGTCTCCATCTTGCCCGCTCCGGCCCGGATCCGGCGCGTAGTCTGTCCGGATGAGCACAGCACTCGGGATCCCCGGCATCCGGCCCCGCCCACGCGGTGCGGTCCTCCCGGCCGAGCGGCCCGAGACCCCGCTGCTGCTCGACAGCTACGGACGCGTCGCCGACGACCTGCGGATCTCGCTCACCGATCGCTGCAACCTCCGCTGCACCTACTGCATGCCGGCCGAGGGCCTGCCGTTCCAGCCGCCCGCCTCGCTGCTGAACCGCGAGGAGATCGTCCGCCTCGCCCGCATCGCCGTCGAGCAGTTCGGCGTCCGCCAGATCCGCTTCACCGGCGGCGAGCCGCTGCTGCGCAAGGACCTCGTCGACATCATCCGCGACGTCGCCGCGATCGAGCCGCGCCCCGAGATCTCGCTGACCACCAACGCGATCGGCCTCTCCGGCCGCGCGCAGTCGCTCGCCGACGCGGGCCTGGACCGCGTGAACGTCTCGCTCGACTCCATCTGCGCCGAGACCTTCGCGAAGGTCACCCGCCGCCCCTTCCTCGACCGGGTCCTCGCCGGCATCGACGCGCTCGGCCCCGCCGGGCTCCAGCAGACCAAGATCAACGCGGTTCTGCTGCCCGGGATCAACGACCACGAGGCGCCCGAGCTGCTCGCCTGGGCGCTCGCCGGAGGGCACCAGCTCCGCTTCATCGAGCAGATGGCCCTCGACGCCGACCACGGCTGGGACCGCTCCACCATGATCACGGCGGCGATGATCCGAGACCTGCTCTCGGAGCGCTTCGTCCTCACGCCGAATGCCGCGCCGCGCGACGGCGCGCCCGCCGAGCTCTTCGACGTCCGCGCGATCGGCTCCGACGAGCTGCTCGGCACCGTCGGCATCATCGCCTCCGTCACCGAGGCGTTCTGCGGCGATTGCCGCCGCACCCGGCTCACCGCCGAGGGCGGCGTCCGCAGCTGCCTCTTCTCCAACGAGGAGACCGACCTGCTCGGCGCGATGCGCTCCGGCGCCGACGACCACCACGTCGCCCAGCTCTGGCGCGGCGCGATGTGGGCCAAGCCGGCCGGCCACGAGATGAACCGGGCCGGATTCGTGCAGCCCGAGCGCACCATGAGCGCGATCGGCGGCTGAGCGTGCGCGTCCGCTACTTCGCCGCGGCGAAGGCCGCCCTCGGGCGCGCCTCCGACGAGTTCGAGGGCGTTTCCGACCTCGCCGCCCTGGAGGCGGAGCTCGTCGCCTCCGCGCCGTCCGCCGCCGACGTCCTCGCCCGCTGCAGCTACCTGGTCGACGGCGTCTCGACGACCGACCGCGCCACTCCGCTGCCCACCGGCGCGTCGGTGGACGTCCTGCCGCCCTTCGCCGGCGGCTGACCCCTCTCGCCGCTGTGCAGGTGCCCGTCCGTTGTGCAGGAGATGCCGGCTCCGGTCGGCCGTGCCACGCGGCGAGACGGCACAGGGAACGCGGACGACCTGCGAATCGAGCCTCCGACCGGCAGTCGGATCAGCGCCAGCCCACCATCCCGCCGAGCAGCGAGTCCGAGGCGATCCCCACCGCCGCCGCCCGGTCGGCCGCGATCCGCGAGCGCACACCCGAGGCGCAGTGCAGCACCAGCGGCCCCGCGGGCAGCAGCGCCGGATCGAACCGCGACATCGGCAGCCGCACGGCCCCGGGGATCGCGACGGAGCGGTCCTCGTCGTCCTCCCGCAGATCGACGACCGTCGGCGGCGTCGGCCCGGCGAGCCGCGCCCGCAGCTCGTCGGCGGTCACCGCTCCGGCCACGGCGAGCACCGCAGCCACCGGCGGCACCGCGCGGGCCAGCGGCAGCTCGTTCCACGAGCCGTCCAGCGCGTCGTGCACGACGACCCGGCCGAATAGAGGCTCGCCGACGCCCGAGACGAGCTTGACCACCTCGCTCGCCATCGCTGAGCCGATCGCCGCGCAGAGCGAGCCGAGGACCCCGACCGTCGCGCAGCTGTCGGCCGCGTCCTCGGCGCCGGGATGCAGGGCGCGCAATGTGACCCCGCCGCCCGGCGCGGCCGCCCAGAAGGTGGACAGCTGCCCGTCGAAGCCGAGCGCCGACCCCCAGACGTGCGGAACGCCGGCCCGGGTCGTCGCGTCCGAGGCGAGGTAGCGCGAGCCGAAGGTGTCGAAGCCGTCGACCACCACGTCCCAGCCCGCGACGAGCGCGTCGGCGTTCGCACCGGTGAAGGAGACGGGGAAGGCCTGCACGTCGATCCCGGGGGAGAGCCGCCGCGCGGTCGCCGCCGCGGACTCCGCCTTCGACGAGCCGATCGACGACTCGTCGTGCGCCGTCTGCCGCGCGAGGTTCGACGCCTCGACGACGTCGCCGTCGACGATCCCGAGGTGCCCGACTCCGGCTGCGGCGAGCGCCGTGATCACCGGGGAGCCGATGCCGCCCGCGCCGAGGACGAGCACCCGCGCGTTCCGCAGGCGGCGCTGCCCGAGCTCGCCGAGCGGCGACAGCCGGATCTGCCGGGCGAAGCGCTCGCGCTCGGCGGCGGTCAGCGGCGGCCCCGGCTCCACCAGCGGGATCACGGCGCCACCTCGTCGAGCCGCCACTGGCCCTCCACCGCGATCGCGCGGAACCCCACGGCCTCGTTGACGGCGAGCATCGGCCGGTTCTCCTCCGCGTTCCAGGTGTAGACGGCCCGGCAGTCCGGATCGGCCACGGCCAGATGCTCGAGCGCGTCGAGCTTGAGCAGCATGCCGAACCGGTGCCCGCGGTGCGCCGGCTGCACGAGCGTCGCGCCCCAGAGCGCGGCGCGGCCGGGCAGCACGTCGACGGTGCAGTAGCCGACCGGCCGGCCCTCGTGCAGGGCGACCGAGGTCAGCTCCACCCGTCCACCGGCGGTCGACTCGCGGTCGTGCGCCTCGAGGCGCTCGCGGGTCCAGGTCTCCTCCGGCACCGACAGCCCGGCCGTGGGCGCCTGCGCGGACATGCTCGCGCGCAGGGCGAGCATCCCGTCGACGAGCTCCGCGGGCGTCGCGCCGCTCCAGTGCCGCAGCTCGTAGCCCTCGGCGTGCGCCAGGGCACCGCGACGCCGGGACGCGGCGAGCACGGGATCCAGCGGCAGCCGCACCGCGCTGACCCGCTCCACCTGCTCCAGCACCCAGCCGCGGGAGGCGAGCCAGCGCGCGCCGGGGTCGTCGGCCGGAACGGAGCCCGCCCCGGAGCGCGCGGCCAGGCGCGGCCCCGAGCGGTCGGCCCGGTGCGCCGTCCAGGTCTGCAGCACGGTCCGCCCGAGCGCGTGCGCCTCCGCCGTGAGCCGCTCCAGCAGGGCGGAGCCGACGCCGTGCCCGCGCTCCGCGGCGAGGACGGAGAACGCCAGCCAGGCCGCGTCGTCGCCCTCCTCGGTGCTCCAGTGCAGCTCGCCGCTGCCGACCGCGCGGACTCCGTCGTCCGTCGTGACCTCGGCGAGGAACGCGCGGCGCGGGTCGAACTCCTGCTGCCGCCACTCGCCGAGGTTCGTCTCGGCGGGGAAGCCGAGCTCGTCCGTGCCGGTGCCCTCGGCCTCGACGGCGTTGCCGATCGCGGTGAGGGTGACGAAGTCGTCCCAGCCCTCGGCGCCCGGGTGCTCGGGGATCGGCAGCTCGCGGATCCGGAGCGCGGGGTCGGTGGGGCTCGTCACCTCCCCAGTGTGCACGCCGCCGGGCCGCACCGCGCGGTTCCGGGCACGACGGAGCCCGTCGAGTACCGTAGGGAGCGTTTTCGAGCGGAGCGAGGCGGCCGGGTGTACCTGAAGAGCCTGACCCTCAAGGGGTTCAAGTCCTTCGCGCAGCCGACCACGTTCGCCTTCGAGCCCGGGGTCACCTGCGTCGTCGGGCCCAACGGCTCGGGCAAGAGCAACGTCGTCGACGCTCTCGCCTGGGTGATGGGGGAGCAGGGCGCGAAGACCCTCCGCGGCGGCAAGATGGAGGACGTCATCTTCGCCGGCACCTCCACCCGCGGCCCGCTCGGCCGCGCGGAGGTCGCGCTCACCATCGACAACACCGACGGCGCACTGCCGATCGAGTACACCGAGGTGACGATCAAGCGCACCCTGTTCCGCAACGGCGGCAGCGAGTACGCGATCAACGGCCGCGCCTGCCGGCTGCTCGACGTGCAGGAGCTGCTGAGCGACTCCGGTCTCGGCCGCGAGATGCACGTCATCGTCGGCCAGGGCCAGCTCGACGCCGTCCTGCACGCGACCCCGGAGGAGCGCCGCGGCTTCATTGAGGAGGCGGCCGGCATCCTCAAGCACCGCCGCCGCAAGGAGAAGACGCTCCGCAAACTCGACGGCATGCAGGCGAACCTGACCCGCCTCTCCGACCTCGCCGGCGAGATCCGCCGCCAGCTCAAGCCGCTCGGCCGCCAGGCGGAGGTCGCCCGGCAGGCGCAGACCATCGCCGCCGTCGTCCGCGACGCCCGCGCACGCCTGCTCGCCGACGACGTCGTCACCCTCCGCACCGCGCTCGACGGCTTCGCCCGCACCGAGAGCGAGCGGCACAGCGAGCGCCTCGTGCTGCAGGAGCGGCTCGAGCAGAGCACGCTGCGCACCGCCCGGATCGAGTCCGAGATGGTCGGCGACGCGGTCGACGACGCCCGGCGCACCACCTTCGAGCTCGAGTCGGTGCAGGAGCGGCTGCGCAATCTGGCGGCGCTCGCCGGCCAGCGCCTCGCCCTGCTCGAGGCGGAGTCGGAGCAGCCCGCCGTGCAGCCCCGCGTCACGGCGCCGATGGTCGAGGAGGCGCGCGCCGAGCTGGAGCGCCTCCGCGTCGCCGTGCTCGACGCCGAGACCGCGTGGACCGACTCGCAGAAGGCGACGGTGCGCGCTCGCGGCGCCCTGGACGCGACCGACGAGGAGATCGCGGCGCAGTCGGCGCTCGTCTCCCGGCACGACCTCGAGCTGTCCAAGCTGACCGGCCAGGCCGACACCGCCGCCTCCCGTCTCGCCGCCGTCCGCGGCGAGGTGCTCCGCGCGCAGAACACCCTCGACTCCGCCGTGCAGCGCCGCGAGGCGGCCCAGCGCCAGCTCGACGCGCTCGAGGACGAGATCGGCGAGGCGGGCGGCGGCACAGACGGCACGCTCGACGAGGGCTACGAGCTCGCGCAGTCCTCAGTCTTCGAGGCCGAGGGCGAGATCGAGCGGCTCCGCGAGGAGCTGCACGCCCTGGAGCGCGAGCGCGACGGACTCGCCGCCCGCCGCAGCGCCCTCTCGCTCGCCCTCGACGTCTCCGACGGCTCGGCCGAGCTGATCGCCACCCGCCTGGACGGCATCCGCGGCCGCGTCGCCGAGCGGATCCAGGTCCGCCCCGGCTACGAGGCGGCCATTGCGGCGGCACTCGGAGCGGCCGCCGACTCCGTGCTCGCCGACTCGCAGCCGCACGCCGAGGCCGCACTCGACGAGGCGATCCGTCGCGAGCTCGGCCGGGTCGAGCTGCTGATCGGCGACGCCGCCCGCCCCGCCCTCGCGATCGAGGTGCCGGAGGGAGCGACCCGCGCCCGCGACCTGGTCACCGGCCCCGACGGCGTCCTCGCCCTGCTCGAGCAGGTCGTCGTCGTCGACGACCTCGACACCGCCCGCCGGCTCTGGCCCGCGCTGGCCGGCGGCGAGCACCCCGTCACCGTGGTCACCCGCGACGGCGCCTCGGTCTCCGACGCCGTCCTCAGCGGGGGAGCGGGCGGGCAGCGCAGCCGTCTCGAGCTGGTCTCCGAGCGCGACGCCGCCGCGAGTCGGCTGGAGGAGATCGAGGGCCGGATCGACCGCCTCCGCTTCGACCTCGCCGAGCAGACCGGCGCCCTGCGCGCCGCCAAGGAGCAGTCGCGCCTGGCCCTCGCCGCCCTGCGCGAGCACGACGCCGCCCGCGCCGCGCACACCGAGCGCCTCGGCCGGGTGCGCGCGCAGCTCGAGGGCGCCACCGCCGAGCTCGGGCGCGGCGAGAAGGCCCTGACCATCGCCACCGAGCGGGTCGGCGACGCCGAGGCCGCGGCGCAGAAGGCGAAGGGCGAGCTCGACGTCGCCCGCTCGCGCCCGCGCCCGGTCCTCGACGTCAGCGCCCGCGACGGCCTCCAGCGCGAGGTCGACGCGGCCCGCGAGCGCGAGATCGAGGCGCGCCTCGGCGTCGAGACCGCCAAGGAGCGCGTCCGGGCCGAGCAGTCCCGCGGCGAATCGCTCGAGCGCCAGCTCGCCGCCGACCGCGCCGCCGCCGACGAGGCCGCCCGCCGCGCCGTGATCCGCCGCCGCCAGCACGACGCCGCGGCCGACGTGACCGGCGCCATCCCCGCCGTGCTCGCCTCCGTCGACCGCTCGGTGCAGCAGTCGCGTGCCGAGCTGCTGCGCGCCGAGACCGCCCGCTCGCAGCAGAACGAGGAGCTGCAGGCGCTGCGCCGCGAGGAGGGCGTGCTCCGCGACCGGCTGCAGAGTGTCACCGAGAGCGTGCACGGTCTGGAGCTGCAGATCTACGAGAAGCGCCTGCAGCTCACCGGGCTGCTCGAGCGCGCCGGCTCCGAGCTCGGACTGGTCGAGGACGTGCTGGTCGCCGAGTACGGCCCCGAGGTCCCGGTCCCCGACGAGACCGACGCCGAGGCGCCCGCGCGCCCGTTCGTCCGCGACGAGCAGCGCCGCCGGCTGGACAAGGCCGAGAAGCAGCTCGGCCAGCTCGGCCGGGTGAACCCGCTCGCCCTCGAGGAGTTCGCGGCTCTGGAGCAGCGCCACGTCTTCCTCACCGAGCAGCTGACCGACCTCACCAACACCCGCCGCGACCTGCTGACCATCATCGAGGAGCTCGACGAGACGATGCAGACGGTCTTCGCCTCGGCCTTCGACGACACCCAGGCCGCCTTCGCGGACGTCTTCCCGGTGCTCTTCCCCGGCGGCACCGGCAGCATCCGGCTCACCGACCCGGAGAACCTGCTCACCACCGGCATCGAGGTCGCGGTGCGCCCGGCCGGCAAGAAGATCGAGCGGCTGTCGCTGCTCTCCGGCGGCGAGCGCTCGCTCGCGGCGGTGGCCTTCATGGTCGCGATCTTCAAGTCGCGGCCGAGCCCGTTCTACATCATGGACGAGGTGGAGGCGGCGCTCGACGACGCGAACCTCGGCCGCCTGCTCAGCATCTTCCAGGACCTCCGCACGTCGAGTCAGCTGATCGTCATCACCCACCAGAAGCGCACGATGGAGATCGCCGACGCCCTCTACGGCGTCTCGATGCGCCAGGACGGGGTCTCCGCGGTGGTCGGTCAGCGCGTGGAGGCGCCGGCGGTCTGATCCACGGGTTCGATTCGCAGGCGATGCCGGCCGGCAGGCCCGTCCTGCCGCAGGTCCAGGCTCCGCGAAGGGCGGATCGCCTGCAGATCGGACGTCCACCCGCCGGTAGCCTGGGCGCATGGCAGAACGCAGCTCCTGGTCGCTCGGTCGCGCACTCCGCGGCCTGTTCGAGAAGCGCACGATCGACGAGCAGACGTGGGACGACCTCGAGACGGCCCTGATCACCGCCGACTTCGGGCCGGACATCACCGAGGAGATGGTCGAGGACCTCCGCGCCAAGGTCGCCCGCTACAACACCACCGACCCGCGCGACCTCCAGCGCATGCTCCGCGAGTCGCTCGAGGAGCGCCTCTCCAAGTACGACACGACCCTCAAGCTCAGCGAGCGGCCCGCGGTCATCCTGGTCGTCGGCGTGAACGGCGTCGGCAAGACCACGACCATCGGCAAGTTCGCGAAGTTCCTCCGCAACTTCGACCGCAGCGTCGTGGTCGGCGCCGCCGACACCTTCCGCGCCGCCGCGGTCGACCAGCTCGCCACCTGGGCGCAGCGCGCCGACGCGCAGATCGTCCGCCCGCAGCAGGAGCGCCAGGACCCGGCCTCCGTCGCCTACCAGACCGTCGAGTACGCGAAGACCCACGGCATCGAGATGGTCATCATCGACACCGCCGGCCGCCTGCACACCAAGGGCGGCCTGATGGACGAGCTCGGCAAGATCAAGCGCGTCGTCGAGAAGCAGGCGCCGATCTCCGAGATCCTGCTCGTCCTCGACGCGACCACCGGCCAGAACGGCCTGATGCAGGCCCAGGCCTTCATCGAGCACGCCGGCGTCACCGGCCTCGTCATCACCAAGCTCGACGGCTCGGCCAAGGGCGGCTTCGTCCTCGCCGTCCAGGAGAAGACCGGCATCCCCATCAAGCTCGTCGGCCAGGGCGAGGGCATCAACGACCTCACCGGCTTCACCCCCCACGTCTTCGCCGCCCAGCTCGTCGCCTGACCCGGGAGTCCCTCCTCCTCTTCTGCGAGATGCCACTTGTGCACGCGACACGCCGTGAAACGCGTGCACAACTGGCATCTCGCGAAGCAGTTCAGTCCCCGGCGCAGCGTGAGTCACCACTGACCGCCGGGCCGAGAGTGGACGCGAACCGAGTTCTGCGGGCGGGCCATGGCCCGAGACGGATCGACTCGGCGAACAGCCCTCTCGGAAGACCGGCCACTTTGCTGATCGAGTAGCCCGCGGAGCGGGCGTATCGAGATCCACCAGCGTCAGACAGCGAGTCTGCAGACCACCCCTGCTGACGATCGTGGGTCTCGATACGCCCCTGCCGGGCTACTCGACCAGCAAGGGCCCCCAGGACCCCATCCGCGAGATGCCACTTGTGCACGCGACACGCCGTGCAAGGCGTGCACAAGTGGCATCTCGCGGGGAGAGCGGGTCAGACCGCCTGGGAGAAGCCGAGGGCCGCGTCGGCCAGGTGGCGCAGGTGCTCCGGGACCGGCCGGCCCTTCGACTCCATCGAGCGGGCCCAGAGGCGACCGGCGCGGTAGGAGGAGCGGACGAGCGGGCCGGAGAGCACGCCCAGGAAGCCGATGTCCTCCGCCTCCTCCTTGATCGCGACGAACTCCTCCGGGTGCACCCAGCGGTCCACCGGCAGGTGCCGCGGCGTCGGGCGGAGGTACTGCGTGATCGTCACGATGTCGGTGCCCGCGTCGTGCAGGTCCTGCAGCGCCTGCGAGATCTCCTCGCGCTCCTCGCCCATGCCGAGGATGAGGTTCGACTTCGTGATCAGCCCGGCATCGCGTCCCTGGGTCAGGACGTCGAGCGAGCGCTCGTAGCGGAACGCCGGCCGGATCCGCTTGAAGATGCGCGGCACCGTCTCGACGTTGTGCGCGAACACCTCCGGCCGGGCGTCGAACACGCGCTGCAGGTGCTCCGCGCGCCCGGTGAAGTCGGGCACCAGGATCTCCACGCCCGTCCCCGGCGCCTGCGCGTGGATCTGCCGGATCGTCTCGGCGTACAGCCAGGAGCCCTCGTCCGGCAGATCGTCGCGGGCCACCCCGGTCACCGTCGCGTAGCGCAGCTTCATCCGTGCCACCGACTCGCCCACGCGGCGCGGCTCGTCGGCGTCGTAGTCGGCCGGCTTGCCGGTGTCGATCTGGCAGAAGTCGCAGCGGCGCGTGCACTGCGAGCCGCCGATCAGGAAGGTCGCCTCGCGGTCCTCCCAGCACTCGAAGATGTTCGGGCAGCCGGCCTCCTGGCAGACCGTGTGCAATTCCTCGTCCTTCACGAGCGACTGCAGCTGCCGGTACTCCGGGCCCATCACGGCCTTGGTCTTGATCCACTCCGGCTTGCGCTCGATCGGCGTCTCGGCGTTGCGCACCTCGAGGCGCAGCAGCTTCCGGCCGCCGGTCTCGGCGCTCACGCCGCGACCCCCGCGATCGTCTCCACGACCGCGAAGGCGGGTGCCGCCTCCCGGAACCGCGCCTCGACCCGGGCGCGCACCGACTCCATCGAGGGCGCCTCGCCGCGCTCGCGCTCGACAGTGGTCACTCCGGCGTCGGCGATGCCGCACGCGACGATCCGGGAGTAGGGCTCGAGGCTGTTCGAGACGTTGAGGGCGAAGCCGTGCATCGTCACGCCGTGCGCCACCCGGATGCCGATGGCCGCGATCTTGTCGGCGCCCTCGCCCCGGCGGATCCAGACCCCCGAGCGCCCGTCGACCCGCACCCCGGCGACACCGAGGTCGTCGAGCACGTCGATCAGCACGCCCTCGAGCGAGCGGACGTAGGCGACCACGTCCACCGGCTCGCGCAGCCGCACGATCGGGTAGCCGACCAGCTGCCCCGGCCCGTGCCAGGTCAGCCGTCCGCCTCGGTCGACATCGACCACGGGGGAGCCGTCGACCGGCCGCTCGTGCGACTCCGTGCGCTTGCCCGCCGTGTAGACGGCGGCGTGCTCGCAGAGCACGAGCGTGCCCGGCCGCGAACCGGCGACCACCTCGCCGTGCAGCCGGCGCTGCAGCTCCCAGCCATTGCGGTAGTCCAGGGGATCCGCGGCGTCGCCCGCGAGCAGTGTCTCGATCACCCGGCCACCTTAGACGAGTTCCTGCACTCGGTACAGTTAATCGACGCGGGCCGCGGTCGTCCGACCTCCGGGAAGGCTCCGGTAGAATTCCCGGCATCATGGCTACTTTCGGCACCCTCTCCGATCGACTCGTCGAGACCTTCAAGAACCTGCGCACGAAGGGCAAGCTCTCGGCCTCGGACGTCGACGGCACCGTCCGCGAGATCCGGCGCGCGCTGCTCGACGCCGACGTCGCGCTCGACGTCGTCAAGGCGTTCACCGGCAAGATCCGGGAGCGCGCCCTCGGAGACGAGGTCAACAAGGCGCTGAACCCCGCGCAGCAGGTCGTGCAGATCGTCAACGAGGAGCTCGTCGCGATCCTCGGCGGCCAGTCGCGCCGCCTCGAGTTCGCCAAGCGCCCGCCGACGGTCATCATGCTCGCCGGCCTCCAGGGTGCGGGAAAGACGACCCTCGCCGGCAAGCTCGGCAAGTACCTCGGCAAGGACGGCCACACGCCGCTCCTCGTCGCGGCCGACCTCCAGCGCCCCAACGCGGTGCAGCAGCTGCAGGTCGTCGGCGAGCAGGCCGGTGTCGCGGTGTACGCCCCGGAGCCCGGCAACGGCGTCGGCAACCCGGTCAAGGTCGCGCAGAACGCGATCAAGTTCGCCACCGACAAGCAGTACGACACCGTCATCATCGACACCGCCGGCCGCCTCGGCGTCGACGCCGACATGATGAAGCAGGCCTCCGACATCCGCCGGGTGACGAACCCGGACGAGGTCCTCTTCGTCATCGACGCGATGATCGGCCAGGACGCGGTCGCCACCGCGAAGGCCTTCCAGGAGGGCGTCGACTTCACCGGCGTCGTCCTCTCCAAGCTCGACGGCGACGCCCGAGGCGGCGCGGCCCTGTCGGTCGCCTCGCTCACCGGCCGCCCGATCCTCTTCGCGTCCACCGGCGAGGGCCTCGACGACTTCGAGCAGTTCCACCCGGACCGCATGGCGAGCCGCATCCTCGACCTCGGCGACGTCCTCACCCTCATCGAGCAGGCGCAGAGCGCGTTCGACGAGGACGAGGCGCGCAAGATCGCCGAGAAGATCATGGGGGACACGTTCACCCTCGACGACTTCCTCGGCCAGATGCAGCAGCTGCGCAACATGGGCTCGATCAAGAAGATGATCGGCATGCTGCCCGGCGCGAAGGGCATGCGCGAGCAGCTCGACCAGTTCGACGAGCGCGAGATCGTGCGTACCGAGGCGATCATCCAGTCGATGACCAGGGCCGAGCGGGTGAACCCGAAGCTGCTGAACGGCTCGCGGCGCCTCCGCATCGCCCGCGGATCCGGCATGACCGTGACCGACGTCAACCAGCTCGTCCTGCGCTTCGACCAGGCCGCGAAGATGATGAAGACCGTCGCCAAGGGCGGCGTGCCGAACGTCCCCGGCATGGGCCCCGTGCCCGGTGCCGGCTACCAGGGCCGCCCGAAGCCGCAGAAGAAGAAGAGCAGCAAGTCGGGCAACCCGGCCAAGCGCGCCGCGGAGAACGCGGCGATCAGCTCCGGCCCGCAGTCCACGAACGCGGGCGGCTCGGGCTTCGGCCTCGGCGGTGGCTCCGGCGCGGGTGCGCAGCCCACTCCGGAGGAGCTGGAGCAGCTGCAGAAGCTCCTCGGCCGATGAGGGGCCTGGGCGCCGGTCTCGCGGTCGCCGCGGCGGCCGCAGTGGCCCTCGGGCTGGCCGGCTGCTCCGAGGGCTCGGGAGTGGACGCCGCCTCTGCCCCGTCGCCGGACGAGCTCGTCGGCCGCTGGGTCACGGGAGTGTCCTACGAGTCGCCCGAGGTCCCGTTCCTGCTCCTCGCCGAGGACGGCACCTGGACCGGATCCGACGGCTGCAACGGCGTGCAGGGCGAGTGGTCGATCGACGGCGAGGGCGCGCTGACCGTCGACGCCGGCCCCAGCACGATGATCGCCTGCGACGGCGTCGCCCTGCCGATGATCTTCGCCGACGCGATGATGGCCTCGATCGACGGCGGCCGCCTCCGCCTCTTCGACGCCGACGGCGCCACCACCGTCAAGCTCGCCCGCTCCACCAGCGACGACGCCCCCACCGCGTCCCCCGACCCGGCCGGCGAGTAGCCGCCCCGATCGGATCTCGATACGCCCGCTGCGCGGCCTGCTCGATCAGCAGGGGTCCGCCTCATGCTGGTCGAGTAGTCCCGCAGGGGCGTATCGAGACCCACCACCGGCACGCCGCCCGCCGCGAGGTCTAGCGTGAAGGCATGACAACCGCTTCTCCGCGCCCCGTCCGCATCGGCGTCCAGATCGCCCCGCAGCACGTCTCCTACGAGGTCATCCGCGACACGCTCGCCGAGCTCGAGGACATCGGCGTCGACATCGCCTTCAACTGGGACCACTTCTACCCGCTCTCCGGCGAGCCCGACGGCCTGCACTTCGAGGGCTGGAGCATGCTCGCCGCCTGGGCCGAGCAGACCAGCCGCATCGAGTTCGGCCCGCTCGTCACCTGCAACAGCTACCGCAACCCCGACCTGCTCGCCGACATGGCCCGCACCGTCGACCACATCAGCGCCAAGGGCGCCGAAGGCCGCCTGATCTTCGGCATCGGCTCCGGCTGGTTCGAGCGCGACTACCAGGAGTACGGCTACGACTTCGGCACCGCCGGGTCGCGCCTCGACGAGCTCTCCGAGGCCATGCCCCGCATCCGCGCCCGCTGGGACAAGCTGAACCCCGCTCCCACCCGCGACATCCCCGTGATGATCGGTGGCGGCGGCGAGAAGAAGACCCTCCGCATCGTCGCGGAGCACGCCGACATCTGGCACAGCTTCTCCGACGTCCCCACCCTCGAGCGCAAGCTCGGCGTCCTCGCCGACTGGTGCGGCCGCGTCGACCGCGACATGGACGCCATCGAGATCTCGACCGGCGCGAGCGTCCGCGGGGGAGTCGGCGACGCCTCCTTCGGCGTGCTCGACCAGCAGTTCGACCTCGGCGCCCGCCTCTTCACTCTCGGCATCACCGGCCCGGACATCGACCTCCAGCCGGTGCGCGACCTGCTCTCCTGGCGCGACGGCAAGAACAGCACCACCCGCTGAGCGGCTCCCCCGGGGTCAGCCGGGCGCGTCCGTCGCCCGCTGGTCCCCGGGGATCGCCTGCGCGAGCCCGGCCTTCTCCGCGGCGAGCACGAAGGCGTCCGCGAGCGCGACCTGGCCCTCGGCCGTCGGATGCACGCCGTCCTCGGCGAGCAGCCCGTCGGCGCGCAGCGGGTCCGGGTACTCGAGGGCGATCCCGCCCGCCGCGTCCACGGCGCCCACGAGCGCCGCATCGTAGGCGTCCAGGTCCTCGGGTCGCGGATCCGGCCCCCACACCGAGTCGAGCGCGATCAGCTTCGCGGAGGGGGAGGCCTCCGCGATCGCCTGCACCGCCGGGCCCATCGCGTCGGCGACCTCCTCGGGGGTCCAGCCGAGGTCGTTGCTGCTGGCGATCAGCACGATCGCGTCGGGCCGGGTGTCGGCGATCTCCTCGGCCCGGTCGCCGACGGCCACGCCGCAGTCGCCCGGCTCGATGAAGCCGCCGCCGTCGCAGCCCAGGTTGACGACGCTCCAGCCCAGGTCGTCCCCGACGAGGGCCGGCCAGGCCTGTCCGGGATCGAGCCCCAGACCGCGGACGATGCTGTCGCCGACGATCGTGACCCGCGCGCCGGCCGGCAGCGCCCCACCGAGCGCGAGCGGCGCGGAGTCGGACAGCGGATCCGAGGTCGGCGACGGCAGAGCCGTGGCCGTGGTCGCGGATGGCGACCGTGTGGCGCCCGTTCCGGCGGGGGCACCGCTGGCACTCGAGCACCCCGCGAGAGCCAGCAGGCCGGCGCCGAGCAGCGCCGCACCGGCCAGGAGCCGTCGGGTCATGCCCGCGGGTCCTTGAGCCCGTCGCGCAGCTCGCCCGCCAGCGCCCGGACCACAGCCTTCAGATCGCCGTCGTTCTCGGCCGCGGTGCGCAGCTGGCGCTGGTAGCTCGCTCCCGCCACGAGGATCAGCTCGACGTCGGCCAGCTCCGCCGCGCAGTCGAGCCGCTCCGCCACCGGCGCGAGCGTCGTGAGCAGATCGCGGATGTCGTCCGTGACGAGCCGCTCGTTCCCGGCCGCGTCGAGGATGATCTCCGCGTCGAGTCCGTAGCGCGCGGCGCGCCACTTGTTCTCCCTGACGTACCAGGGCTGCATCGTCGCGAGCGTCCCGCCCTCGTCGAGCTGGGTGGAGAGGTGCTCGACCAGGCACTGGATCAGCGCCGCGACCGCGCCGATCTCCTCCGGCGAGGACAGCCCGTCGCAGGCGCGCATCTCGATCGTGCCCCACTGCGGCGAGGGGCGGATGTCCCAGCGGACCTCGGTGTGGTCGTCGATGACGCCGGTGCGCATCATGTCGTCGACGTACTCCTCGTAGTTCGCCCAGGCGCCGAACTGCGGCGGCAGCCCGGCGGTGGGCAGCTGCTGGAACATCAGCGCGCGGTTCGAGGCGTAGCCGGTGTCGACGCCGCCCCAGAACGGGCTGGACGCCGAGAGCGCCTGCAGGTGCGGGTAGTAGTCGAGCAGCGCGTTGAGGATGGTGAGGACCTTGTCCCGGTCCTCGATCCCCACGTGCACGTGGATGCCCCAGATCATCATGTTGCGGCCCCACCACTGGGTGCGGTCGATGAGCCGGTGGTACCGCTCCTTGTCGGTGATGGTCTGGTCGTACCACTGCGCGAACGGGTGCGAGCCGGAGCAGACGAGGTCCAGGCCCATCGGGTCGGTGATCTCGCGCACCTGGCGCAGCTGGTCCTGCAGGTCGGCGACGGCGTCGCGGACGGTGCGGTGCACGCCGGAGACCAGCTCGACGGTGTTCTTCAGCAGCTCGCCGGTGATCCGCGGATGCGGCGATCCGTCCTCGCCGCGGAGCGCCTCGAGCACGACGTCGGCGACGTTGGCGAGGTCGCCCGTCTGCCGGTCGACGATGGCGACCTCCCACTCGATCCCGAGGGTGGAGCGGTCGGATTCGGCGAAGGTGATCTCCATGACGGCGTCCTCGTCAGTCCGGCGTCCACCGGGGCGGGACGCGCCCCCACATCCTCGCACCAGAGACCGGAGCGGACGCCGAGTGACGGGTGTCCGTGTCGGGGCCGCAGGCCGGGGGTTTTTCTGGCAGAATGATCCGTCGGGTCCGAGGCGGTCGACCCTCTACTCACCGCCGAAGAAACCCCCTCGAGCTTCCGGCCGGGTGTGCACCCCACGCTCACGGCTCAGTTCATCCATCATCGACCTCACGGTCAACGACCACACAGGAGAATTGTGGCTGTCAAGATTCGTCTGAAGCGCCTCGGCAAGATCCGAGCGCCCTACTACCGCATCGTCGTCGCCGACTCGCGCACCAAGCGCGACGGCCGCGTGATCGAGGAGATCGGCCAGTACCACCCGACCGAGCAGCCCTCGTTCATCAAGGTCGACTCGGAGCGCGCGCAGTACTGGCTCGGAGTCGGCGCGCAGCCGACCGAGCAGGTCGCCGCGATCCTCAAGCTGACCGGCGACTGGGGCCGCTTCAAGGGCGACGCCGACGCCGTCAGCACCGTCCAGGTGAAGGAGCCCAAGGCTCCGTTCGTCGTCGACGCCAAGAAGAAGCCGGTCCTCAAGCCGAAGTCCGAGGCTCCCGCCAAGGCCACCGCGCCCGAGGCGCCCGCCGCCGACGAAGCCTCCACCGAGGCGTAGTCCATGCTCGCTCCCGCCGTCGAACACCTCGTCAAGGGGATCGTCGAGAACCCCGATGAGGTCAAGGTCGTGGCTACGAGCTCCCCGCGCGGAGAGGTCCTCGAGGTGCGCGTGCACCCCGAGGACCTCGGCCGCGTGATCGGACGTTCCGGTCGCACCGCCAAGGCCGTCCGCACTCTCGTCGCTGCCCTCGCCGACGGGCGACGCGTGCGCGTCGACGTCGTCGACACCGACAAGTAGGGTGGCGGCCCCCGCAGCGGGCACGACGCAGCTCCGCGTCGCCCGACTCACCAAGGCCCACGGGCTCAAGGGCGCGATCAAGCTCGAGCTCTACACCGATGAGCCCGACAAGCGCTTCACCCCCGGTGCCTCCTTCACGCTCCAGGTGCCCCGCACCTCCGAGTGGCACGGCAAGAAGCTCGAGCTCGTCGAGCTGCGCTGGTACAACAGCCACCCCGTCGCGTTCTTCAAGGGCATCGCCGACCGCGACGCCGCCGAGACCCTCCTCAAGGCGATCCTCTGGATCGACGAGGAGGTGCAGACCGAGCCCGGCGACGACGACTCCTGGTACGACTACCAGCTGGTCGGCATGTCCGTCGTCCGCGACGGCCGCGAGGTGGGCACGGTCCGCCGCGTCGACCACTTCCCCGCGCAAGACCTCCTGATCGTCGGCACGCCGTCCGGCGAGGTGATGGTCCCGTTCGTGAACGCGATCGTCCCGTCCGTCGACCCGGTCGCCGGCGTCGTCACCGTCACGCCGCCGATCGGCCTCTTCGAGGAGGCTCCCGAGGAGGAGCCCGCCGAGGTGGACCTCAGCGGCGTCGACCTCTCCGACCCCGAGCTGGCCGCGGCCGCGCCGGTCGAGGACGAAGCCGACGCCGAAGCTGAATCCGAGTCCGCCGACGTGACAGCCGACTCCGCGGATGCCGCGACCCCGGACTCCCAGGAGGAGCCGCGGTCGTGAGGATCGACATCGTCACGATCTTCCCGGAGTTCTTCGGCGTCCTCGACATCAGCCTGCTCGGGCGCGCGCGCCAGAGCGGGCTGATCGAGCTCGGGGTGCACGACCTCCGCTCCTTCACGCACGACCGGCACCGCACCGTCGACGACACGCCCTACGGCGGCGGCGCCGGCATGGTGATGCGGCCCGAGCCGTGGGGTGAGGCGTTCGACACGATCCTCGATCCCGCGGCGGACCCGCTGGTGATCTTCCCCTCGCCCGCCGGCGAGGTCTTCACCCAGGCGACCGCGCGCGAGCTCGCGCAGGAGTCGTCCCTCGTGTTCGGCTGCGGCCGCTACGAGGGCATAGACCAGCGCGTCGTCGACCACACCGCCGAGCGCGCCCGCGTGCGGATGATCAGCCTCGGCGACTACGTCCTCAACGGGGGAGAGGTCGCCGTGATGGCGATGATCGAGGCCGTCGGCCGCCTCGTGCCCGGCGTCGTCGGCAATCCGGCGAGCCTGGTCGAGGAGAGCCACTCCGACGGCCTGCTCGAGTACCCCAGCTACACCAAGCCCGCGTCCTGGCGCGGCCTCGACGTCCCCCCGGTGCTGCTCAGCGGCAACCACGGAGCGATCGCCGCCTGGCGCCACGAGCAGAGCGTCGAGCTCACCCGCCGCGTCCGCCCGGAGCTCCTGCCCTGACCCGATCCCGCGAGATGCCACTTGTGACCGCCTTTCTCGGCGTGTCGCGTACTGAAGTGGCATCTCGCCACTGCGTGCGACGGCCCGATCCCGCGAGATGCCACTTGTGACCGCCTTTCTCGGCGTGTCGTGCTCATAAGTGGCATCTCGCGAGGGGGGGGGTCAGGGCTCCCGGGCGAGGGTGAGGTGGCGTTCGCGGAGGGCGAGGAAGAGCGGGAAGGCGAAGGCCAGGGCGACCAGGGGCGCGAGCAGGACGAGGATCCAGACCCGCTTCATGCCGATGCGGCGGCCCTCGGTGATCATGAAGGCGACGGCGGCGATCGCCACCACCAGCAGGTCCGTCGTGATCGACGAGACCGCCGGTCCACCGCCCGCGAGGTCGCCGAGGAAGTCGACGCTCTCCAGCACGGCGCGGACGTTGTACGTCCAGGTGCCGACGAGGCCGGCGACGGCGAGCAGAAGGTAGATCACCGCGTGCGGCGTCCAGCCGCGGCGCAGCCGGCTCATCGCGCGACCTCGACGGAGGCGCGGCGCACCGCGACGAGTCCCGCGATCACGAGGGCGAGCACGACCGCGCCGCCGACAGCGAGGGTGAGCGCATCCGGAGCCACGATCGACTGCCCGCGCAGCGCCTGCCAGCAGGTCAGCGCGACGAGGGCGGACCAGGCGAGCGCCGCGAGCGCGACCAGCCGGAGGCGGAGGGTCGCGTCGCCGAGCAGCCGCACCCGCGTCCCCAGCCGTGCGAGCGCGAACGCCAGCAGCGGCAGCCCCTGCAGCGCGTGCATCCCGACGAAGTGCGGGATCCGGAGGTCGCCGCCCGTGGTGCTCCAGCCGAGCAGTGGCAGTCCTGCGCCGCCGTCGTCCACGCCGACCGCGTGCGCGCCGACGACGCCCTGGTAATCCGAGAGCTGCGAGGCGGTCGGCCCGGTCATCAGGAAGGCGAGCGCCATCCCGACGAGTCCGATCACGAGGCCGGCCCGGACCGCGAGAGTGAGCGAGGGGTCGCCGAGCGGCACCCGCGCCAGGAGCGCCGCGAGCACCAGCGTGACCAGCCAGACGACGACGATCGACACCGCCATCGCCGCCCAGAGCGCCGAGTGCAGCGGCGTCGTGACGTTGAAGTGGCTGGTGACGCCCACCGCCGCGGCGCCGCCGATGACGACCATCTCGATCGCGAGACCCGCGACAGCGACGCTGCCGAGGATCCGCGCGAGTCGCCGGCGGCGCTCGGGGACGAGGCCGATCAGCCAGGCGAGCGTCAGTGCGTAGACGGCGATGGAGAGGCAGAACTTCAGCGGCTTCGCCCAGAGCGGCTGGCCGCCGAGCTCGCGCGGGTCGACGAGCAGCAGGACGAGGCAGGCCAGTACGCCGACCGCCATCGCCGCGGCGAGGACGAGGAGCGGGCGGTGCGGACGGGCGAGGACCGCTGCTGCACGCTCCGGACGCTGGATCGTGGCGGTCATCGCGCGACCTCGGCGTTCTCTTGCGCCGCGGTGTGCTCGGAGGCGGACGGCGAGTCCTGCCGCTCCCCGAACCTCCGCTGCGTCTCGCGGGCCTGGGCCACGCGGCGCATCGACTGCAGCACGACATCGCCGAGGGCCGTGCCCACCGCCGCGATCGACGTCTGCTCGCTCACGCTGCTGCGCGCCTCGAGCTCGTCCAGGTCCGCGCCCGCGACGATCGCCGCCGCCCGGGCGTAGGCGTCGAGCCAGGACGGCGTCATCCCGCCCCCGGAGAGCTCCAGGGCGTCGAGGGCTCGGGCCGCCGTCCGCACCGCGGGGTGCTCGCAGTAGTCGTCGCCGACCACCGACCGCACCCGCTCGAGCGCGTCGTCCGAGGCGACGGCCTCGGAGTCGACGTTCGCGGAGACGACGTCCTGCGCCACCTCGAACGCGACCGCCGGGGGAGCGCCCTCGTCCAGCACGGCCGTGATCCGCTTCGCGCCGGCGATGCCGACCCCGCCGCTCTCGATCAGCGCGCGGAGCAGTCGGAGCCGGGCGAGGTGCTCGTCGCCGTACTCGGACCGCTGCGGCCCCGAGGCCGTGCCCGGTGGTAGCAGCCCCTCCCGGATGTAGTACTTGATCGTGGGCAGGCTGACGCCGCTGAGGCGGCTGAGCTCGGAGACTCGCATGCGGATAGTATCGCTATCGGATACCGCTGCTGTCCAGTACTCCGCGGATGAACCTTCGGGGCTGGGATCAGTCCCGCGCGGAGAGGACGATGTTGCCGGTCTCCGTGATGGCGATGGTGTGCTCCATGTGCGCGCCGCGCGAGCCGTCGCGGCTGCGGAGGGTCCAGCCGTCCTTGTCGGTGTAGATCTCGTCGGTGCTCTGCAGGAACCACGGCTCGATCGCCACGACCAGGCCCGGGCGCAGCGGGTAGCCGCGGCCGGCGCGGCCGTCGTTGGCGATGTGCGGGTCGCCGTGCATGGTGCGGCCGACGCCGTGGCCGCCGAAGTCGGTGTTGATGCTGAGTCCCTCGGCGCGGGCGACCGCGGCGATGGCGGCGGAGATGTCGCCGATCTTCTTGCCCGGCTGCGCGGCGGCGATGCCGGCCTCGAGCGCGCGGGTCGTGGTGTCGACGAGCTTCAGGTCCTCGGGGCGGGGCGTGCCGACGGCGACGGTGATCGCGGAGTCGGCGACCCAGCCGTCGACGGAGGCGGCGAAGTCCAGGGTCAGCAGGTCGCCGTCGCGCAGGCGGTAGTCGAAGGGGAGGCCGTGCAGCACGGCGTCGTTCACCGACGTGCAGATCACCTTGCCGAAGGGGCTGGCGCCGAACGACGGGTGGTAGTCGATGTAGCAGGACTCCGCTCCGGCCGAGCGGATCATGTCGTGGGCGAGGCGGTCGAGCTCGAGAAGGTTGACGCCCACGGCGGCCGCGGCTGACGTCGCCTTCAGCACCTCGGCGACGAAGCGGCCGGCCGGGCGCATCTCCTCGATCTCGGCGGGTGTGCGCAGCTCGATCATGCTGATCCTCTCGGGGGTCGCTGAGGCGTTCTTCAGCGGTCATGGGTACCGTCGGTGCATGCGCACGAGACGGGCTTTCGGTTCCTGGCTGTTCCCTGCGGCGGTCGTCCTGCCGCTCTGGATCCTCCTGGGGTACGGACTCTTCGGAGGATCGAGCGGCTGGACCGTGCTCGGCCTGGTCATCGCCCTCCCCATTCTGGCGGTCGGTCTGGCCGTCGTCGCGAGCGTCGTGGCGTTTCGGGTGACCGTGCGGCCCTCCCGGACCCCCGCCTGGGGCGACGTGGCCGCGCTCGGCGCCTGGCACGTCTCGCTGATCGCCTTCGGCTTCTTCCCTCCCGGGGCGTGGGCGCTCGGACTGCTCTCGATCCTGCTGGGAGTCGTCGCGTTCACCCACTCCGTCTGGCGCTTCTTCACGGATGCACGCGCGACGCTCCTCGCCTTCGCCGCGGCCGCCGAGGTGCAGGCCCAGGGCGGCCCGCAGCCGCAGCCGGTGACGGACGACCGCTTCGACCCGGAGCGCCCCCAGGACGGGCAGACGATCGTCCTCTGAAGCGACCGTGCCGGATCGCGGCTTCCACTCCTCGCAAGTTGTCGTAGTGGGCATCCGAGTACGACAACTTCTGCGTTCTGCCGCTAGACCTGCGTGGCCCCGCGTCGCCGCTCTCCAGAAGTTGTCGTAGCGGGCGCCCCGGTACGACAACTTCTGCGGAGTTGCCCTCGCGCATCCGTCCTCAGGACCTCGCCGGGACCGCCGCTTTGACGCGC
The DNA here is from genome assembly GCF_022815565.1 of Rathayibacter sp. VKM Ac-2926. Taxonomy (NCBI): domain Bacteria; kingdom Bacillati; phylum Actinomycetota; class Actinomycetes; order Micrococcales; family Microbacteriaceae; genus Rathayibacter; species Rathayibacter sp. VKM Ac-2926. Next base: position 137,896 of record NZ_JALGRS010000004.1, on the reverse strand, counting down.
GCTCCGGCGCCATGGCAGAATGAGCGCTTGTGCCTCGCGCAGGCTCTGCCACAGGGGAGCCGCGACGACGTGGGCACGACCGACTTCCATCAACGAAACGGTGTTCGACCTGTGGCGGGCACGGAGAGCGATACAGCATGCACATCCTCGACTCACTCGATGCGGCGTCACTCCGCACCGACATCCCCGAGTTCCGCGCCGGCGACACCGTCAAGGTGCACGTCAACATCGTCGAGGGCACCCGCTCGCGCATCCAGATCTTCCAGGGCGTCGTCATCGGCCGCTCGAACGAGGGCGTCCGCGAGACCTTCACGGTCCGCAAGGTCAGCTTCCAGGTCGGCGTCGAGCGCACCTTCCCGGTCCACTCCCCGGTGATCGACCACATCGAGGTCGTCACCCGCGGTGACGTGCGTCGCGCGAAGCTCTACTACCTCCGCAACCTCCGCGGCAAGAAGGCGAAGATCAAGGAGAAGCGCGACTCCTGAGCGGCGTCCGCACAGCGATTCCCGGACCCCGGCCCATCTATGATGGACCGGGGTCCGACCCTTTTCCGGGGCGGTACGACCCGGTGATCCACAGACCGGCGCGGCACCGCGCGGGTCGACCACAGTAGGGGCCACGGCACGCGATGACAGACAGCACGGCCCCCGTGACCCTCCCGCACGACGGCGGCCGCCACTCCGCCGATCCGGACGGCGAGCACCGGCCCCGCCGTCGCCGACGGGGAGTGCTCCTCTTCCTCCGCGACGTGCTGATCATCGTCGTCGTCGCCGTCCTGGTGTCCTTCCTCGTCAAGACGTTCCTGATCCGCTCGTTCTACATCCCGTCCTCCTCGATGGAGCAGACGCTGGTCGAGAACGACCGCATCCTCGTGAACGAGCTGGTCCCCGGGGTCGTCCCGATCTCGCGCGGCGACGTGGTCGTCTTCCGCGATCCGGGCGGCTGGCTCTCGCCGACCACCGAGCCCGAGGTCCCCGCCTTCCAGGCCGCCATCGACTCCGCCCTCGCGCTCGTCGGCCTCACCGCGCCGGACAGCAACGACCACCTGATCAAGCGGGTCATCGGCCTGCCCGGCGATCACGTCACCTGCTGCACGCCGCTCGGCCAGGTCGAGATCAACGGGAATCCCATCTCGGAGCCGTACGTGAAGCTCCCCGACGGCGTCCAGGCGGTCTCGGCGACCCCGTTCGACGTGGTCGTGCCCGAGGGCTCGCTCTGGGTGATGGGCGACAACCGCTACAACTCCGCCGACTCCCGGTACAACACCGACAAGCCCGGCAACGGCTTCGTGCCGATCGACAACGTCGTCGGCCGCGCGATCCTGGTCACCTGGCCGGTGCAGCAGTGGGCCTGGCTGGACGACTACCCGTCGGTGTTCCGCGGCGTCGACACCGAGGCGTCCGACGAGCAGTCGGAGGACGACCGGGCCAGCGCGGGCGGGCGCTAGGTGGTCGTCGCCGACCCGGACCTCCGCGAGGAGCGCCGGCTCTTCCGTCAGGGCTTCGAGAGCGTCATCGGCTGCGACGAGGTCGGCCGCGGCGCGATCGCCGGACCGGTCTCCGTCGGCGTCGTCGCGATCGGCTCGCGCTGCGGCCGCTTCCCGGAGGGCCTGCGAGACTCGAAGATGCTCGCCCCCGCGCGCCGCGAGGCACTGCTGCCCGGCGTGGTGAAGTGGGTGTCCGGCTGGGCGATCGGCGAGTCCTCCGCCGACGAGATCGACGACACCGGGATCATCGCCGGCCTCGGCCGCGCCGCCTCGCGCGGCATCGAGCGCCTCGTCGACCAGGGCGTGGAGCTGTCCCGCGCCGTCGTCCTGCTCGACGGCAAGCACGACTGGCTCACGCCCGCGCTCGGCCCGTGGGCGGCGGACCTGACGATCGTCACCCGCATCAAGGCCGACCGCGACTGCGCCTCCGTCTCGGCCGCCTCCGTGCTGGCGAAGGTCGGCCGCGACGGCCAGATGGTGCGCCACCACGACGACTTCGCCGATTACGCCTGGGACAGCAACAAGGGCTACGGCAGCGCCGCGCACTGGGCCGGCCTGGATCGGGTCGGGCCGTCGCCGCTGCACCGGGTGACGTGGCTGTCGCGCTCGCGCGAGGCCGGAGCGGACGCCGTCTCTGCGTAGGGCGGTCCCGGCGGAGGGTCGTGTCGCGTAGAATCGACGGACGATGGATGAGGACGAGTTCGAGGACTACGACCGCGAGGTCGAGCTGGCACTGTACCGGGAGTACCGCGACGTCGTCTCGCAGTTCTCGTACGTCGTCGAGACCGAGCGGCGCTTCTACCTCGCCAACGAGGTCGAGCTGGTCCGCCGCGACACCGAGCACGACTTCTACTTCGAGCTGACCATGCGCGACGTCTGGGTCTGGGACGTCTACCGCTCCGACCGCTTCGTGAAGTCCGTCCGCGTCCTGACCTTCAAGGACGTCAACGTCGAGGAGCTCTCCCGCAAGGAGTTCGAGCTCCCGAAGGAGCTGGCCCTCGACGAGTAGGGCTTCCGGCTCGTTCTCTCCGGGTTGAGAAGCGCTTCCGGCGCACACTCCCCCCTGCCGAGGAGCGCTTGCAGCGCTCCATTCTCCGGCTGAGGAGCGCCTGCAGCGCACCCTTCTCCGGCTGAGGAGCGCTTGCAGCGCACTCTTCCCTCCGCTGATCGAGTAGCGGTGGCGCTCATCGAAACTTCGCAGACGGACGTCGCTGACGGCTCTTCCCTCGGGCCGCGGCCGGCCTCATTGATGCTGGTCGAGTAGCCGCCGAAGGCGGCGTATCGAGACCCACCCTCACAAGGGGCCGGCAGCGGCTGGTCTCACGATTCCGGCATGCATCACGCACCGCCCGGCCTTCACGCTGGTCGAGTAGCCGCCGCAGGCGGTGGATCGAGACCCACCCTCACAAGGGGCCGGCACCGGCTGTTCCTCCGCTTCCGGAGCGCATCACGCACCGCCCGGCCTTCATGCTGGTCGAGTAGCCGCCGGAGGCGGCGTATCGAGACCCACTGTCGACGGACGATCCCGCGCCGATCGACGCCGCCGGACCCGCCCTCCACAGCTCCGGATTCCCCGCTCCCTCCCCAGTTCTACCGCCGCCCGCCCCGTGCCACCTCTCTCTCCGCGACCCTTCCCTCGGGAGGTTCTGCATGGACAAGGACGAGTTGGGCCGTCGCGGCGAGGAGATCGCTGCGGCGCACCTGAGGGAGCGCGGTTTCGAGATCCTCGACCGCAATTGGCGGGTGCGGGAGGGGGAGCTGGACATCGTGGCGCGGGAGGGTTCGGCGTTGGTGGTGGTGGAGGTGAAGACGCGGTCCTCGACGCGGTTCGGGTTGCCGATCGAGGCGATCACGCGGGTGAAGGCGCAGCGGCTGCGGCGGCTGGCGTATGCGTGGGCGCGGGAGCACGACGAGCGCTCGCGGCACCTGCGCATCGACGCGGTCGGCATCGTCGCGCCGGACGGAGTGCCGTCGCAGGTGCGTCATGTGCGGGCGGTGGCCTGATGGGGCTGGGGCGGACATCCGCGGTCGGTCTGGTCGGCTTCACCGGCGCGGTGGTGGGGGTGGAGGCGCACTCGGCGGACGGCACTCCGGGGATGGTGATCATCGGTCTGCCGGATGCGGCGCTGTCGCAGGCGAAGGAGCGGGTGCGGTCCGCAGCGATCAACTCGGGCAGCGGGATCGCGGAGTACAAGATGACGGTGAACCTGTCGCCGGCGGCGATGCCCAAGCACGGCTCCGCGTTCGATCTCGCGATCGGGCTCGCGGCGCTGGCGGCGCTGGGGGAGGTGAATCGCGAGTCGGTCGCAGCGGTCGTGCACATCGGCGAGCTCGGGCTCGACGGGCGACTGCAATCGGTGCCGGGCGTGCTGCCCGCGGTACTCGCCGCGGCCCGGGCCGGCCGATACAGGGTGATGGTGCCCGAGGACGACCGGCTCGAAGCGGAGTTGGTGGACGGGGTGGACGTCATCCCGGTCTCGTCCCTGGCGGCGGCCGCCGTGTGGCACGGGGCGGAGTGGGACGTGCCGGTCCTGCCGGAGCGTTCCGCTGCGCCTCCAGCCGTTCGTGAGCCGGAGTCCCGGCTCGACTTCGCGGACGTGATCGGCAACGAGGAAGCGGCGTCCGCGATGATCGCCGCAGCGGCGGGCGGGCACCACGTGTTCCTCCTCGGTCCGCCCGGAGCGGGGAAGACGATGCTCGCCTCACGCCTGCCCGGGATCCTGCCGGATCTCGACGACGAGGCGGCACTCGAGGCGACCTGCATGCGCTCCCTCGTCGGCGAGCACACCGGCGGCACCCTTGTGAGGCGTCCGCCGTTCGAGAGCCCGCACCACTCCGCCTCCGCCGCAGCGATCGTCGGCGGCGGCAGCGGCAGGATCCGGCCGGGAGCCGTCGCACGCGCGACCCGCGGGGTCCTCTTCCTGGACGAGTCCAGCAATGGAAAGCGCACCTCCTTATCGAAGGAGGTCACTGATGAACACAAGCACGACGAAGCCGGGACCGAACGCGCGGCCCGGACGGGCCACGCGGGCGGTGGTCTATCCCGCGTTTACTCAGACAGGTCCGGAGACACCCGCCGAAGGCACACGGGCAATTTACCTGTACCTGCGTCTGTCGAAGTATCACAGGGACAAGGCCGACGCGATCGAACGCCAGCGACTTGATCTGACACGAAAGCTCTCTCAGGATGGCGGTTGGACTGTGCTTGGTGAGTATGTCGATAACGATTCAGCGAGCACGTCCGCGGCGAAGAACCGCAAGGGATGGCGCCAACTCAACCAGGACATTCAGGCCGGGAAGGTGTCGGCAGTAGCGTTCTGGAAGCTGGATCGTACGAACCGGGTCGCGGCTAAGTGCATCGAGTGGATCGGCGAATGCCAGCGCTCGGGCGTCTAGTTGGTTTCGCACCAGGACAGCGCCGATGAGTTGAATACCGCGACCGCCGGCGCGAAGCTAGTGACTGGAATCAAGGCTCTTCTCGCGGAGGTCGAAACCGACTCCATGAGTGAGCGGCAACTTGCGGCGAAACGCCATCTTGCGGAGGCGGGATTCCACCACGGTGGCACGGCGCCACTCGGGTGGATCGCCGGTCCGCGGGTCACAGATGAGTTTGGGCGTTCGGGGGTGCGTCTCGTGCCACACCCCGTTGAGTACCCGGCGTTGCAGGCTGCGGTGGACATGGTGCTGGCGGGTAAGAGCCTGGCGCAGATCGTCCGCCACTGGAGTGAGCACTTTGGGATCACAACCGCGACAGGCGGACCGGTCTATGAGGCGACCGTGTACCGCTCGCTGGTCTCGCCTCGGATGATCGGGTATCGGATGCGGCAAGTGCCTGAACATCAACGGGGGGTCAAGCTCGATCTGCTCGACTACATTGCGCGTGACGCTTCAGGGAAGCCTGTGATTGGTCAGGAGCCGGTGTGTGATCGGGCGACGTGGTTGCGGGTACGACGGCTGTTGGAGGAGGCGAAGACATCACGAACCCGGCGACCGTGGGGATCGCATGAGTGGCTTCTGACCGGTCTGGTGCACTGCCAGTGCGGGGAAAGGCTGTACGGGCATCAGAAGTACCGCACGCGTGCGTCAGGCGAGCGCGTCGAGGCATTCGCGTACCGGTGCCAGGCCAACCGGTTGAGGGGGCCGGGGAACTGCGCAGGTGGGTGCACGATCGATGCTGCCAAGGGCGAGGCGTTCGTCCTTGGCTGGTTCTTCTCTCAGCTCAGCGATGACGCGCTTGCTCAGGCGCGTGCTCGACGTCGCGCTGCACGCGCGGACGTAGGCATCAATGACGTGCTCGCTCAGCTCGACGAGGCGAAAGCTGAGCGTGATGCGCTGCTGTCCAAGCAGGGCACTGGAGCGTATCGGGGCGGCATGGTGACCGTACTGTTGTCGCTTGTTGAAGATGCTCAGCGGCGGGTGGAGGTCCTCCAGCGTCGTTTAGACGCAATGGAGTTGGAAGAGTTCCCTATCGAGGACGGTCCTGCACTAATCGCGTCGTGGAAGGAGCGGACGATCACGGAGAAGCGTGCATACCTGCGGCGGATGATTCATCGGATTGATGCTCAACCGGGTAAGGCGGTGACCGAGAAACGGCTATTGATCGTTCCGGTCGGATGAGGGCGTCGGCGTGATCGCAGCATCCAGCATTGCTGCGATCTGCTCCAGCACATCCTGTGACGCTGGTTGAGTGGCGTGTCGATGAGTTCCGGCCCGCCACCCGGCCGCGAAAGCGTCATGGGCTGGCTCCGGGACGATCTGAGCCAGTTCATCAGCGGGTGGGAAGCTCGGGGCGCGGCTCATTGATCGCCCTTGACTATCGACGCGTAGAACTCATCCTCGGCCGTTTGCCGTCTGGCGATATCGGTGGCCACGAACGCTTCGAAGTCTGCCGAGCGGTCTGTGAGCACGACATCATCGATTGCGGGTCCGGGTTCCTCGCCGGGCCAGGTGGTCTGCCGGGTGGGGCGATCAAGATCCAGGCGGGTCCCAGAAGCGGCAACCCAGTCGCGGAGCCGTTGCCGTGTGTCAGCGAAGTCGCGGTGCCACCCGAGAGGTGCGGAGCCGTTCTGGTCGGGGTCGTAGGCGCAGAGCCAGTGCAGGTGCAGTGCAGATAGTTCCCACAGCAGTTCAGGGTGTCGGTACCAGAACGGTGGGATCACCGACGCTGGAAGGCCGTACGTGCGACGGAGCCAGTGCACCCATTGGTCGAGTTCGATCCATTCGGCGCCGGCTTCGTCCGCGGTGAGCAGGTTCCAGTTCACCGGATGGGGCGGCTCGGCGATCAGTCCGGTGTCGACCAGCGGGTGCTCGTCGTAGTCGTCCTCATTGAGTTGGCGCGGCTCTGGTTCGTCAAACTCTGGAGCCTCAGCGATGTCCTCCATGACTGGACTCCTCACAACCCAATCGCGGGCCCGTTGTCGGGGGATGTCCGTCGCGCGCCTGCATGTTCAAGGGCGGACCGGTCGACGGGCCCTCGGGTCGGAGCGACTTGTTCAACGGCGTCCGGGGCACGTCGTGTGCGGTCGACTTCATAGGTGGTGCGGGCGAGGTCGTGACCGATCTTCTTGGCGACGAACTCTTCAACGTCGGTGCTCTGCCCGTCGCGCTCGCTCGTGTAGGGGTGGACGTATCCCTCGGCGACGAAGCTGTCGCCCTTGGCGAATCGTTCATGGGCGCGCTCGGCGGTGGCGCGAAACGCAACGAGATCGTGGAACGTCGGCTCCAGCCGGGTAAATGTCCCGTCGCCTTCCCGACGGAAGTGCTCCTGGCCGATCCGTGCGTAGAACCTCGCCTCCCCCTTGGACGTGTAGTTGAGCTGCGGATCAGACGCGATGAAACCTGAGATGGACTGCTGAGTGCGGATAGCCATCGGGCTCTCCTCCTGGCGTTCGTGGCGACCGCCGGTGTGGGGTCGCTCGTATGAGGCAGGTGCACAGCAACGCCCACGGTCGCTCTCGTCAGGAGTCGACTGGGCGTCGTAGCCGCGCCTCGATCCCTGCCCGCTCCTCCTTGAGCTGGGTGCTATCAGGGCGCGAGGTCCATGCCCGTAAGTCGGTGATGATTGGTGGTGCGGAGCGGAGCAGGGTGACGCCGGTGCCGAACGGCATGGTGCGTATGCGGTCCGGCGGGAGGATCGGCACGCGGCGGATGGAGCGCTGGTTCGAGCGGCTGCCGTGGTCGCCGAGGGTGACGCTGTCGGTGTATTCGTCGCGTTCGCCGATGAGAGTGGAGAGGTCTTGGAGGTCACGGGAGTTGGAGGCGCCGCCAAGGATGATCTTCACGATGGACGCGTCCCAGATCGCACCGGCGGCGTTGTCCGACCACTTGTCCCGAGCCTGGGCCAGTGACTGAAGGACAGGCATAGTGGTGATGCCGGTGCCGCCGCCCTCCGCCATCAGTGTCGGCAGGGACGGTAACGGGGCGAGGTTGCCGATCTCATCGAGTGCGAGCAGCAGGGGTGGGTCGAGGCGCGCGCCGGGGGACCGCGCGGCGATGCGGCGAGCGGTCTCGATGAGGTCTTCAACGAGCGCTGCCACGAGTGCGGCGGATGCGCCGGCTCCGGCGCCGGTGGCGAGGAGGTAGAGGGTGCCGCGTTCTCGGATGAACGTCTCGGGGTCGAAGCCTTTGCCGGGTCCGGGTGAGACGGCGTCGAGGACGCGGGGGTCAGCGAGAGCGCCGAGAGCGAGGGCGACGCCCTGCCAGATCGAATCGCGGGTCTTGGGGTCGGAATCTATCATCGCCCCGAGGGAGTCCGCCCACCCAGTCGCCGCTTGAGCGCTGTTCGTGAGGATTGCGACGGCTTCGGCGGCAGCCGTGGGGTCGAGGGTCCACCGGAACAGCTCTGATGGTGGCCGCTGGTCGAGGGCAGCGGCATGAAGGAGGGCTTGGAGGGCGGTGCGGGTTTTGCCTTCCCAGAATCCGCCAGATTCGACGCCGCCGGACGAGAGTCCAGTGGCGGCGGCGAGGCCGGTGGCGCGGATCATCGCGGTCAGCGGGTCTTCGCAGCCGCGGATAGGCGACCAACGCATGCCTGCCGGGATGCCTTCGGCGAGGTGCTGGGGGTCGAACACGGCCACCGGGCGTCCGTCACGTTGCCGCGCGCGGAGAGTGGCGGTGAGGTTGTCTGGGCGTGTGCTGGTGGTGACCACCGCGCCCGGCGCATCGAGGATGGCGTTGATGACGATGTGGAGGCCTTTGCCGGAGCGGGGTGGCCCGATGAGCAGGATTGAGTCCTCGACGCTGGCCCAGACATCTCGCCCCTTGGAAGTGCCGATCCGGTAGCCCACATCACCGGGGGCGGGGCTGTCGAGGGAGGGGCGGAGCGTAGATGCCCGACGGAGAAGCGCCTTGGCTGAGGCGGTCTGTGTGACCTCGTGGGCAGTGGCGGTGCCGATCAGACGTCGCGGGTCGGTGTCGACCTTTCGGGTGTGCCGTCGAAACCGGACCCACGCCCAGGTCCCTGCGGTGGCGAGGCTCGCGAGCAGGATTGCGGTGGTGCCCCAGTACACGATCGGGCTGAGGCTGTGGGCGCCGAACGCGGTGGCAGGGTCACCCGGATTGGCGAGCACCGCCAATCCGGAGGCTGGCCCCGATGTGGGTTGCGGCGTGCCGGAGAGGAACGCTGCCACGCTGCCAGCGGCACGCAGAATAAGCGCGACGCCGAAGATCCCGACCAGTCCGATGAGGGCGGCGTTGGTCAGCTCATCGCCGACCGACCCGCCCTGACGTTGCTGGGATGGGTTCATGGCAGCCGCTGAACGTGAACGGTGCCGGAGATTCGCCCGAGGAGCACAACCTCGCCGGTCCGGTCTCGCAGCAGGAAGGAGAGGTGAGTCTTGTCGAGGAGGGTGCGGGCGCGGCCGGTTCCAGTGGCATCGGTGTGGGAAACGATGACCGCGACGGCGACGTCCTCACCCGGCACGAACCCGTCCGCTGTCACCTCGACCAGTTCGGGCGTTCGCGTCCTCGTGGCGGGCTTGCCGCCCTGTTTCCCCGGCTCGGGCGCTGGTGGGCCGGGCGTGATGCGCCGGCGGGCGCGGATGATGTCGGTGAACACGCTCCCGTCGGTCTCACGGACCTCGATGCGTACTGCGGTCGCCCGGTCCTCGGCGATGGCATCCAGCAGGTCTCCGAAATCGCCCCGCGTCCACGCCTGCCCTTCGGGCGGCGGCGGGAACGCGGTTCCGTCGACAGTGACGTCTAGTTTGCCGTCGTCAGTGACGGTGATGACCGCGTGCGGAAGCACGATCGGGGTCTGCTCGGGTTGCTGCCAGGTCGAACGGCGGAGGGGCTTGCCGTGCATCACTTCACCCCCTGCGTGAGCCGGGAGCTGGTGTCGAACAACTCCAGCTCGGCGGGATGCAGTTGATGTTGGGTCACGAAAGCCCTGTCCTTGATCCGCCACAGTCCTTGCCCGACACCTAACGAGGGGAGAAGCTTCTGCTCGGTGCCAGTGAGCCCGAGGGCCTGTGCCGTGGGGCCGAGCTGGTCGGATTCCTGCCGGTAGACGATCCTGGTCTCGGCGTTGGCTAGCAGTGAGTTCGCCAAGGACCGCATCGCGGAGCCGGCATCGCCGACGTTGTCGAGGTCGCTCAGCTTGTGGAAGATCAGCATGTTCGCGATCCCGTAGTGCCGAGCCAGCCGCCAGTGCGCGTCCATCCTGCGCAGCAGTGCCGGATGAGACATGAGCCGCCACGCCTCGTCGTAGATGACCCAGCGTTGCCCGCCGTTGGGGTCCAGCAAGGCTGATTCCATCCAGGCCGACGAGCACGTCATCAGCACGGAGATCAGGGTGCTGTTCTCGGTGACCCGGGACAAGTCCAGGCTGATCATCGGCAGGGTCGGGTCGAATGTCACTGTGGACGGGCCATCGAACAAGCCAGCGAGGTCACCGGCGACCAAGCGGCGAAGAGCGTGGCCGACGAGCCGTCCGTCGTCGGCCAACCGGTCGTCGGCATCGGCGGTGGGGCGGAGGATGCGGTCAACGACCATCGGCAGGATCGGCACGGTGTTCTCCCGCACCGTTTGCGTGAGTGCCAAGTCGATCGCGGTGTGCTCCAACGGCGTCAACCCGCGAGCCAGGATCGTTTCAGCCAGTGACCCGATCAGGTCGCGGCGGCGGGAGGCAACGGTGAGCGCCCACTGCTCATTGGACAGACCGGAGGGACGGTGGCCCTCGTCGAGCGGGTTCAGGCGGGTGTTGAGTCCGTGGCCCAGAACGATCGCCCGCCCACCGACGGCCTTCGCGACCGCAGTGTGCTCGCCCTTCGGATCGCCCGGAACATACACGCGGCGGCCGAACGGAATGCTCCGCGTGTAGAGAGACTTCGCGAGGCTGGATTTGCCAGAGCCGACGATCCCCGCGAGCACCACGTTCGGTGCCGTGATGATGCCGCGGGCGTAGAGCACCCAGGGGTCGTATACGAACGACCCTCCCGAATAGAGGTCTTGACCGACGAACACCCCGTCGGCGCCAAGCCCACCTTCTGCGACGAACGGATACGCCCCCGCCAAGGTCGCAGAGGTGTCCTGATGCCGAGGCAGGCGGAACTTACCGGGGGAGCGCAGTGCTGCCGGGCCGGGCTCACCCGCCGCAGGCAGGTAGGCGGTGGCTCGTCGTTCGGCGCGCTCGGCCTCCGCTTTCGCCCTCGCTTCGGTGATCTCAGTGCGGCGATGTTCAGCCTGCAGGTGGGCGGCGGCCTGCCGTCGCTGCTTACGGAGCCGGCGTCGCTCGGAGGCAGGCGCGACGAGTACGGAGGTGTGCAACTGCTCGCGTTCATTCACAGCGACAGCCCCCGCCCCACGGAAGCCGTCCCGCCGGCAGGACCAGCGAACCAGTCCCTAACCGCCACCGGCGACGTCCGCATCGCCTCGCGACTGGGCTTGGCCCCCGATCCAACCAGAGGCGGATCAAGCGGAGCCGGGTGCGCGCGTAGCAGGCTCACGTGCCCCATCGCCGCGTTGGACGTGAGGGTGTAGTCCCCATCGGCAACCACACGGTCCAGCGGCCCCGCCGGGCGCTCGTCGTAGACGTACCCGTTCTCCATCGCGGCTGAGGTGGTCTCGTCGCCGTAGTCGAATCTCTTCAAGTGTTCGATCGCCGCGTCCGTGCCGTCCCGGTCGATCAGGTCGAGTACCTCGTCGGCGTCCTCGCCTTGGAGGAACACGACAGAGACCCACCGCCGCGCGGCGGGCTCGCTTAGCGACGCTTGTTCGAGGGCGGGTTCGGGGTGCCAGGCGATCTTTCCCGAGTGTCCGAACGCTGCATCGAGTCGATCGTGCACCTGATCCAGCAGAGTGCCCGCCTGGTGCAGCTCATCCGCAGCGGTCAGGGCACTACCTGCTCCGGCAGCGTGATTGCCGGCGTCGTCGTGGGCGCGCTCGCGGTGTGTCAGATGAGCGTCCGCGAGCTGATCGAGGACCTGTCGCAGCGACCGCACCCCGGAGATCACGTCACCGAAAACGGCGTACGTGTCGGCGGGGTTGTCGAGGGTCCGGCTGGCGTGGGCGAGGCCGCGCAGAGCTTCTGATGCCTCGGCGGCATCGGCGAGTGGATCTTTGAATGTCGGCATTGCGAGTCTCCTTGGCACGTGGCGTGTCAAGCAGGTGCGCGGCGATGAGCCAAGGGTGTCCGTGGTCGGGCGTAGCGTGGCTATGAGTGGACGCAATGGAGCGAGGGGTAGTCAGATGAGCGCGAGTCAGTACCGGGGTCAGCTTGAACGGAAACGCAAGCAACGGATCGAGGCCGAGAAGAAGGCCGGCGAGTACCGGACGAAGGAGTCGAAGAAACGTGCCGAGGCGGCCAAGGCGCGACAGTCCGCGTCGAAGACCAAGAGCGAGACGACTGCGAAGAGCAAGCTTCGCGAAGCTGATCGTAAAGACCAGGAAGCCGAAGCCGCAGGCAAGGAGGCCGGCCGGTTGCAGTCGAAGGCTGCCGGGTACTCGAAAGAGGAGTCAGCGTTGCTGACCAAGCTGACGCGAGCCGAGCAGTCCGAGGCAGATGCCGCGGAGCGCCGCCGTAAACGCGAACAGCAGCAGGCGGACCGGCGGACCGCTGCCGATCGGGCGACTCTGGAGTCACGGATCAGTGGAACCGAATCAGCCGTCGACCATGTTCTTCGCCAACTTCCTACCCCCAAGCCGGAGAAACTTCGGGTCCTGATTCTCGGAGCATCCTCGGAAGGAGACCTCCGAGTGGGCAGGGAACAGAAGCGTATCCGGGCGGCCGTCGAATCCGCTTTGCATCGTGATCAGATCGAACTCGACGTCCGTCCGGCGGCGACCACCCATGACCTCCTCGACGGAATTACCAAGTTCCGCCCCCACGTGGTGCACTTCTCAGGCCATAGCAATGAAGACCTCATTGTGTTCGAGGACGAGCAGGACGCACCGCACACGGGCGTGATCGTCTCGGCCCGCGCGTTTGCCAACGCCATCCGCGCCACCGATGATCCGCCGCTCCTGGTGCTATTGAACTCCTGCAAATCCGCTGCCCAGATCGATGACCTGGTGGACCAGGTCGTGCCGTTCGCGATCGGCATGGCCGACAGCATCGACGATGCCGACGCGATCAACTACGCAGCCCAGTTCTACGCCGCAATTGCCAACGGGCAGTCGGTCAACTCCGCCCACCTGGCCGGACAGGTCCGTCTCGAACTCGACGGACTGGACAGTGCCGATCTGCCCACGCTGGCGTGGGCTCCCGATGTCGACCCGACAACAACCATCCTCGTCAGGCCCACCGACCCCTCCTAAACCTCAGACAGTTCGGCACAGAGGCAACGCGGCGGCCGTGAAGGCCGCCGCCTGCTGACCAACGAGGGGCCTGGTCTCGCAAGACGCTTGGATCGCTGCCTGTTCAATAGCCGCGACCGCGGCTTCCAGCTCGTCGACGGTAGGGGCGGAGACGCTGATGAGGCCGGTGTAGCGCAGTACTCCGTGGCCTGCGGTGAGGTCGGCTTCCTGCTGGAGAACGTCTTGGTATTCGGCAGTGAGGGCGGCGTCCTCGATCTGGCCGATCTTCGCCCTTTGAGCGGCGTCGCTGATGTGCTCGACCTTCTTTTTGCGGATGTCCCGGGCAGCTTGGTCCGAGCGCATCGGAGTGCAGATCAGTGAGAACGAGCGTTGGATGCCGGTGGACAGCAGTACCGGCGACAGGAATCCGGGATAGACCATCGAGCGGGGCCATTCACTGATCCACAGTGTCGTGTGGTGGGCGGAGTCGGTGCGCAAGCGTGTCCAGGACTCGTTGACTGCGACGGGGCCGGCGGTGGCGAGGTTCTGTCCCAGCTCGCCGTGACGTTCCAGGGTGGCGGCGATCGCCGGGTCATACGCACCGCGGAGGATCACGGCGATCTGTCCAGGGGTGAGCCATCCGGAGGGTGTGAGGTCGGCGGAGCGCAGAGCTGCAACGAGGGTGGACATCTCCTGCCGGAGTACGGCTGCGCCGCCGCGGATGCCGCCGCCGGCGGTCCTGATCTGCCGGGCGGCGGCTTTCATGTCCAGCGAGAGAGACAGGGTGGTGGCGTGTCGTTCTCCGGCGGGCCCGGCGCGGTCAATGAGTTCGGCGTAGGTGGTCGCGGCCCAGGAGTCGTCGGATATCCCGTGGGAGGCCCACCATTCGGCCAGCCCGGTGCCGGAGTCCGGCAGGGTGCGCTCCAATACTTGGAGAGTGACGATTCGGCCGGATCGGCACACGGTGGCCAGTACGCGGCCCCAGGAGGTGACGCGACGCTCCTGCTCACCGGGGTCGAGGAGCACGAACGCGGGATGGCTGATCTCGCAGACGACTGTGAGGGTCTGCTGGTGGGGGTCGTGGATCATCCCGGCGTTCGTGTCGGGGTCGGTGTATTCGCGGAGCCGGGCAACGTCGCCGGGCAGGGCGAGGGTGCCGACAGGGCGTGGGGTGACTACACGTCTGCGGTAGAGAAGTTGCCCGCCGGTGGAACGCCAGAGCCACCAGGACGCGACGGGTAACCATTCGATGGCGGGGCGTCCGGCGATGGGTGTCCAGGTCAGGGCGGCGGCGAGTGCCCAGATGGGCGCGGTGTAGGCGAGCAGGATGCCGCCGCCGGCGTACAGCGCGCCGACGATGCTCAGGATGCCGGTGGCCAAGGTGATGAGCTGGGTCAGAGACAGGCCCAGCAGCACTCCCCGGCGGGTGAGGCGGGAGAACTTCACTGGCACCAGTTCCGAAGACATGGCGCGCTCGTTCTTGGTCGTCATGGTTCTCACTCCTTCCCGGTCGGCTTCGGAGCCGAAGGTGGGGTCTGTTTCGGTGCAGTCGGTGTCTTGGGCGCCGGGGTGGACGGCGGCGGTGTCTGTGACGCCGGGGGTGTGCTGCCTGCCTGGGAGGCGGAGTCAGCGGCGGCCTCGCCCTGCCCGCCGAGCGCGGCGCCGGCTTTGGGCCCAGCGGTGGCAGCATCTTTGGCGACCTTCGCTGCGATTACTGCCGCTGCGACCGGGCCTGCTGCCGCGGCCCCTGCCCCGGCGGAGCTGCCGCCCGCGGCGGCGGCCTTCCCGCCTCCGGCTCCGGCAACGCCACCAGGGCCCTGGGGCGCCGTGTTTGTCGGTGGCGGCGGGGTTTTCCCACCCCCATCCCCTCCGGAGATGTTGCCGCCGTCGAGAACCTTCTTTGGCTCGCCGCCCCGCGGCTTCGATGGTGTGGGGATGGGCCGGTTGAGGGCGTTCTTCGCGTCCTGCTCGGACCCGATCGCGTGGTACATGTCGAAGCCCACAAAGGACAGGAACTTGTACGTCAGGTACGGAGCGAAAGCGGCCATCGCCATCAGCACGATCCCGGCGATCGGATCGGCGACGGAGGACAGATCCCCGTCGATCGGCGCGGAAACTTGAGTGATGGCGACGAGGAACATCACGACCAGGACGAGCTTGGAGACGATCAGGGCGATGACGAACATCGCCCACTTGCTGATCCACCCCTTGGTGGCATCCCACGACGCACCGGAAAACGCCAGCGGCGCGAGAACGATCGCGACCAGCAGGAGGGCCTTGCGGACCAGCAAGCTCAACCACACGATGGCGGCGGCGGCGATGGCGAGGCCTGCAAGGAAGATCGTGATGATCGCCCCGACCCCGGGGGCGGCGATGTTAATCCCGACCAGGCCCGCGGCCAAGAGCGTGATCTTGTCGCCCATCGACTCGGTGGTCTCGCCGGCGGCTTGGACGATGCCGATGCAGAGCTGATCGACGATCTCCAAGAGCAACGCGGTCAGGGTGATGACGACGAACGATCCGAGGACGGATTTTGCTAGGCCGAGTGCCGCCCGAGACAGGGCGGTCGGGTCACGGCGGATGAGGCCGGTGATGAGTTGGAGGCAGAAGAAGATCAGCATCACAAACACGGCGATGCCGAACAGGATGTTGTAGACCGCCACATACTCCGGCCGGGTTACGTCGACCAGGGTGGTGGTGTCGAACACGGTCCAGACGGCCTCGAACAGCCAGCCCGCGGCGGCGCCCATCGCGGAGGCGAGCCAGTCGAACGGTGCCGCTACGAGGGACGCGGCGGCTTCGCCGGCTGTGTCGCAGACGGACGAGATGATGGGGACATCGCACACACCCACCGCAATCACTCCTCACACATAGGGGTCGAGTCGGGTGGGTGGGTCAGACCTGCTGGCCGACGTTCCAGAAGAAGTTGATCAGCGTCACCGACGCTCCGCAGATCAATGCCGCACCGCAGGAGACGAGGACGCCGACCTTTCCGCGTCCGGCGAGATGCGGGTTGGACGAGTTCGCGCCGAAGCCCCACACGATCGCCGAGATGATCAGCGCCAGGACGGACAGGATCAGGCCGACGGTCATGACGGCGCCGACGATGGTGCGGAGCTGTGCGATACCGGGCAGGCCGTCGCTGTTGGGATCGATGTTGATGTCCATGGGCATGAGCACGGGCAGGGCGGTGATGAGATCGAACACGGTGGGCCTCCTGACGAACGTTCTCCGCCCGTAGTGCGGAGAACATGGATGGGTTCGTCGGGCAGGTGCGCACCCCAACCCGTGAGGCCGCGAACACGACAGGTTCGCGAGACGGGCAGCAGGGCGGCGTTAGAGCTGCTGACCGAGGGTGATGAGCCAGTTCATCCACGCGACCCCGCCGCCGGCCACGACTGTGGTCCCGAGGGCGGTCCACGCGCCGATGCGTGCCTTGGACGCGGCGGTGTGGTTGCCGTTGGCGGTAGCGATGGCCCAGATGATGGCGGAGACGATCAGCATCATCACCGCAGTGATGAGCACGAATGTCAGTAGCGCGCCAACTACTTCGCGTAGGTCGCCGATGCCGCTCAGGCCTTCGAAGTCGGGGAACACGTCCATGGCCGTCAGCTTCCGGCCCGGACGGTGACGTGGAGGTGGTCGATGTGCCGGGTGGTGATATTGGTGCCGTGCGCGTAGTCGCGCCATCCTTCGGCGTCTCGGGTCAGGGACCAGATCTTGTCCTGCCAGATCAGGTACTCGACACCGAGGGTTTCGGCGTGGTCCTTCATCCAGTTGGTGACCTGCCATCCGGCCTCGAGCTGCGGGGGAGTGGGGTTGGTGCCGATGGCGTTACCGAACGTTAGATCGCACGCCCGCCCCAGAGGGTGTTCGGAAACAGTGCCCGGACGTGGCGAGTAGCAGGACCACGAGGTCTCCGGGAACGCTGTGGTGGCCTGTGTGTGGAGGTGAAGGAGGCGGGCGGTGATTTGCCCGCCGCTGGTGGGGTCGTCGACCATGCGGTCTGGGTCGCCATCGACCGGGCTCGGATCGCCGCCGGGCGTTCCGGGGTCGGGGTTGCAGCCGCCGGGTGTGCCGGTGGCAGGCTCGGGCAGATCGGCGGCGTTGTGGGCGTTGAGCCAGGAGGCGGGGTCGGTGTGCTGGCCGTTGGTGCCGCCGGTGCGGACCTCGAAGTGCAGGTGCGGGCCGGTGGAGTTGCCGGAGGAGCCGACGTCGCCGATGTGCTGTCCGGCGGTCACGGTGTCGCCGGCGGTGACGCGGATGCCGGTCTCCCACATGTGCGCATACGCCGTCGCCACGACTGCTCCGTCGATGTGATGTTCGATGACAACGAGTCCGCCGTAGCCGCCGGAGAATTCCGCGACGGTCACGGTTCCGTCTGCTGCGGCGAGGATAGGCGTGCCATCGGGCGCGGCGAAGTCCGTGCCGGTGTGGAACGAGTTCTCCCCGCTGATCGGGTGGACCCGGGGTCCGTAGTCCGAGGAGGGAACCCAGGTGCCCTCCGGCAGCGGGAACACCACCCGCGACGACTCCGCCGCGACCGTCCGCACCGCCGGCGCAACTGTGCCGCCGGTGGAAGCGCCCGCAGTGGTCGTGGTGGTGAGGGTGGTCAGGATGGTCTCGGCGACGGGCTCGTAGTTGCGGTACCGGTCGGGGTAGGCAGATACCTCGACGGCCTGGGCGGCTTCGCCCTTGTCCATCGACTGCCAGCCGGGGATGTCCAGTAGCCCTCGGGGACTGGGGTAGTTCGGGCCGTCTGGTCCTCCGAAGAATGCCCGCGCCTGATAGACGGGGTCCATGAGGTTGGCGACCGTGCCCCACCCGGACTGAGGTCGCATCTGGAACAGGCCCAGCGAGTCGTGGTCGGAGCCGTCACCGTCGTTGGGGTAGTTCGCGGATTCGGGGTAGGTGCCCGTGTTGGCGAGCATGCGCAGGGTGGATTCGGTGAGGGCTGCCATCAGCGCGATCTGGAGCCCGTCCCGGGTAACCCCGTCGATGCCCGAGCCGGTCTCGATGATTGTCGCGGCGTGGGAAAGCTGACGGCTATTGAGGGTGAATGTCTCGCCGTTCGCGGTGGTCACGCTCAACGACTCGGGGACCTCGCCGATCGTGATGCCGTTCCCGGTGACGGTGCACGCGGCGGTGGAGGCGGGGTTCATTAGCACCCCGATCCCGACCAGAGCGAACGACGGGCCGAGCAGGATCAGAGCGAGAGCGGCGATGGCGAGCTTCTTCACGACAGTGGCCTCCTGGGCTTATCGCAGGGGGTTGTCGAGCCGGGAGACCCGCAGCAGATGGCAGGTGTCGTAGGTCGGGCCGCAGACGATGAACACCGTGAACGTCACCGGGTGTTCGGAGGTGACCGGTTCGTTGTTCCAGAGACCAAAGCGGTGGCGGGTGCCCTCGATTGTGTAGGCGGTCGTTCCCGCAGCGAGCTGGCCCGGCTGAGCCTGACTGATGGCGGTGTCCCAGGCATTGGGGACGAACAGGGTGTCGATGGTGAGGTGCTGGGTCGTGGCGTACTGGCGCAGCTCGACCCACGCTTTCCGGGTGGGCAGGTAGGTGGCGATGTCGGAGGCAAGCCCGGCTTGCTCGGCTCCAGTGGGGTCGCCGACTGCGAGGAGAACTGAGGTGTAGTCCAGGGGTATGAATCCGGACGCGGTGTCCCAGGCAAACAGGGCGGTCGCAACGTTGCGGGCGAAAGTCTCCGGATCATCCGACCCGGCTACGACGGGCAGGCGCGGTGTCGCAGCCGGAGTCGGTGCGGCGGGTGTCGTAGCGGCTGGCCCAGGACCGGTCGAGCCGCTGTCGGTGCCGGCTGGTGTGGGTGGTCCGGTGATGAGGCCGTAGACGCCGACACCGGCCAGCACGAGAACTGCCGCTACTGCGGCGAGCACGGCGATCCACCGGCGACGGATGCGGGGGTCAGTGAGGTCGGGTGTCTTCATGCTCCGTAGGTGCACTACAGGAACCCAGCGGCCCGAAGAGTGGCGCGGAGAAGTCAGAGGGCGCGTAGGTGACCGCGGACGGGCGCGAGGTCGCTGCCGGTCTGTCGGTCGTGGGCGGCACGTAGCTCGTCCGCGAACCGGCCAGTCCCGGCGACGGTGGTCAGGAAGGACCCGATCTGTTCGTCGCTGAGTTCGGCGGCGAGTTGCTCGGCGTCGTAGTGGGTCCACCAGTCGGCCAGTTCGCCCCAGGTGAGCACGAATGCCCGCACCGGATACTGCACCGGCTCGCCACCTGCATCGGAGAGCGGGATGGGGCGGGGCGTGCGTTTCTTCGTCTTGCTGTTCTTGGCTCGGGCGAGCGCGTCGGAGGCGAGCTGGTGCAGGTCAGTCTCACGCTGATCTTGAGCGGTGGTCGCGGTGGCGCGGACGGATTCGTAGATGGGATGCACCGGTGCGCCCTCATCGATGCGTGCCAACTCAGCGGTGACGTGCGCACGGAGTTCGGTCGGTTGGGCGGGGTCGGCGGCGATGTGCTCCAGGTAACTGATCTTGTCGAGGGTCTTGTAGGAGGCGCCGCCCGGGATCCTCGCCGCGGCTTGCTCGCGGGTCTTGCCGCGTGAGCCGAGTGACGGTGGTGGAAATTTTCCACCACCGTCAGCTCCCGGCTGGTGGTCGCTGCTGAACTTGGTTGCTGCTTGTCGCCGTTCGGCGTCTTCGGCCATCAGGGTCTTCAGTTCCCGGTAGAGGGCGGCGGCCTCGGTCTGCGTCAGTGGCTTGTGCAGCGCGTTGTCGTCCTGCTCGGCCAGGAGATGTCCGAGGCGGTCGGAGATCCCGGAGCGGACCCACACGTTGACTTTTTTCCAGCCGAGACGTGTGATCGCCGCCAGTCGACGTGCACCGCACACCAGCACCCCGTCGGGCGTGATCGTGATGGGTTGCAGGAGCCCGTCGCGATCAATGGACGCAGCGAGTTCATCGATGTCGCCCAGCTCGGTCCGGTGCCGGCGTCCGACCCGAATCGAGGCGACCGTCCGCTCCAGCTCGATGAACCCCGATGGCGCGCTCACCGCGACCCACCCCCGCCAGGTTCGCGAGGTGCGGCGAGAGAGACGGCGAGGACGAGGTCGTCATCACGCAGCAGCACCGCGACGGGCTCGCCGATCAGTAGCCGTAGCAGCACGCCCCGCCCGGCAGCAGTCGCGGCGTAGGCAGGGTGGGGATTGCCCAGTACCGCTTTCAATAGGGCAGTCCAAGAGGTGCGAGGGATGTCGAGCTGGGCGCGAGCGTGCTTGTCGCGTCGCAGCGCCTCGTAGGTGGCCTGGCGGGTGCCAGCCCTGGTCAGTGCCCCGCAGACGTGTTCGATCCCGGCTCGCGCGGTCGACGGCGGCCAGTCCAGCAGGGTGAAGAACGCGATGGCATCCTCTACCGCAGCCGACGCCGAGGTGGACGCCCCTGCCGAGGGCTCGTCCTCACCTTGGCTCTTGCCGTCGCCGGTTGGCGTTGGATCGGTGACGTGGAACGCGGGGTCGTAGTCGATCAGGGGATTGTCGCGGTCGCTGAAGCGTTCCGGGTCGTGGAATGCCGACACGTGCGGGCGTCGTGCCTGATGTACCGAGCACAGCAAGCCTTGGGCGCGTTCCTCGAAGATGCAGGTGATCCGCACCGCATGAGTGATTACCGCCCACGGGTCGATCGCGGTCCGGGCGGCCCGGGTGCGCATCACGTCGAACGCTGCGGACGCGGCCTCCCACGGGTCCAACCCGTGCTTGCGCGCCAAGGGCGCGTACTTCTCGGCTACGAACTCCATCAACTCGGCTGCCATTGGGTCGCGTCGCCATGCGCCGGGCCCCGAGGCGTGGAGCCGGCGCAGCAGGGCTCGTAGGCCTTCGCTGGTTGTGAAGTCCTCGACGCTCTCAGTCGGGCGCTCGGTGGTCGTGTGCGTGTTCTCGGTCATGGTCAGGGCACCTCCTGACACACAGGTGCGCACGCGCCTCCAGCAGACGTCATCGGTGACGTGTCGGTGCTGGGGGCGCGCATCGTCAGCTCACCTCAGCCCGATCCCCGAACGCGTCACCCAGGACTGTGACCCGTCCGAACGCCCGAAGTCCGACACCGGCGGTAAACGCCGTGCCCGCTCGGCCTCGACGGTTTGTACGTCGCTGATCCTGCGTCTGCCCGCACGGACCGCCTGACCCGGGAGGCTACGGGTGCGGCGGGCCAGCTCGACCTCGAAGTCGATACCCCGACCCGCCAACGTGGCACCGTGACGAGCCATCAGGTCGGTAGGTCGCACCCACTCCACACCTCGCACCCGTCGGACGGACGCTCCTGTCGGCGACGTGTCGCTACCGGGACGGCTGATTCTTGCGGCCTGCACCGCCGCCGGGGTCTCTGTCCTGTCGGCATGCTCCGATGAGGCGGGGGTCGTATCCGGTTCGAGCGCGCGTTCATGGCGCTCGGGTGGCTGGGCGGGATGGCTGCTCATGAGTTTTCTGCTTCCTCGACGTCGGCATCTTCGGTGTCGTCGGGAAGGTGCGCGCTGGCGAACCACCGGCCCACGGTCGAGGGATGTACCTGGAGCTCGCGGGCGATCTTCTTGTTTGACCACCCCCGGCCACGTAGCTCCCGGGCATGGTCGCGCCGATCCGCGGCAGCAGCCGCGTGGAGCGGTGCTTCCTCAAAAGCAGAGAGCCGTCTCAAGAGCGTGTTCCCAAGGCGCAGCGGCGGTGCGAGGCTTCGTTGCGCGGTCGTGGTGCCTGAGACTTCCGGCGTCTCCTCAACGGGTGACGGCTCCCCAGCGGTGGGGAGGGGGCGGGTGAGGGTGACGGTCAGATGGGTGATCGCCAGCAGCACAACCGGCGGGACTGCCGCCACACTCGCGGCCAGCACACCTGGGACATCGGCATCGGCGGCGACGACGGCGTGGATTGCGTTCGCGGTCACAGACACGGCGGCCCCGCCGATCAGTAGCGCCCACGGGTACCAGGCTGACCGCTGTCCGGCCATGGCGACGACGGCGACCGTGGCGACAACGATGATCCCGTCCACGATCAGCGGCCAAGCCCACGCTTGTTCTTCACCGATTCCGGACCGGGCGGCAAGATCCGCCAACGCCGTGAAGCTGAGCCAGAACGCCCCCGCAGCGATGAACACCGTCCCGGCTACAGCCGTCACTACCGCCCAACGTCGGCCCGCCTGCTTGTCGAGACTGGAGGCGGCCATCACAGGACCCGCGTATTCGACGGGCCCGAAGCAGCAGGGTCCCTGGCAAACCAGGTGCCCGCCTCTGGCGGTGCCGACGCTTGCACGGAGGACGCGGACGCGTCCCTGTCGGGGTGAGCGGCTCGGTAGGCAGAACGGATGGTCGCGATGATCTCCTGTTCACCCAAACCCGCATCCGAAGCAGCAGCGCCCAGTACGTCGAGGGCATCGGAGGTTGGTAGGCCGTTCTCCGCGAGCCGGCACGCAGCCCAGAACAGGCTGCGGTTCCGCTCACCCTCCGCGCGTCCAGCGACCCATCTCGCCAACCGCGACACATCCGCACCTCGCCGCTGAGCAGAATTCGTCGGCTCGCGAAATGTGGGGCGCGGGTCGAAAAAATCCCGCAACCGATCCGAATCGAGCACCGCGGCGGTTCCGGCGCTGACCCGCCGCAACCGATAACCGACAACGTCTCCGGCGATGGACATCCGTGAGGGTGGGACGACGATGTATCCGCCGTCGCCACGGAAGTCGATCCCCGCGCGCGCCGCCTGCCAGGATCGTTGGACCTGAACAGGCGTGGACCGGTAGTAGGCGTGCATCCCACCGGACGGCGTGGATACCAGGAGCTGCCACCCGTCCAGCAGATCCGCTCGATGGGCGCGCGAGAAACCACGGAACCCATCGACAGGGCCATGGACATCGACATCGACCACGACCATTCCCGAGGGTGCGCCGGTCGGGACGCCGATGTTCGCCCCAGGAGACCGGCCCCACCATGCGGCGACTCGGTCGGCGTCGGTGGTGGCGTCGTGGAAGCCGTGTTCGGTCAGCGGTCGTTTCCCGCCCGGTATGCACGGGAACACCGGTACTCCCACGCGAGCCAGCTCTTCGGCGGCAGCAGGCAACGACTGCGGGCCGGATGCTCGCGTCAGCGCACGGGCGAACACGTCTGGGAAGACCATTACAGGCCTCTCTCTCGCGCCGTTGCGGTCGCTACGGTCGTGACCCGCGGGCTAGCGTCATGTAGCAACGCTGCGCGTTCGGGCGCTGACCGTTCGCTACCGGACTGGGTTCGTTGCGGTGTCTCGCGGTCCAAGCCCGGCGGGGTGCCGTCCCCGATCTGGGTGGTATCGAGCTGGTCGAGGATTCCCATCGCGATCTTGCGAACCCGCTCACCGGTGGTCTTGACGATCTCGACCGGCTCCTTGCCGTCGACCCTGGCCGCCCAGGTCGACACGTACGGAATCGTGTAACCAGAAGTGTCCATGCCGTGGGCAGCGCCGATCATCAGCGCGACCGACTCTGCCTCGACCTCTCCGATGCCACGGTGTTGCCGAGCGGTCTCGGCATCGGGGCCGTGCATGAGCACATGACCGAGTTCGTGAGCGAGAGTCTTCACCTGCGCGGACGGGTCCATATTTTCGCGCACCGCCACCGTCTTCGCGGTGTAGTCCGTCATCCCGTTGGCGCCGTGGATCATCCCCTCGTGTGGGACCCGCAGCACCTCAAACCCGCGCTCCTCTACCAGGGCTGCCAGTCCGCCCCACAGACCGGCAGGTGCTTCGCCTTCCAGCAGGCGTGGTGAGGGCGGTTCCGGGATTGGGTCCCCAGCCGTCTGCGCGACATCCCACACGTAGGCAGGGCGGGCGGCGATCATCTTCGACCGCACTGCCTCGCCCGGCCGGGGCTGCTCGCCCTTCCCAAGCCGACGCCATGAATCGGAGGCAGCGGGATTCGATGAGGCGAAGCGTCCCGTTACCGGGGCGAAGATCATGTATCCCGGCTGGCTCTTCTCCACCTGACGGCCCAAACCCTGCCACTGTCGATACCCCGCCACGTACGACGGCATCGGGTCGGGCACCCGGCCCGCCTCATACGCGGCCTCATGCTGTGCCCAGATCAGCAGCGTGTTGGAAAACGATCGCGCCCGAAATCGTGCCGCGAACGCGAGCGCCCGAGCCCAGTCATCACCGGAGACGAGCTGTTTCACAGCGCCGGTCAGGCGCTCAAGCAGCTCGTTGAGCTTTGCCTCCCGCGCCTCCTGGGATTGATCCCGCGTTCTGGCCATGGCCTGGTCTCCTCCCGATACCCTGAGCACCGGGCCGATTGGGCTCGGTGACCAACAGGTACGCCGGGGTCACCAGAAACGAGAGACGGACAACAAACAAGCGATGTGACCGTCGGGCGCGGCGGTGAACCCAACGAGTCTTATCCGGACTACCAGTCGAACAGCCGCCTCGGGCGGAGCTACGGGTGAGATGCGGATACTCGTACCTCAGATGCGCAGATTTGTATCAGTGCTTACTCTCTGAATTTGCCCTGACTGAGTTGCCGGTATCGAACTGGTGTTACTCCGACGGCCTCGCGGAAGATACGGGAGGCGTGGCCTCGGCTTTGCCAGCCGACCTGGCGCATCGCTGCTTCGACAGGTGTGTCGGTCTCCCGCAGCAGGCGCGCCAAGTTCTCGGCGCGCACTGTCGATAGGTAGGTCATTGGCGTCTTGCCGTAGGCGTCCACGAAGACCCGGCCGAGTTGCGACGGCGACAAGTGCACGGCAGATGCGAGATATTGAAGCGTCCACCGCTCCTCGGGCCGGTCGCGAAGCAATTCCAGCGCCTGCCGAGCTTCAGCGCGCAACGGCGCGAACTGGCGAAGCGACGGGGGACCGGGCAGGCGGGAAGTCTTCCGCTGGCTGGGCGTGCGGCGCACCGAGGTGGCCGTAACATACGGAATGGTCACGTCGAGCACCGCGAAAAGCAGGGCTTGCATCCGGAAGAACCGATCCGATGATGAACCGCCGATACTGAGCGCCACCAACTCGTCCAACCACGGCATGAGCATCCCTGCGCGGTTCTCGCCAAGGTGCAAAATCTGGGCGGGCTCGGAGTACAGCTCGTCAGTGAAATCCTTCGCGTCGAGCCTGTCCGCAAGCAGCGCGGCGTGTTGCCAGAACACCTGGTCGACGATGTAATCGCGATCTAGATACAGGGTGGTAACGGTGATCGACCCCTCGGGATCACTGCCGCAGAGAGTATTTGCCGCGAGTGCGACGACATCGCCCACCTTGACTGGTTTCTCGCCGAATTCGCTGAACAGAATCGCGGAGCCATCGCGAACAAAGATCAACTTCACGCAGTCGTAGGCGACCGGGGCGATGGGGGCATGGATTGTTCGGCTTCGAGCCATCAACGGCTCGAAGCCGACCTCCCGAGTCGATTCGTGAGACACCAGGCGCTGTTCAGTGGGAGTCCACTACAGCGGCCCAAGCACATCGCCGACGGGCGCGTTGAGTTCGAGGCTCTTGAGAACAGTGAGCAGTTGCCGCTCCTCATAGGCAAAATGGGTTTCCATCACGGCGGCCACGCCGTCTAAGTGCATGGCAAGTTCGGCTGGAGATGCGGAGTGGTCGACGGCATTGCGAAGTTCGCTGAGCAAGTGGGCGATCATCGAGTGATCTTGTTCGAGTGCTCGCAGCACCGGGGCAAGCTCAGGGTGAGCGGCCTCGATCGCAGGAAACAACGCGCGGTCTTCGCCTCGATGATGCCCGTCTAGGGCCGCGCAGAACCCGTGGCAGTAAAGCAGTAAGTCTCCGGTCGCATCACGGGAAGACTCCCCGATTCGAACCGCAGCCTGCGCGAGATGAAGAGCCTCTCGCAGCCGGCGATGGACGTCACGTAGTTCTTTGCTCCAGGCGACAAGCCTGGTCGTCTCGCGATCAGTCACGCGAGGACGAAGGGCGCGATGAGTGCATCGTCATTCCTTCAGGTCCCACGCCTCCATGCCCGGCACAGACTGCCAGCGCACGCGACGCTACCTCCACCTTAGACGACGACGCACGGATGCAAGAGATCGAGAAGGCTTCACGAAGTTGCCGAAATGCGTGCACGGCTCTACAACCGTCGCTTACGTGGTGGATTTGGGTCGATGTTGGTCTCATGTGGGACCACGATCGAACGGACACGTGATCGCGACTTCAGGGGCGGGCGGTAGCCGGGAAGCCGGTCCATCGCAGCTCGGGGGATAGATGGCTCATCTCGTTGAACATCGTTATGCCAGGTGGGAGACCGGGGCGGTAGTCGATGACGGTAAGAGCGGTATTGGCGCTGGAGAGGCCAAGCCAGCGCTCCGGCGGGGCATCGAGGGCGTGGCGAACGAGCCAGGCGATAGGATAGGCGTGGGTGATCAGGATCTCGTGGAGGTCGTCCTCACCTGCGGGTGTGGTGGTGAATCTGTCGATAAGGCTGTCGGCGATCTTGTTCCCGGCTTTGGCTTCTTCGGCGTCGTAGCCGTCGAAGAATGGCACCCAGGATGGTGGGGTTTCCTCAATTGAGGGCACGTAGGGCACGTGGTCGATCAGCTCGGGGGCCTCGGCGACTGGCGGGTTTCCCTTCAGGAACAGGTCGAGTTCGGCCGCAGTATCTCGTGCGCGGGGCAGCGGTGAGTGCCAGACAGCCGTGATCGGCAATTGTGAGAGACGTCGCCCGAGAAGCCTGGCCTGTTCGCGGCCGGTGTCGGTGAGTGCGCCGAATGCGTCGGCATCGCCATGCCGAGCGATGTAAAGGTACCTGATTGCCATAAGTGATTCGAGAGGTCGCATGCGAAGGTGCGTCTCTCGGTCTCCTTCCTTGAGTGGGTGTTGCGCTTCATTCGGTCAGTGGATGGTGAGGGTGCCGTTCGTGCCGTCGAGTGTGACGCGGGTGCCGTCTGTGATCAGCTCGGTGACATCGGTGATGCCGAGTACAGCGGGGATGCCGTACTCTCGCGCAACGATCGCGGCGTGTGACAGAGCCCCGCCGGCTTGGGTGACGACGCCCCCGGCGATCGTGAACAGCGGCGTCCACGCCGGGTCCGTGTGCGGGCAGATCAGAATCTCGCCCGGCTGAATACGCCCAAATTCGCTCGGGCTGCGGATGACGCGCGCCTGACCGGACGCGACTCCATGAGCCCCCGGGGTACCGATCAGCACTCGGCTATCGGGCCGGGCGCTGCGAGGTATCGGCGGAAGCGAGGCGGTTATGGGGCGAGCCTGGAGAATCCATATCTGTCCATCAGAGATCGCCCACTCGATGTCTTGGGGGCCGCCAAGAACGGAGGCGACTCGGTCTCCGAGAGTTGCGAGGTGTGCGGCAGTCTCGTCATCCAGCGTGAGCGCGGCCCGGTGGTGTGAATCAACATCGCGAGTGGACACGCCAGCGATGTCCTCGTTCCGATCCATCCGAGTCGTCTTTGTCCCGACGGTGTGACGGACAGTTCCGTTCGGGGCGACTTCGTAGGAGTCCGGTGTGACGGTCCCGCCCACAACTACGAGTCCGAGCCCCCAGCTCGCTTCGATTCGTGTAGAGCCGTTGCGGTTAGCGGGCGTGAACAGTACTCCCGATGTGTCGGCGTCGATGAGTCGCTGCACCAGCACGGCCATCGTTGATTCCGACGCGGCGCTGCTGGCATTGGTCTTAGCCCAATACTCGGTCACCCGTGCCGATGAGGCAGAGTCCCAGCAGTCGCTGATAGCGCTCAGAACGGCGTCTGCGCCACGGACGGCGAGAATGCTCTCGTACTGGCCTGCCGCCGACGCACCTGCGGTGTCCTCGTTCTCGGCCGATGAGCGTACCGCGACCGGTGGATCCCCCATTCGGGAAAGAGCGAGGTCGACCGGCTGGTAGAGCTTCTCCATCCGCGTTGCAGGCTCGGTGTGTAACGCCCGATGGGCCGCAGACGGCACAACGAACCCGTCGGGCACGGGCAGTCCGGCGCGGAGGAGTGCTCCGAGCGCTGCGGCTTTGCCTCCGCAAGCTTCGGATGACGCGTCCGTCAGATCAACCACTGTCATCTCGTTCATCAACGCTATGTTGACAACATTTTGTTGATAGCGCAAGATGTGAGACATGGACAGTAAGCATGATCCGTCTCGCACAGGTGACACGGACTACGTGGAGGCGCTACGTGAGCGTGAGGCGCAGGAATGTCTCCTGGAGCTTGGCGCCGATGAGTTGACACCGCGGCCCTGGCGACCTGAGCCTGCTCCGCCCACTGCGGTTGACCTCACGCAGTTCGCTCTCTGGCGCTCTGAGAGCCTCAGCGCAGACGGTGTACTGAGCGCGCTTTCGCTTCTTCCCGCGGCGCGGTCCGAAGTCGAGGGCGTCGAGATCGGCTTGCTCTTCACTGCGCGCAATGCCGGGCTTACGTGGGCACAGATCGCTGAGGCAACGGGGTTTCGCTCGCCGCAGGCGTGTCAGCAGTACTACACCCGATTGAGTGCGCGGCAAGGCGAGCAGGCATGACTCATCGGTCGCCGTCCGGTCTACGAATCCTGCACGCCACTAGGCTGCTTGGTTTTTCCGGAGCTGGCGAGATCGCCGACCGTGCCGGCGCAGCCGAGGACGAAACGCAGAAGTTTCTCCGAGAAGCCGAAGGAAAAGGCTGGACGAATGAGATGGCCTTCGCAGACCTTCGTGGATGGTCGCTCACCGATGAAGGCCGCGTTGAGAATGAACGTCAGCTCGCACGGGAACGCGGTACCGTCGACCCCGAGAGGGTGATCGAGGCCGTGCATCGCAGTTTCCTGCCGCTGAACGTCCGCCTTCTGCGCGCCTGCACCGACTGGCAGCTTGCCCCCGTAACGGAAGATCGTTTCGCTCCCAACGATCACTCCGATCCGGAGCGAGATGAACGCATCCTGACCGAACTCGCTGCTCTCAGTGCTGCGCTCACGCCGCTGGTCGATCGGCTCACCGCAGTGTTGGCCAGATTCGGCGGCTACGACACCCGTTTTGAAACGGCTCTGCGTCTGGCGCGGAGCGGACAACATGACTGGGTCGACAAAGCGAGCATCGACTCGTGCCACCGCGTCTGGTTCCAACTCCATGAAGACCTCGTCGCAACGCTCGGCATCGACCGCAGCACTGAGGGAGCAATCAACCCTTCCTAGCGCAAAACCGATACGCCGGTGCCACGCCGTCGCCTGTCACGCATTTCTGGGGGAGACGAGCGGCAGGATTCGTCGATCGGAGACATCTCGACAGTCTCGGCGATTGGTTAGGCGCGAGACTTCCGGCAGGTTGATCTCTCGGCGTCCGCAAGGGTCTGATCGCCTGGCAGGCTCATGCGCCACATCAATCACGACCAGTGATTTGTCGCGCGCTGGGAGCCCGCGGATCGACCCCACTCGGACTCCCTGAGCAGCTGCCGTCCGAGCTGCCACGCCTCTTGCAGGTCGAGGACTGCCGCATGCCAGACTGAACGCACCAGTGCGGCAGGAGGCGTGATGTACGTTCCGAGTCTTCAAGATGCTGTGACCCGGTACGCGACGAGTCTCGCCGTGCCTTCGATGCTGGAGAAACTGCATCCGCGCACCCGCGGAAATCCGGGCAACGCGGGCGCCCTCGCACCCGCGATAGTCCTCACCTCGGTGTCGGCATTCGAGGGTTTCGTCGAAGAGTTCGTGGCGCTCGTCGCTGCTCACCGAAACCAGAGCTTTGGACAGATCGCCAAGTTGGTTTCCATGAACAACCCGACTGTGAAGGTGTTCGATGAGAAGCTCCGGCAGGTACTCGCCTGGGGAGATGGGACGAGTTGGAAGACACCCTTTACGGTGAACGTATGGAAGCCGCCAGCGATCGGTGACTCGTCATGGATCGGGAAGCAAACACTCTCTTGGGCGGACGCGGAGACGCACGCCGAGGGCTGGATGCAAGTCCGTCATTGCCTGACGCATGGACTTGCGCGCGGATTTCGCTCCGAAGTGTGGCCGGGCCCGCTCAGAGGCACCGTATCGGCATCGAGTGTGCTGCGTCCGAGGAGCAATGGCAAGCATTCATTGTCAGTCCATGGCGCGGAATCGTGCGCACATATCTATCGGGTATGCGCCCAACGCCTTGCTGACGAAGCGGCCTCCTTCATCAGCCACCCCGCACTGGACTGGTCGAAAGTGCCGGACTTCAAGCTCTAGTTGCTTCGACAGGCACACCTACAGTGTGTGACGGTTTCGATGCGGGTCATGTCCGCGGGCGACGGATACAAGTACCTGTTGCGCACGGTCATCGCCGGGGACGGCGACCGCTCGTTGAGCACACCCTTGACGCGCTATTACGCGGAGGAAGGCACGCCTCCGGGCCGTTGGCTCGGTTCCGGCGTTACCTCGCTTGGCGGGCAGATCGTGGAGGGCGATCAGGTCTTCGAAGCCCAGCTCGAACTCCTCCTCGGGCTCGGCCGCCACCCGGTCACGGGTGCCCCGCTCGGGCTGGCGTATCCGGCTTACAAGTCGGTGGCCGAGCGGATCGAGGAACGGGTCACTGCCCTCGATCCCGAGCTTGGACCGGCGAGCCGCGCGGAGGCGACCGCCGCAATCGAGGTCGAGGAGTCCGCGCGCGGGGTGCGGCGGCCGGTTGCGGGCTACGACTTCACCTTCTCGATCCCGAAGTCCGCCTCGGTGCTCTGGGCGGTCGCGGACGCGGGCACGCAGGCGCTTATCGCGGACGCGCATCATGCGGCGGTTGCGGAGGTGGTTGCGTTCATGGAGCGGGAGGTTGCAGCGACCCGCACGGGCGCAACCGGACGCGACGGGGCGGTTGCACAGGTCGATGTCCGTGGCCTGGTCGCTACCGCGTTCGATCACTACGACTCCCGGGCGGGCGACCCGCACCTGCACACGCATGTCGTCATCTCCAACAAGGTGCAGACCGTCCTCGACGGCAAGTGGCGCTCCCTCGACGGCCGGCCCATGCACACCGCGACGGTCGCCCTGTCGGAGGTGCACGAGGCCGTGTTCGCGGATCATCTGACCCGGATGCTCGGCGTCGAGTGGGAGGCGCGGGAGCAGGGGCGGGATCGGAACCCGGCGTGGGCGGTCGCGTCGGTGCCGGAGGATCTGGTCAAAGAGTTCTCGACCCGTGCTCGGCACATCGACGCCGAGACGGATCGCCTCATTGCCCGCTACGTCACAGAGCACGGCCGCAGGCCGTCGCCGGCGACGATCATGAAGCTTCGCGCCCAGGCGACGCTCTCCACCCGCCCGGAGAAGGAGGTGCATTCGCTCGCGGACCTCACCGCCTCCTGGCGGCGTCGCGCCGGGCAGGTGCTCGGCTCGGACGCGACCGCGTGGGCGCGGCGGGTGGCGGTGAACGAGGCGCCGTTGTTGCTGCGCGCTGACGACATCCCATTGGACGTGATCGCTTCCTTGGGCGGGAGCGTGGTCGAGGCGGTCGGTGAGAAGCGCTCCACCTGGCGGCGGTGGAACCTGATGGCCGAGGCTGCGAGGCAGACCACCGGCTACAGGTTCGCCACGACTGAGGATCGAGAGGCCGTCGTCGGTCTCGTGGTCGACGCGGCCGAGGCGGCCTCGCTGCGGCTGACGCCGCCGGAGCTCGCGTCGAGTCCGGTGGTGTTCCAGCGGCCGGACGGCACCTCGGTGTTCCGGCCGAAGCACTCGGTCGTGTTTTCCTCGGAGGTGCTGCTGGCGGCCGAAGACCGCCTCCTCGAGCGCGCCCGCACCACGACCGGCCCGACCGTGCCGCTCACCACGGTGGAGCGGATCGCACGCCGGCCCGACCGGCACGGCCGCACCCTCGGCCCAGACCAGGCTGACACGCTGGCGAAGATCGCCCTCTCCGGCCGGCTCATCGACGTACTCGTGGGTCCTGCCGGAGCCGGGAAGACGACCGCGATGAACGCCCTGCGGCGGGCATGGGAACACGAGCACGGGCACGGCAGCGTGGTCGGGCTGGCGCCGTCTGCGGTCGCGGCGCAGGTCCTCGCCGATGACCTCGGGATCGCCACGGAGAACACGGCGAAGTGGTGGCAGAACCACCTCATGTACGGCGAGACGTTCCGCAAGGGACAGCTCGTCATCATCGACGAGGCATCCCTGGCCGGAACGGTCTCCCTCGACCGCATCACCGCGCAGGCCGTCGAGGCCGGGGCGAAGGTGCTGCTCGTCGGGGATTACGCCCAGCTCCAGTCACCGACCGCGGCCGGCGCCTACGCGATGCTCGTCCACGACCGCGACGACGCCCCCGAGCTGGTCGACATCCACAGGTTCAGGAACGAGTGGGAGAAGTCCGCCTCGCTTGGTCTGCGGCACGGGGACACCGCGGTCATCGACGCCTACGCGACGCACGAGCGCATCATCGAGGGCGAAACCGAGGCGATGGTCGAGGCCGCCTACGCCGCCTGGCGCGCCGACACCCTCGACGGCAAAGCGAGCGTGCTGGTCGCAGACTCCAACGAATCCGTGCTGTTGCTGAACGAGCGTGCCCGTGCCGAGCTGATCCTGGACGGCACGGTGAGCGCCCGCCGCGAGGTCGAGCTGTACAACGGCCAGCGCGCTGCGGCCGGCGATACCGTCATCACCCGCAACAACGACCGCCGCCTCCGCGCCGGGCGCGGCTGGGTCCGCAACGGCAACAGGTGGACGGTCACCGAGGTCCGCGATGACGGCTCCCTCACTCTCCGCAGAGCCGGCCAGCGATGGGGCGGTTCGGTCGTGATCCCGGCCGACTACGCGGCCGAGCATGTCGAGCTCGGCTACGCGATCACCTCCTACCGGACGCAGGGCGTCACCGTGGACACCTCGCACGTCCTGGCCGAGGCGACGACCACGCGGGAGAACTTCTACGTCGCCATGACCCGCGGCGCCGAGGTCAACCACGCCTACCTCGCCGTCGACCGGCCCGACGACGCGCACGACGGGCCGCCGAGCGAGGCGACCGGGCGCGGCGTCATGGCCGCGATCCTCCAGCACGCCGGTGCCGAGCTCTCCGCCCACGAGACCATCGCCGCCGAGCAGGATGCCTGGGGCTCGATCGCGCAGCTCGCCGCCGAGTACGAGACGATCGCCGCCGCAGCCCAGCGCGACCGATGGGTGCTCATCATCCACGCCTCCGGACTCAACGACGACGAAGCCGAGGCGGCGATCAGCTCCCCGGCGTTCGGCGCGCTGACCGCAGAGCTCCGCCGGGCCGAGGCGAACCATCACGACATCGAGACGCTGCTGCCGCGCCTCGTCAGGGCGCGGGCGTTCGGAGATGCCGACGACATCGCCGCCGTCCTCCACTACCGCGTCGCCCGAGCAACCACCCGCCCCGCCGGCTCCGGTCGGGCGCGGAAGGCGCCCCGCCTGATCGCCGGGCTTATCCCGGAGGCCACCGGCACCATGAGCGCCGAGTTCCGACAGGCGCTTGCCGAGCGGCAGGAACTTATCGAAGCCCGCGCGAGTGTGATCCTCGACACGGCCCTTGAAGACGGAGATAGTTGGGTCGCAGGGGTCGGCGCACCGCCGAAGAACGCTCGGGCCGCAGCGGCTTGGCGGCGTCACCTGCTCACGGTCGCCGCGTACCGCGACCGCTACGGCGTCACCGGCTTTGCACCTCTCGGCGCGCCCGCTGAGAGCGACGCGCAGAAGCTCGACGCAGCTCGGGCTTCGGCTGCACTTGGCCGAGCGCGGAGCCTGGCCGATCGAGAACAGAGTGGTCAAGACCCGGCGTATCATTCGACCCTCTCCCCGGCCATACCACCACTTTGAATGTCGGAGGTCGCCGGTAGCCTGGACGGTGAGATGAGTTACACCTAACCGCGCCCGTGGCGCAAAGGAGCGCCAGCACGCATGAGACGCAGAGCAGCACGACGACCTCGTCCAGACGACCGACAATCCGGCGAAGGGGTGTCCTCGAGGCTCAAAGTTCCCTCGGATCATGCGGCGCCGAACGAGTTTCTGTCCGTGGGACGGGTCGGGCTGGAGGAGCGCGGATGACTGAGACCGCCCGGTCGTGGTTGAACAGCCTGACCAGCCTCTACACGCCGACCTCGATGCAGTTCGATGCGGCAAAGAGTCATCGAGCGTCGATCGAGTCGCGGCTGGAAGCGTTTCTCGGAGTGTACGAGATGTTCGAGATCGGTTCGTTGCGCCATGGAACGGGGGTATGGCAGCACAGCGACGCGGACTACATGGTCTCCCTCAAGGGGGTGCGGCCGTCGTCGCCGTGGACGGTGCTGAACCGGGTCACGGAGACGCTGCAGGCACGGTTCCAGGGCACGACAATCGTGGTCAGCCGCCCAGCGGTCGTCTGCTACTTCTCCGATGGAGTTGTTGAGGTCGTTCCCGCTTATCCCTCGGACAGCGGCTACTGGATCGCTGACCCCGCGGACGGCTGGATGAAGTCGCATCCGAAGTCGCACAACAAGTACGTCAACGACGTCAACACAAGGCACAATGGGGCGGCTAAGACGCTCGCCCGACAGCTTAAGATCTGGAAGTACCTCCGCAACGTCCCGATCTCTTCTTGCTACCTGGAGATGCGGGCCGCCAAGCATCTCGACGGGGAGTCGGCGTACCTGCCGTTCTGGGATCTCTATCTCGCTCTCGACAAGATGTATGACGCGAATCTGGCAGCGATGAACGACCCCACCGGCCTCGGCTCGCGGTTCGGGGCGTGCTCGTCAGAAGCGAAGCGCCTTGACGCACTCTCCAAGCTCGGCTCTGCCGTCGTGCGGGCGAACAATGCCAGAGAGTTCGAATCGGACGGAAAACACGCCCAAGCGATTGAGCAGCTGAAGCTGCTTTTCAACAGGTAGCGCCGGCTATGAATGAGTCCAATGACTACACGCCACCTCTAACAGGAGCGACGCTTCTCCGCCGTCAGGATGAACTCGACGCGCTGCGCCTGCTGATCGCTCAGAAGCGCCTCTACTCACGCGCGAAGCGGTGGGTCTCGATCCGCTGGTTCGGGATGCTCATCATCGGGTTGGCCGCGCCGATCGTCGCGGTGATCTGGCCGCAGAGCAGCGTGGTGCTGGGGAGCATCGCGGGAGCGTGGTTGTTCCTGGGACGCACGCTGCTGATGCATGTCCAGAAGAAGAGCACCGAACAGGCAGCCGCGGTGCAGGAGCAGTTCGACTTCTACGTCTACGAGATGTCGGCGGGGACTCCGCGCCCAAAGCTCCCGTCTCTTGAAGACATCTCCCTCGCTGCAGGGCCCGATTCTGAGCTTGCCGCCGTCGCCGCGCGCGAGAAGATGCTCGGATGGTACGTCGTCGCCGATGATGATCCCGGCGCGGTCGCCGTCGCGATCGCGCAACGCTCGAACGCCGCCTACAGCTACCGCTTGCTGCGGTTCACCGGCATCATCTGGTCGGTGGTCGCCGTGATCTGGGCGGGGGCGCTCACCACGATCTGTGTCGTCACCGGGCTGACGCTCGTGACCTTCTTGCTCGGTGTCGTCCTGCCATTGCTGCCCGCGTTCCTCGACGTTACTGAATACATCGTTGGGATTGTTCGCTCAGCCAGGGATCGTGAGGCCCTCTACAGAGAGATCGAAAGCAGGATCGGCAACACGGACGAACCGATCACCGGGGAGAACCTGCGCGTCTGGCAAGAGTCGCTGTTCGAACTGCGCCGCGACGCCCCGACCGTCCCAGACCTCATCTACAAGCTTCAGCGTGGAAAGAACGAGGCGGCCATGTCGTCCGCTGCCTCGCAGCTGAGCAAGCGTGCGCGCGCGGAGGGCGAATGACTACTACAAGCCAAGCGATGGCACAGTTTGTGACCGACATTTCGGTCACGGACTACCAGAAGACGTCAATCATCAACGCACGCACAGACCGTGTCGTGGAGAACCTCACCGCTGCCTTCCCTGCCACGAGCGATCTGCCGTTCAGTCGCGCGATTCTGATGGGCTCGGCCGCGAAGGGCACCATCGTCCGGCCTATTGACGACATCGACGTCCTGGCGGTCTTCTCCAACGTGAACGGTGCATGGAACACCTACCGCTATGACTCGCAAGCGTTCCTCTACCGCGTACGCCGTGCCTACAACGGGTTGTCGACGGCGCAGGTAGGCGCTCGCGGACAAGCCGTCCGCATCTTCTTCAACAACGGCGGCCATGTCGATGTGGCTCCCGTGTTCTCTCACGGCAACGACGTTTACGGACTGCCAGGCGGCGATGGCGGGTGGATCAACACGGCCCCCATCGTGGCGAACGCATGGTTCGCCCAGAAACACGCCGACCTCGGGTACAACCTGGCGACGCTGGTGCGGCTCCTGAAGAAGTGGAACAGCGCGCACTCGAAGCGGCTCCGTTCCTTCCACCTGGAAACGATCGCCGCGAGGACGTTCAAGACACTCGGTGGCAACAGGCAGAGCGCGCTCGCTAGCTTCTTCGAGTGGGCGCCGTCGCATCTTGACGTCAGTGATCCTGGCGGTCAGTCCGGAATCCTCAGCGGCTATCTCACTTGGACCGCCCGCCAGGAAGTGATCCAAGGACTCGGCTCGGCGGCGGAGCGCGCCCGCAAAGCGACCGAAGCTGAAGCCCGAGGGGATCACGATGAAGCGAAGCGTCTCTGGCGAATCATCCTGGGCTCCAGTTTCCCGAACTAGACGCGGACGCATACCACCGCAACGCCGTCAGATCTTCGCTCGCGGCAGTTGCCACGTTCCCCGTCTACGACGACCCCGTTGGTCTTGCTCTCAAAGTTGATCCTCATCGGCCAGAAGCAGGTGCTCGAATGGGCTTCTTATGATCACAGCGGATGGGCCGCCGCAACCATGCCGTCCACTTCGACACCAAGGAAGAGCTCGCCCCGGCGCTCTCCGCCGACGCGATCAAGTTTTACGAACGGATCGACTGGAACGGCAACAACGGCTGGCATGACGACTACGGCAAGCGCGACGCGCTCCGCGACCTCCGCAGGCTCCGCGAGATCGGAGAGTTGGACCCGGACGACCTCGCCGGACACATGATCGGACGCCACGGCAACACCGCCATCCGCAATCTCCTCGAACTCGCCAAGAAAGTCTGAGCGCCGGCACCCGCCCCGAGATCTTGGGTTGCCGGCGCCGTATACGGGGGAGTGAGCCCCCTTACGGACGTCTGCGGCGCGTCGTACCCTGAACTTGAGGCAGCGTTCCACATCGCGCAGGTCCTTCGGGACACTCCCTTCGGGGCCACTCATCAAGATCTACCTCCTCGACGGAGAGACACACCTGATGAGAGGCCCGACCATGCTTCGACTGCTCTGGGCGCTGAGCGTCCGCACCCGCTACTTCCTTCGGCGTTACATGCCCACCAATATCCTGCTGGACCTGATCCGCACCCGCCGCGGCCTGAAATGGGGCGTCCCCGCGATGCTTTTGGCTGCGCCCTACCTGCTCGCCGCGAGCATCTGCGTCAACCTGATCGCAGACGGTGGCCCGGGCTGGCTCAACCTGCTCGTGTTGCTGTTCTGCTGGAACGCGCTCAAGTTCATCGCGATCGGCCCGGTGAGCCTGTTACTCCTGGCTCGAACCCGGCTGCGTGAACACCGCGAAGGTCGAGCCCTTCGGGGGAGTGGGATCAGCAGCGCCGCAGGCTCCCTCTGACTGACGTCATCGCTCGTCATCCGCTTCGGGCAAGGCCCGGTACCCGCCGACGACAGCATCGCACGCCGAGGGCTTCGAGACTGGAGGGATGAACGATGACCCACAGCCCGGCTCCCACGGGCTGGAACCACTCCTGAACATCAACCAACTTGCCGACTACCTCGGCGTCCCCGTCTCGACTATCTATGACTGGCGCGCCAACGGAAAGGGCCCCCGCGCCTACCGGTTCGGGAAGCGCATCATGTTCGGCGTCGGCGATGTCCGCACCTGGATGGAGGCCATGCGCGAACCCGCCGGCGCCGCCACGTTTCCCGGCGGTGCGGGGAGCGCGCGTGGGTAGGTCTCGAACCCCGATCGGCACCTTCGGAGTCATCGCCACCAGCGCACAGCCCAGCGGCAACCACGTCGCGAAGACCCGCTACCGCGACTGGCACGGCAAGAGCCGGCTCGTCCAGGCCACCGGGTCCTCGCGCTCGGCCGCCGAGCGAAGGCTGAAGCAGAAGCTCGCCGAACGCTCCCTGTACCAGCCGGGGTTCAACGGGATAAGCGCCGACAGCCCCTTCCCGGCACTCGTCGCCTACTGGATGGAAGACATGGAGATCGAAGACCGGCTTTCAAGAACCACCAGGAATTTGTACGAGCGGGACATGCGCGCCCTCGTTCTCCCGGTGTTCAAGGACCTCACGCTCCGGGAGATCGGGGTCGCCCGCTGCGACTACTTCCTCAAGCAACTCGCCAGACGCAGCTACAGCCGCGCCAAGCACGCCCGCGTCGTCCTCCGGCTCGCCCTCGCGCTCGCGGTCCGCCACGAGATCCTGCCCCGCAACCCGATGGACCACGTCTCCAGGCTGCACCGGAAGAAGACCATCCCCGACGCGTTCACAATCGCCGAAGTGCACGAGATTCGGGCAGCGATCAAGGCATGGGAGTCGCGTCGGATACTGGCGGGGCCGAGGCCGGATCGGCAACTCGGGCAGATCGTCGAGGTCATGCTCGGCACCTCCGCCCGCATCGGCGAAGTCCTCGCCATCCGCCTCCAGGACCTCGACCTGGACGGCCCGATCCCGACGGCACGGATCGCCGGGACGATCATCAGCCGCAAGGGCGAGACGACGCACCGGCAGGAACACCCGAAGACGGATCGCTCGGTTCGCCGCGTCGCGCTGCCGTCATTCGCGTTGCAGGCGATCCACTCGCGCCTTCTGCGTAGCGGCGACACCGAACCAGGCGCGCTGCTTTTCAGCACGCGAGTCAGGACACCGCACACGACGAACAACATCCGCCGGCTCCTCCGCGAAGTGATGGATGACGCTGGAATCGAGAACGTCACCCCGCACCGATTCCGCCGCACCGTCGCCACCGTCGCCAACGACGCCCAAGGCGCGCTCCTCGCCTCCGAACTCCTCGGGCACACCGACCCGCGGATCAAGATGCAGCACTACATCCAGCGAAACGAGACCGTGAACCCCGCCACCGCCGAGCATCTTGAGCGGGCCTTTGGCAGGGCCGGGTGAGTGTCGAGAGATCTTGCGGCCGCCGTGGGGGAGGACCGTGACCTTCGCCGCGACGTCGGGGGTCGGCTAGACACTGGTTGCAGGCCCCGAGGCGCTCCGAAGTTCGACGGCGCCGGCACCCTAGAATGAGCGGGGAGGACTCTACCCGATGGAATGATGCTGCGAGGAGGCGTGATGGCTGGCTTAGGGGAACACATCACTGCCATGGTCCGCAGTCACGCGTCCGGTGACGACTCAGCGTTCTACTCGGTCGCCCTCCAAGTCGCCGCACGAGAAGCACGTCAAGGGCACCACTTGCTTGCTGACGACATAAAGAAGGCCGTCGACGCCTCTCGGCAGTCAACTCCCCGTAGCAACGTCACCAAGCTTGCCAAGCCACGCGGCGACCTGGCAGATCTGATCGAGGTCACACACCCGGAAGTGGCCCTGAAGAACCTCGTTGGGCCAGGCGAACTCGTGGAGCGGCTCAAGCAGGTAATCGCGGAGCAAAGACAGCGAAAAACTCTGCTCGAACACGGCTTCGACCCCACGCATCGACTGCTCCTTGAGGGACCGCCAGGCACCGGAAAGACTATGACCGCCGCCGTACTCGCGCGCGAGTTATCTCTACCTATGTTCACCATTCGGCTCGATAGCTTGCTCAGCAAATATATGGGTGAGACCGCAGGCAAGCTGCGACTCGTATTTGACGCGGTTGCAGAACGTCGCGGCGTGTATCTGTTTGACGAGTTTGATGCTCTCGGAGCTGACCGCTCTGGTAACGACGTCGGGGAGGCCCGGAGAATTCTGAACTCGTTCCTGGTGTTCCTCGAACAGTCCAGCCCAGAGAGCATCGTGATAGCAGCTACCAATCACCGCTCCATTCTGGACAAAGCGCTCTTCCGGCGGTTCGACATGGTCCTCACCTATCACCTCCCCGATAAGATGCAGGCTCGATCCGTCATCAAGGGCAGACTGGGCTCACTGATCAAGGGAATGCGCTGGGACAACGTCGACACGCACATCGAGGGACTCAGCCACGCAGACCTCGTCAAGGCCGCCGAGGCGTCCGCCAAATCCGTCCTGATGCGGGGCGACTCACTCGTCACCGCCAACGATCTCATCGCTGCGCTGGACACCCGGCGAACGGCGAGCCTTGGCTGACGAGCTCCGACATCTCACCCACCTCTATGTACTCGACCGAGCACGCAATGAGGACTTCTCCCGTGGCGGGCAGGGCAATCCCAAGATTCGCCCAGTTGAGTACCGTGCCCACGGTCTCGCCATCAAGGGACAGCTTCAGGACGCCTTCTCTGACAGCGATGACGAGCGACGCAATACAAGCCTCAGCGCCGACGAACTGAAGGCCCTCGGCAGCGTCATCACTCTGGAAGGAGAAGAAGCTGCCTACCCGCTGAAGATTGAGTCGCTTCAGGCTTTCTCGCGACACCGCAAGACGCCGAAAGTGCCGCAATGGCTGCTCTTATCGGTGCAACCAGCAACAGATGCTCTGCCAGAGCGGGCAATCGTCTGGGTGGCAGACACCTATCGTCCTCAGTTCCTGAAGATATTCGAGGACTATCTCGAGAAGAAGATCACGAAGGCATCAGAAGACAAGTGGGAGACGCCAGACGGGAACCCCGCAAACCGAGCCCTTGTCGCCAATATCTCCAGGATCCGCCAAGCCATTCTCGAGGACCTCTGGCAATCCGACGGCGAACCGCCAAAGTCTGGATCCCGTTGGTGGGAACTCTGGCTAGATCCATCAGAGCAGAGCATCGACGCCCTTCAAAGGTTCGCGTCAGCTTACGAACTCAAACTGTTGGACCGCTCACTTGCTCTGAACGACAGAGTCGTCGTGTGGATCGAGGCGACATGGAAACAGCTCGAAATCCTGCCGTTCACAAACGTCCCGATTGCGGAGATTCGCCGTCCCGAGTTCGTCGACACGATCGAAGACCTACGCCCTAGCGAACAGGATGAGTACGTCGACGACCTTGCGTCCCGTGTGGTCTCAGCATCGAAGGACGCTCCGGCGGTCTGCCACCTCGATACGGGAGTAGCCCGGACACACCGACTGCTTTCGAACTCCCTTGACTCCGGAGATCTCCACACGATCATCGGGGCCTCAGGAAACGACAGGCAAGGCCACGGCACTTCCATGGCCGGCCTCGCGCTGTACGGCTCGCTGGACGATCTCCTTACTGGGACCGGAACGGTTCAGCTGCATCACCGACTTGAGTCAGTCCGAATCCTCCCGGAACCTGACGAGCCCGACACCGACCCCCTCGACTACGGAACGGTCACTGTTGAGGCAGTCGCCTTGGCCGAGATCGCAGCACAGCGCAAACGCGTGTTCTGCATGCCGATATCCAGCGATCCGGACCGTCCAGGTGTCCCAACACTCTGGTCCGCGACAGTAGACGCGCTCGCGGTTGGCACAGACATCATCCGAGATGGGAACCAACTACAACTGCTGTCCCAACCCGACCGTGATGCTAGTCGACTACTCGTCATTGCCACAGGCAACGTCGACAGCTACCAGCCGGATCACCGCCTCGAATCCGACACATCCGGCGTCGAAGATCCCGCGCAATCCTGGAACGCTCTGACCGTTGGCGCCCATACGAATCTCGTGACTTTGCCGACCGATCCGGAGTACTCGGGATGGACAGCGATGGCCGGAGAAGGTGAGCTGTCACCTCACAGTCGGACTTCGCTCCCGTTTGGCAAGAGCAGATGGCCGATCAAGCCAGACATCTGCTTCGAAGGCGGGAACGTCCTCACCGACGGCGGGTCCGGATACGAAGACCGTCACCCATTGCTCTCGCTGCGCTCAACAGGAATACACAACGACCTCGCACTCACCTCCGCCAACGCAACGAGCGCCGCCACGGCACAGGCAGCCCGCTTGGCGGCGCTCACCATGGCTCACTACCCGGATTATTGGCCAGAGACTGTTCGCGGTCTGCTTGTGCATGCCGCCGACTGGACACCCGCGATGCGGGCCGAATTCGATGCGACCGGCACGAAGAAGGAACCCAAGCTCGAACTACTGAGACGATACGGGTGGGGAGTGCCGACAGAGGACGCAGTGCTTCGTTCATCCAGACAGTCCGTCACCTTGGTCACACAAGACACGTTCGTCCCGTTCGAGGGGAACGAATACAAGATGCGCAGGTTCAGACTCCACGCGATGCCGTGGCCCGTCGAAGTGCTCGAGAGTATCGGTGCCGGCGATGTCACACTCAAGGTCACGTTGTCCTACTTTGTTGAACCGTCCGCCTCTAGGAGAGGTTGGAGGCAGCGATACTCCTACGCCTCACATCTCCTTCGGTTCGAGCTCAAGTCACCGACCGAGACCGAGACCGAGTTCATCTCCCGCATCAACCGCGACGCTGAAGACGACGAAGAATCGACTCGCAGCGCCCCGTCATCGGGCTCGGATCGGTGGTTCATCGGACCGAATCAGCGCAACCTTGGCTCCCTCCACCAAGACATCTGGGAAGGATCTGGACAAGAACTGGCGGCCAGCGGAGTGATCGGCGTATACCCAGTTGGCGGGTGGTGGAAACGCAACCATCGCAAAGACCGTCTCAACCTTCCTGTCCGCTATTCGCTGATCGTCTCCCTCAAGTCCCGTGAACAAGACGTCGATCTCTACACGCCGATCGCAACTGACCTTCAGCTTCCAATCGAGATCGATGGCGCATGACATGTTCGTGACGTTCGGAGGTACTGCACTGCTGTGAGTACCGACATCCTCAACGAGCTACATCCGGCACACTTGGGTGCATCGTCAGTCGTCGATACCCCCAATTTATGACTCGTCGAAGCTCTGAGCGCGCGAATGCCGAAGCGCGCCGACGAGCTGCTGCGCAAGAGCGCCGCGGCCAGAAACGGGAGGCCTCACCGTCTGTCAGCCCAGCGTTAGCTAGCGTGCCGTCCGACTCGCAGGCTGCGTTGTGGGCTGCTTCCCGGGCGGGTGCGCGTGCCGGGCGCGGTTTTCGTTTTCAGGATCTGGTCGCCACACTTGTTGTATTGCGTCTGTGGAGCGAGGGTGACGCGACAGCGGTCGTGACACCCGAAGAGTTTGACGACATTTCAGTGCAGTCGTCGAGCGGTTCATTCTTCATTCAGGTTAAGTCGCGACGCGAGAGCGCGGGCGATTTCGCCCCTACAGATTTGCGAAAAGACTTACGTTCCGTCGCGAAGGCCTGGATGAAGCGCAAGGAAGCCGAACTCTCGGCCGAGACCATCCTCTTGCTTGAGCGCCCGGTCGCTCGAATCCCAGTTCCCGAGTGGGGGAGTGAGGCTGCACAGCCCGGCTCGAGTGCCTCGCGTGAGTTGGCCAAGGAACTCGATGCTCTCTCCTTCGATAACGACCAGGACTTGGTTGCCTTTACGGCCTCAACCTCAGTTGTAATCTGTTCTGATCCGCACGCGCAGGCCATCAGCATCGTTGCCGGGGC
Organism: Rathayibacter sp. VKM Ac-2926; assembly: GCF_022815565.1. NCBI lineage: Bacteria > Bacillati > Actinomycetota > Actinomycetes > Micrococcales > Microbacteriaceae > Rathayibacter > Rathayibacter sp. VKM Ac-2926. Next base: position 94,211 of record NZ_JALGRS010000004.1, on the reverse strand, counting down.
TCGTGATTTTCCGGATGGTCTTGCGGAGATCATTGTGGCTGCCGTCTGCACCCAAGTGGGTCAGGCTAGCGACGCCAACGCGGACCCGGATATCGCGAAGCGAGCGGCCGTGGACATCGCAGGCATCGATGTCCTCATAGACCAGGTCCTTGCGACCGTCGACCTCGACTTGCTCGATGAGGCAAGGTCGCTGGGGATCTGCGAGGCAATCGATTGGGGGTCATCTGCTGATGGTTCGGACCTGCGGCAGGGCGTGCACGTGGGAGCTTCTCACGTCGTTGCCGGGTTGCTCGTGCCTCGTGTTGAACTCACACAGCAGGTGGTCGACGTCGCGGCGACCCGCCGGTTGGCAGTCATCGCCGGACCAAGCGGCAGCGGCAAGAGCGCACTCGCGTACGCAGCCGCGTACGAAACGCGGAGGCTATATCGCTGGCAGCATGTTCACTCGCTGATACCAATGGGGCGCACAGGGCGCGATGCTGTCGCACTTCTTTCCGCGCGCATTGAGGCTTTGCGGCCGAGTGCGTATGCGCCAGTGGGAGTCCTCATCGACGACGCTGGGCGCCACGACCCAGATCTCCTCGATCGACTACTGAGACGGCTCGCTGACCTGTCGAACGTGATCGCCATTGTTTCGATTCGAGAGGAAGACCGCTTCCCTGTGCCGCTGTTGTCGGCCATCGCCACGATAACGCCGATACTTGACGACAGCTTTGCAGAGCAGCTTTGGCGCGACTACCGGGCGGACAATCTCACTGAATGGGCCGGATGGCGGGAACCAGCCGAGCGAGCAGGCGGCCTTCTACTGGAGTACGTCACGCTGCTCACCGAGGGTGTGAATCTCGCCACTGTCGTCAGCGCGCAAGTCGCCGCACGCGAAGCAGACCCGAGTCGACATCTTGAGCTTGAGATCCTCCGGCTCGCATCGTGTGCCAACCAATACGGCGTCGCCGTCCCTGCCCACGCGATCCAATCCGCTCTGGATACCGATCACGGCGCATTCGTCGCTGCCAGCCGCCGCCTCATAGACGAGCACCTTATCGTTGAGGACTCGGGCAACCTCATGCGGCCGCTGCACGAAATCCGATCCGCAGCACTCGCCCGGGCATCTAACCCCTTTGGACAGCAGGAGACCCTCCAGCGCATTGTCCCTCTGGTGGCCAGCGCTGAGCTCGCACGGTTCCTCCGACGAGCACTTGAGTCCGGGGCTGACCAAGCCGTGATGATCCAGGCCGCAACCGAACGCATCACACACGATCGCACCCTCCAGACGCTCATCGCAGTCGCATCCGCTTTCCGTTCTGATGGACTTCGAAGGCGGGCCGACGACTGGAAGCGCATCCTCGATGAATGTGACGTTGATGCTGGCAACGCTGTAACCGCGTTTACGATGTCCCGCACCAAGCCGCGCCCCGACACAGAAGAGCTCTTCAAATCTGAGATCGGGGCAGCCGTCGAGCGGCTACGCAGCGTCCCGACCGATCCGGATCTGCGACCCTTGTGGCGAAAGATCGACACGACGCTGGTCGAGGAACTCACGACCGCTGTGGTCCCCGATGATGAGGCTACCCAACTCCTTTTGCAGGCAATCACCGTACTTCGCGGTTTTGGCGTTGCGGCCCTGGAGGCCACGGCGGGTGCAATCGGTGCGCGCCTGACGGTATGGCCGCTGCACGACGCGGCCGACATGACGGAGGCGTTGCGCCGCGCGGCACCTGAGCTTGCGGAACGCGCTGTGACAGCAGCCGGCGGCGAGCAGTTCCTCCTGCGCAGGATCGCTACAGAGACACCGTGGCTAGCGTCGCTGGAACGCGTGGCCGACGGGGTGGATGGCAGATGGATCTTCGTCGACGAGGAGCTACAGCCGAACCAGAACGAGGCTGTCGTTGATGTGTGCCGGTTAGCCCTCGCTCTTGCGCCGACAGCGTTGATCGCCCGGGTGGGTGCGGTGGATGCCCTCGGGCGTTTGGCAAAGGTCGGTGACTACCCGCTCGTTGACAAAGCGATTCCCCGCGAGAATCTGCCCCATGCCCTCGAAGTCTCCGATAACAGAGCCCAGGCTCGAGCCTTGTCGCGAAAGTACGGCGCGGGCACGTTGACGTCCAAGCTTGCGGCCGAGGCAAAAGCACTCGGGGCGCTCCTCGATCTGCTCCCAGAGATCACGATCGCCCACCTAGGTGATCGAGCTGTGCCTCAAGGGATTGTTCGCCGGTTCGAGTCGGTCTCCGCGCTGCTTTCCGAGATGGACTCTCCGGCGGACGAGGGCTACATGGACGAAGTGCCTGGCGCTCTCGGTGACTACCCCGTCGAGAGCGATGCCGTCACCGTCGTGCGAATGCTGCTCCAGCAAGTCATTCCAAATCTTGCACGGGCAGATGTAGCCGAGCGGCGCCCCATTCTGACTGTCGGAACGCTCGACAGTCTCATCCCAAAGGTCGGTGCACTGATTGAACTCGACCGATATCGCTACCTCCCTGACCCGCCCGATTGCGCTCAGCTACTTGACTGTCTTCGCCAATTGCGAATGGTCGCATCCGCCAGCGCTGGATCGGACTTATCAATGCGTGTATCCATGCGGGCCGCTGCTGGGCGACACACGGGAACCGCTCGGATTGCCGCAGCAGCCACCGTTGCGACCGAGCGCTCTTCCGCAGCTTTGCACAAAGAGGCTGAACGCATGCGACTTGCGCTCGCGAGCGCGGGGTACGCGGTCGTTGTAGTGCCGAGCTCCTCCGAACAATCGATGATGAGTTGGCCGCCCGGAGACATAGCGATCATCGTGGACGGAGAGAGCCTCCTCGCCCATCTAAATGGTCTCGCATCTCTCTCCGATGCTGCGAGAACTGCTGTCGAACATCCAGACCGACGTCTATGGATTGGACTGCGCTCAGCCGATGGTTACTTGTCTTCCTCGATCTTCCAGGTTGCGCATCACGGGGTGATCCCACTTGGCGATCGTGGAGCGCCTTCCGCATTCGCAGGCTCGATCGCTCCGACCCCAATTTCTGATCCCTATGCGGCTTACCTCAAGCAAGCTCGCCGTCTCTCTTCGATCGCGGCGGTCATTGCGGTCCGCGGGAGCACTCTGATTCCCGACGAGGAAGGACGGGTGATTGAAGAATCCTGGGACCGTCTTGTCGGTCTCAAAGCGCAGATCGATGAACTCACCTCCGCTCACGCCGGGACCGAGTACGTGTCCGCGCTCAGCAACATTCTGACGGTCATCGGCTCAGCGATCACTGATGACTTGTCGACCGCAAAGGACTCGGCAGAAGGAGGCCGATCTGGATGGGACGAGATCGCGAGCTTGCAAAGCCCGCTGTTGCTAGACGCGGAGCAAGCGGCAGTACCGGGCGCCGACGCTGCAGTCGTCTACGGCACAGCCGTCGTCATCGCGGACATCGAGGACAGTTTTGAGGATGCGGACTACCGGGTTGCGCGCATGCAGGAGGCGGTCTCGTCACCCTAGCCGGGCAATTCGTCCGTCCATAAGCTGGCCCAAGCCGACACGCTGACGCGGGTGCCACCGTGCCCGCTAACCTAGACCCGCACCCGCACCCGCACCCGCACCCGCACCGAAGCGCGGCAAGGCTAACGACGACGAACAGGTATCCACATGCGACGGGTCCTCACCGCGCTCCAGCGGTCCGCACGCCGCCGTACGTCCAGACCGCCGTCTCGTTGAGGCCGCGCAATGAGCGACGACTTCCAGTCAGAGGCCGGCAGCACCCGCGTGAATTACCCGCGACCTATCTATCTCGTTGTGTGCCCTGTCAGCAGTACCGAGGACGAGGCGTATAAACCCATCGCACACACACTTCCGTCCGGAGTGGACGACCCCGCGGTCAGCTTCGATCCCGAACTTGTGCCAATCCTGCCCGCGGTCTGGTACGCCCTCCACCTGCCCTCGACCCGATTCGACACCGTCGATATCCCCTACATGTCCGCTATTCGCGACCAACTCCGCGAAAAGCGCCGACACCTCATCTTTCCCGTGCCGGCATACGCGATCCAGAACCCGATGATGCTCGCCGGGCTCACTCGACTCGGGGAACCCATGCTGATCATCAGCGATGACGACAACTTCACCGCCGCGACCGCTGCATCCAGAGACGGCGGATTCGCGCTCCCACCGGTTCGCGTCAGAGACCTGAACGCCGCGATGCTGAAAAGCCACTGGCAGACAATCAGCGACCTCTGGAAGTCTGACTTCCCCCACGGGGTTTCGCTCGATCCGCGCCCGCCCGAGTGGTCCCCAACCATCGCCCCAAACGGTTCCGCGCTCGCGCTCCGTCGGCTCCTGAAAGCCATCGAAAGAACCGGAGCACCCACATGGACACACGACGCAAGTTTCTACGACGGAGCGATCAACTTGCTGAATTGGCGCGCCTTCCTCGACACGATGGCCAACTTGGAAGATGACGGTTACTCGATCGCCGACGCCGGAGAAGTGGTGGACGTCGAACTCGCCCAAGCCGCACGCAACCTCAACGTGCCATTGACCCTCGGCATGCCCGGCGTCGCTCCTCGCTATCGGCGTCTCGTCGGCCGCCTCGCGCAAGAGACACGAACAACATCTCCCACGCTCGCTACACAGCCCACCGTGACCCCACCGGGCACCGCGCCCGGCGACCCGCCGGATGTCCTCCGCCTGCTTGTCGCGCATAACACTGCCGGGGACAACTCCGTCGGCGTCATCACTGACCCCATCCCCGACGCGGCGTTCCTCGCACTCGCCGACCTCGAACGCTACTGGATCGATAGCGCACGGTCGAACCGCGGAATAACGCCCGCCAAGGAAGCACGCCTTCGCGCCAAGCTCGACGAAGCAATGCGGCCCTTCTTCACCAATAGGTTCAACAACATCCTGCGCACCGCGTCCCGTATCGACGCGTTCACGAACTTCCCGATCGGGCTCGTACGCCTGCCCGGCCACTCCACTCCGCTCGCCGCACTCGTCCCGATCGCCTACCGTCCTATCAACCCGCTCACCCGAGCCTTCCAAATCGAGTTCATCCCGGACCACCCCGTCGACCTCAGCGAGGGAATGCGTATCCTCGTCGTCGAATGCATCCCCGCCACCGACCCGGTCGGTGTCGCCTCCCGGCAAGCCTGGACTTCCGCGGCCACGCACCTCACCGACCCGGCCCGATCCATCTCTGTCGACATCGTTGATGCGTCCACTCCGGCAGACGTTGCAAACGCGATTGCCGCTCGCCGCCCTGAGGTCCTCGTCCTCAGCGCGCACGGTGTCTACGATGCCGATGCCAACATGGCGGGCCTCGCCATCGGCGAAAATCACAGCACCGGCGACGACCTCGGACCCATGCCACCACTCGTGATTCTGAGCGCATGCCACTCCGGTCCCCGCGGAGCAGGGCCCGTCGCCGTCGCCGACCTCCTCGTCCGAGCCGGCGCACGAGCCGTGCTCAGCACCCTTGTTCCCGTCGGCGTTCACCACAATTCCGTCTTCATGACGCGCCTGCTGGCAAATATGAGCGAGGCGATCGCGGGAACGATCCCGCAGACCACGTTCATGGACGTCTGGCGCCGCGTGCAGACCAACAACGTGATCACGGACATCATCTACGGGAACGGGAAACTGATGGAATGGGCCGCCAGTGCTGCCAAAGGAACACCACCCATCGAGGAGTTCATGGGTCGACGGTCGGCCGGACGGCTTCGCTCCACACACCTCTACGAAGATGCCGAAGCGATCCTCCTCGAAATCGCGGACGAACGAGGACAGAAAGCGCGTGTCCAAGGCTGGCTGCGCACACCCGGATACGTTCCCGAATCCATGATGTATACCATCGTAGGAGACCCCTCCAGTATCCGCTTCCAACCATCCACGGTCGTTGCCATACACCGGGGGAGTTGACACACCGCCACGCTCCCGCCCGCACTTCGTTGAGGCGCAGGATCGGACATCTGCTGTGCGCCAGGTGCGGACGACCCGAACGATCGGGACCAGCTCGCGCGTGTGTCCGCGATCACCTCGCTGATGTGGTTCGCTTTTCTTCACGATCCGGGCGATACCACCCTGAGTCAGCCCACCTCCGAAACGCCCTGTGCCGGTTCGCACCCGTCAACATTCTCAGCGACACCATCATTGGCTGCCATCATGCCTGAGATCCCGCGTCGTTGAGAGCTGCGAAGCGCTTATGAAGCGCCGTGAGCGACTTGTCCGCCTGCGCCAGGATCTCGGAGGCGCAGAGAGTGCAATACGTGGTCTGGCTCTGCGGTCCGTCGCGGACGACGAGGCATGGATCACCTTTCAGGATCACGTGCGTCTTCTTCCGGTAGCACTTCCGTCGTCGCCCCGCTGTCTCCGCGCTGACGTGCTTCAGGATGTTCTTTACCGCGGCCATCGGTTCACTCCTCGATCGCTGTTCTGATCATCTCGGCCACCTGGTCTCCGATCTCGTCGAGCGAGTCATAGGCGGCTTGTAGCTGGTCGAGTGTCCACTTGTCTCGACTCTTCTTTCCCTGCCCAGCGAACGCGTTGATCTCCCGGTTCAGCAGGACGTAAAGCGCGTCGGCGTTGTTGCCGCGCGCTCCCTTGATGGCCCTGCTGACGTCGAAGCCGGCGCGGGCGAGACCGAGGTCGACGAGTATGCGCTGATGGATCGACTTTGAGCGGCTGTCAAGCCGGGCCCGCAGTGTCTGACGCCTAACCTGTGGCTGGACCGGCACCGAGTCGGCGGGCTCCTCCTCGTGCTCTTTGCGGTGAGACAACTGTGCCCGCAGCATGTCCGCGGTGATGCCGAGCTCGCGGAAGGAGAAGCCGCCCGGTCCCTTGGCGTCCAGCATCTCGTCGATGACCCGATCGTCGTTGGGGTCTAGGAACGAGCGATTGAGAAAGTGGCTGAGGCGCTCGTCCTGGGCCACAGGGTCGTCGAAGCGCTGCGCCGTCTGTTCGGGATCGCGGTTGCCGTTTCGTCCGGTCGATTCGGCTCCTTCTCCACGGGCCCACCCTCGGACGATCTGCTGGTCGTGGGTATCGAGGTCGCGGAACTCGTTCCACTGCTCTTCGTTATTGAGGCCGACGTGGGAGACCACGAAGCCCTGGTTGTTGGGACTGTTCGGGTCGTTTAGGTCGACAGTACGCATCACGCGGCCGACGAACTGAATGTAAGGCGACAAAGAACGGTAGGGGCGGAAGATGGCTGCCACGCTCAGTGGGGGATGGTCGAATCCCTCGCCGAGCATGGCCACCTGCACGATGACGTCAATCTGGTTGTTGCGGAGCTTGGCGAGCACCGCGGCCTTCCGGTCGTCAGCGAGCCTGCTGTGGATGGTCTCTGCTTGCAGGCCCATCTCTTGGAAGATCGCGCGCACTTGATCGGCGTGATCGATCGACATCGCTGACGCTGCGATCTGGTGAGGGAAGCCAGTCGCCGCCCGGAGCGCCTGGAGCTTCTCAGCCGCCTTCTCGGCGATGTGGCGGTTGCACTCGTCCGACAGCGCGACCCCGCGACGGAACCAGGCCTCTTCTTTGAGTTCGAGGATCTGGTCCAGCGTGTAGGTGTCGCTTTCGCCGCGCGCGGTGAAGGTGATCTCGGCTGGATGTGCTGAGGCGGAGACGATGTGCTTGATGTAGCCGTTAAGCATGGCTCGAGCGAAGGGGTACCGATAGATCAGGTCACCGAGCAGTTCCTTATTGTCGGCACGAAAAGGTGTCGCAGTCAGGCTGACGAAGCGCGCTTGGGGGAACGCCCGCACGACCTTCTGCCAGCTCTCGGCGGCGACGTGGTGGCCCTCGTCGATGATCACTAGGTCGAAGAAGTCGTTCGGGAACTGCGATAGCCAGCGATCGGCGCTGCTGGCAAGCTGCTGGATATTGGCGACGACGATGTGGCTGTTGACGCAGTCGTCCATGTTGGCCTTCGGGCCGTCGACCAACGCCGTGAACGGTCCGGACGTGAAGGAGTCGAGGACGCCCGCCTTCTTCCAGAAGCAGGAGGCGTTCGAGATGTTCAGGTCGGCGTAGAGACCCTGCCGGATGGTGGTGTTCGGCGCGATGATGAGCGTCCGCTTGTGTGAGAGATTGAAGGGGAGGATCGCCGCGACACCTGTCTTTCCGCAGCCGACCGGTAGCTGGATGATCGCCGGCGTCGTCTTCTGAGCGAAGTGCTCGATGGCGGCTTCGTAGGCCTCCTTCTGAGGTTCACGCAGCTGCGGGTTGCCGCTAATCGTTGCGTCTGCTGCGTCGAAGAAGCCAGCGACCACGTCCTTGGCTTTCTCCGCGGTGTTGTACTCAAGGCGAAACGGCTCCAGGTCAGCAATGCGATAAAAACGGTACTGGCTGCCGGGGCGACGGACGGCGGTCAGCGTGCCTGCCGCATCCCACCGACGCAACGTGGCCGCCGAGACGCCCACATAGGCGGCGGCCTGCGCGATGGTCAGATAGTCGTCGTACTCATTGCTCATGGTTCCCCATCCTACGTCAAGTCATTCAACCTTACGCAACCTTGTCTACATCATGCACAGAGCCCACGCTTCGGCTGCCTGGTGAGGGAATCGCTGATGCCGCGCCGGATACCTTGCTCGATGGTTTGGACGCGCGAAGTTCGGATTCTCGGGGGACCAGAGGGGGACCAGAATCATGCAAACCATGCATCTCGCGACGTGCTCTGCATGATCTGAGGTCCGGAATCACGCGAGTGTTGGCCTCGATGGCACTGTCTTGGCACCTGGGGGTCAAGGGGGCCCGACGGGCGTCCCAAATAGGGGTCTGATACGTCCGTCATGCGCGAGATGAAAGTCCGGCACTACATGATGCCTGGCACCACGAGTGTCTCTTCCGTTCGTCAGGACGATCCTGAGACAACTGGGTAATCGTGTGGATGCCGGCACCGATTAGGAGGCCTGAACCGCCTGCACTCCCCCGTAGGGGAGCGCTTCGAGTCGTTCCTTGAAGTCGTCGTAGTTCTCGACAACCGAGCCGGGCTCCGCGGCTAGATCGAAATCCCTGCGAATCAGACGCATGTCCTTGCGGACGCGCTCGGTCTCGTCAGTGACCTCCGTCAGCTGGTGCTCTATGTCTTCGAGCAGACCCTCTACATCGCGGCGCAATGCCGACGCCTGGTGATCTCGCAAGAACGCGTCCTTGTGACGGGTCAGCGTCTTGCGAACGCGCTCACGACCATTTGAGCGGACGGCCTGGCGTTGCGCCTTATCGATGCGAGTGAACAACTGCTCGAAATTCGCGGTGGTAAGTGCCTTAAGGTCCTGATTCGCTTCGTGCTCCAAGCAGTGCAGGACCGCTCGCGCGAATCCGACCTTGTCGAGCCGCAATTTCGTACCGGCCGCCCTGCACGCCGCTTCGGCTGCTTTGAAAACCTTCTGGCCCGCCGCAACGGGCACGGCCGTGACAGCCGCGGCGACCTCGGCGGCCTCTTGGGGCGATAGGACCTCGGCGGCGTAGTGCCGGATCGCCATGATGACCAGGTCGACCGGGATTAGGTCCTCGATTTCGCGAATAGCGTCGGTTGCCACTGTCACATCGTTGACGTCGATGTCGCTGGACTGGATCACGAACTCATCGTCGACGTACTTCTTGTCGCGGTAGCCCTTCTTTAGCTCTTCGCGGATGCCGTCAGCCTCGCCATCGCCGTCGAGCAGGACCACGACAGCCGGAGTGTCAACGTCGCGGCCCCGGGCTAGGTAGACCATGTACGGGATGTGCTCGGCCGAGCCAGATGGGACCAAGGACAAGCTGTTCAGATTCAGCGTCGATCCAGTGCTTCCGGACCGGCGGGCCAGTGAACTGATGCCTGCGAGCAGCACCTGGTCCGCCTGACCTTCGAGCATCAGGTTGCAGTTGCTGATGAAGGTTGTCTCGGCAACGAAAGCGCCGAAGGCGGAACGGAGCGGCTCGTAGTGGTTGCGGCCCGCGTTCGCGACCAGGCGGGTGCCTTCCTCGCCGTCACCCTTTTCAAGGACGCGGATCCGTTCGCTGTGGTTCTTGTCGATCAGGAACGGCGAGTGCGTCACGTAGACGACCTGGATCTGCCGCACCGACTTGTCCTCCGGCCAAGCGAACGAGTCGAAAATCCGCAACAGGTCCTGCTGGCCGAGCATCGATAGGTACGCGTCCGGCTCGTCCATCAGCAATGTTTCCTGCCCGCCGGTCGGGACGTGTGAGAGGTACTGAACGAAGTAGGACAGGAAGTAACTCATCCCACCGCTGCGTTCGCTGAACGCGTACTCGCTGCCGGTGCGGTCCCGGACCGTGAAGACCAGGTCGAAGTCGCGCAGGGTTAGTGTCAACGAGAACTCGGAGTCCTGGGACCACCACTTGGGGAAGTTCAGCGCCTTTGCCAGGTCCTCGTTCATCTTCTTCACGATGCCGTTGGCATAGCCGTCATGGTTCCTCACGGCTGTCTTCAGTTGCTCGAACGCGTCCTTGCCGATGCCTGCGACCTGAACGAGCAACTTCTCGGCCAGTTCGAGGCGCTTCATTAGGTGCTCGTCGTCGACCTCGTCGACCGCGTTGAACGCGGCGTAGTTCTCGATGAGTTGCGGCGTCGCCTTGTCGATCGTCTCCTTGCTGCCGAACCAGTCGGGGTTCGTGATCATGTTCTCGATCCAGCGGAGCATCTTCTTGCGCGGTCGCGCCTTCTTCGCCTTGTCCGTGGCGGTCAAGTAGGCCAGCGGGACGCTGTCTGGCAACGGCGTGTTCGCGTCAATCAGGAAGAACGTCGGTAGGCCCAGCGACTTGATCTCGGCGGCTTTGACCTTCATCTCAGTCCAGTCAGTCCCGTTCTTCACGTAAACGACGGCACCGGTGTTCATGCGAAAGAAGTGGAACATTTCGATCTTGACGGACTCACCTAGTCCCGCGATCGACCGGACCGCGGTGACCTGCTCGTCGCTGAGGTCGGTGAACTCGCCGCCGAACTCCGGCTTCTTCATCTCGCCTCCGACGGTGAAGAACTGCGAGTAGCGGCAGAAGTCACGGCGCTCGATGTCCTCACCGGTCAGTAGGCACTTGATGGCGCCGAGCAATTGGCTCTTCCCGGACTCGTTCGCGCCGACGACCGTCGTGATCCCGGGCTCCATGGTGACGCGCACGAACGGGTAGAACAACCCGGACTCTGGTAGTCGGTCCCACTCGTCAGGTACGGCCTTCGGGTGGCTCTTGCGGAGGTAGTCGTAGTTGAACGATTTGTAGAACCGGACGTAGAGGGTCTTGATCTTCATCGGGAGGCTCCTGCATGGCGTCGTTGGCACCGGTGGACGGCGGTTTCGCGCCGGAGCGAAAACGACGCATGCGAACGTGCGTTCGTATTGGGAAATACTCTACGGCGGACGCCCGCCACATTGTCGAACTCCGGCCGAGCTAGCTCGATGAGCCGCTCGAAGCGCCTATGAAGTGATGGTTCAGATGAGGCCGGCAGGATCAAGCACCAGCTGAGCTCCACATAGGTCGCGGTCCAAGCTCACGTCGCAGTGTCCTTTCGTGCCCTGCCCGGAATCGGCGTGGCGCGTGCATCAACCCACCGCGAGCGTTCCAAGAGCGGCTGGGCTGGTTAGTAGGGATGTTCCTTCATTCGCTCAGAGGCTCTTGTCGGGGTGGACGCCATTGCCGCAACTTCGCGAGACGACTTATCCTGGAACCCATCCGTAGTCGCCGATCGCCCAACTACGCGGGCCGCAGAAACAGCGAGCACAACCGCTGCGGGGCTGAGTGTCGGGCGCAACTCCTGAGACGATGCAAAGATGGCATCGCTGAATCCTCGCGCACACATCGCCGCCGGCCGCCGGCACTCGGTTGGCGTCACCGGGTCCGGTTCAGCGCTCACCACGGGCCGGCCGAATTCGGAAGAGCGTCGCGTGGACGCTTGGACTGAGATCATCGCGGTGGCAGCGGGCAATGTGCACACGGCCTCGAACACTGGGCGTTCGCATACGGTTGGACTGCGCAGAGACGGCACGGTGCTCGCGGCTGGGTGGAACAACGAGGGGCAGTGTGACGTCGACGACTGGACCGACGTCGTGAATATCGCCGCCGGCTGGCGGCGCACTCTCGCCATCCGTGCAGATGGCACAGCACTTGCGGCCGGCCGCCGGAACGAGGGAGCGAACAACGTCGAAGAGTGGCGCGGAATGGTTGCCGCTGCGGCTGGCGACTGGCACTCCATCGGCCTCCGAGCCGACGGTACCGCCGCCGCTGCGGGAAACAACCGCCGAGGGCAGTGCGCAGTTGTCGAATGGCGCGACCTCTGCGCGGTGGCTGCGGGCTACCTCCACACGATCGGCCTCACCCGGGACGGACGGGTGCTCGCGACCGGCGACGCGACGGCAGGTGTTGAGGAAACGTCAACCTGGCGTGACGTGACGGCCATATCGGCGGGCAGCTTTCATACGGTTGCCGTGCGAGAAGGTGGACGAGTCCTCGCGTCCGGCGACAATAGTCGCGGGCAATGCGACGTCGCCGCGTGGCGTGACATGGTGGCTGTGTCCGCGGGTTCCACCCACACGCTCGGCCTTCGATCTGACGGCACAGTGCTCGCGGCTGGCAACAACGAGGACGCGCAGTGCGAGATCAGAGGCTGGCAGCTGAGCCCTACCCGCTAACCATTGTTTCGGTCAACGGAAGCACTTCTTCGGGTTTGAAGGCGTACACGTTTAGGCTAAGACCCCACTGGGGTGTACTTTCCATTCCTTGCTGAGGCTCCGGAGTTCTCCGCGGTTGCCCTCGACGCGCTGCGGCAGCCGCTCGAGTCGGGCGTGATCCGCATCCACCGTGCGAACGTCATGGCGGAGTTCCCGGCCCGCGTGCAGCTCGTGCTCGCGGCGAATCCGTGCCCCTGCGGGCGCCACGGCATCCGGGGTGAGATCTGCTCGTGCTCGCCGCCGGTGCGGCGGCGCTACCTGGCGCGGCTGAGCGGTCCGCTGCTCGACCGCGTCGACATCCGGCTGACCGTACGGCGCATCGGGGCGGCACAGCTCGCCGTCCGTCGCGACGAGCCTGGGCTTTCGACGGCGCAGGCTCGCGCTCGGGTGGTCGCCGCGCGGGCCCGCGCTCGGGCGCGCTTGGCAGGCACCCCGTGGTCGGTGAACGCCGAGGTCGACGGCGCGTGGCTCCGCGCGACCCCGCAGCGCCCGACCGCCCGGGAGTCGGGCACCCTCGACCTGGCCCTGGAGCGCGGGCTGGTGACGATGCGCGGCTACGACCGCGTGCTGCGCCTCGCCTGGACGCTCGCCGACCTCGACGAGATCGACCGCCCCGCTGCGAGCCACCTCGCCCGCGCACTGATTCTGCGGGGAGCGGGCTCGTGACGGCCGTCGCCGAGCTCTTCGACCGGACCGAGACGCGCCTTGCACGGCGGCTGCTTCCCGAGGACAGCGAGTCCGATCCGGTGGAGGCGCTCGCGCGCGCGGCGTGGTCCTCGCTCGCCGAACCGGGCGATGCGGTGGCCGGGACGCTGATCGAGCGATTCGGTGCAGGCGGCGCGCTCGCCCATGTCGTGGGGACGGCGTCGGCGGGGGAGATCCTCGCGGAGTCGGCAGCAGACGTGCGCCGGAGGGGGACCGGATGCGCGGATGACGCTGCCGCGGAGACCGGCCGCTCCGAGAACTCGTTCGACTCGACAGGCGACGGAGAGAGCGACGGGGACGACTCCCGCAGCGGAACGCGGGTCCTCGCCGCAGGTCTGGCGCGCTGGCGCGCCCGGGTCGACAGGGCCCTGCTCCTCCGCCGCCTGGAGATCGCGCACCGTCTCGACGCACGACTGCTGCTGCCGGGCTGCGACGGCTGGCCGCAGCCGCTCGCCGACCTGGGGGAGCACGCGCCGTTCGTGCTCTGGAGCCGCGGCGATCCGCTCGCCCTCGCCGCTCCGCATCGGCTGGCCGTCGTCGGGGCCCGCGCGGCGACCGGCTACGGCGAGCACGTCGCCGCGGACCTCGCCGCCGGCACCGCCGAGCGCGGCGTCCTCATCGTGTCCGGTGCCGCCTTCGGTATCGATGCGGTCGCGCACAAGGCGGCACTCGGTGCGGGCGGGCGCACGGTCGCCTTCCTCGCCGGTGGTTCGGACCGGCTGTACCCGACGGCGCACACCGACCTCCTGCACCGCGTCATCGCGACGCCCGGCTGCTCGGTGGTGACGGAGGTGCCGCCGGGCACCACTCCGACGCGCTGGCGCTTCCTGCAGCGCAACAGGCTGATCGCCGCGTCGACCGCTGCCACGGTCGTCGTGGAGGCGGGAGCCCGCTCCGGGTCGTTGAACACCGCCGGCCACGCGGCGGCGCTCGGAAGGCCGCTCGGCGCGGTACCCGGCCCGGTGACGAGCGCCTCGTCGGCGGGCTGCCATCGGCTCCTCCGGGAGTACGCCGCGACCTGCGTGACGTCGGCTCCGGAGGTCGTCGAGCTGCTCGGCATGTCCGCGGTGCTCGCCACCGCGCCGGACGTCACGCGAACGGCCGCGCGCGTCCTCGACGTCCTTCGAGCGGAGGGCGCGCACGAGACGGAGCTGCTCGCTCAGCGCTCCGGTCTGTCCGTTCCCGAGACCCTCGACGTCCTCGGGACCTGCCTCGCGGGCGGGCTCGTCCAGCGCGACGCGGAGGGGAGGTGGCGGGCAGCCGCGTGAGGATCAGCGGCGCCGATCGGCGTCGCGGTCGCCGTCCACGGCAGCGCGACGACGGTCGGCCACACGAGTTCACGCCTTGGGGGAGCCGCCGCTCGAACCGACCGCCGCCGTTCGCTGCCGGCGCTGTCGGCGGTGCGCCCTACGCTGTCGATCAAGCAGCGAGGGGAGCCGCATGGGTGACGAGACGACGACGAGGACGCAGCCGGAGCATCCGCAGCTCGGGTACTTCCGGGCCGCCGACCGGGTGCTCGCGCACCTCAGCGACACGCACTTCCTCGCGGAGGGCGCTCCGCTCTACGGGCGCGTCGACACCGTCTCCCGGCTCGAGCAGGCCGTCGCGCGGCTCGTCGAGCGCGGCGGTCGGCTCGACGCGATCGTCGTCACGGGGGACGTCGCCGATCGCGGTGAGGAGGACGCCTACCGGCGGGTCAGGGACGTCCTCGATCCCGTGGGCGAGCGCTTCGACTGCCCGATCGTCTGGGTAATGGGCAACCACGACGAGCGCGGTGCGTTCCGCCGGGTGCTCCTCGACCAGGAGGCGGGTGATGCGCCGATCGATACCCCGATCGACCAGGTCGTCGACCTCGGCGGGCTGCGGCTCATCGCGCTCGACAGCGCGGTGCCGGGCTACCACCACGGCGCGCTCACCGGCGAGCAGCTCGAGGCGCTCCGAGCCGAGCTCGCGACGCCTGCTCCACTCGGCACGATCCTCGCGCTGCACCACCCGCCGCTGCCGACGCCGCTCGGCGCGATGACCGTGCTCGAGCTCCGCGGAATGGACCGGCTGGAGGAGGTGGTGCGCGGGACCGACGTGCGCGCGATCCTCGGCGGGCACCTGCACTATCCGACGGCCGCGACCTTCGCCGGCGTCCCGGTCTTCGTCGCCGGAGCGACCAGCTACACGATGGACCTCGGCGCTCCGGAGCGCGAGCTCGCCGGCATCGACGGCGCGCAGAGCTTCTCGCTCGTCCATGTGCACCCTGAGACCGTCGTCACCTCGCTCGTCCCCAGCGCGACGGCGCCGATCGCCACCCGCTTCGGCACGGACCTGATCGAGAAGCTCGAGAGCCTCGACGAGCAGGGCCGCATCGACCTGTGGTCGCGGATGCCGGGCACCGATGGCTGACACTCCTCCCGCAGGCCTGCCCCCGCGTGGCGAGCCGCTCGCGGCGGCCGTGGAGGACTTCCTCCGCTACGTCCTCGACGAGCGCTCCCTCTCACCCGCCACGGCCCGCGGCTACCGCGCCGACCTCTCGACGCTGATCGACTTCGCCGCGAGCCGGAAGCAGCCGATGCTCGCCCAGCTCGACCTCGAGCTGCTCCGTGACTGGCTCTGGCACGAGTCGCAGACCGGCGTCGCCCGCGCGACGCTCGCCCGGCGGACTGCGGCCGTCCGCTCCTTCTCGTCCTGGGCGCAGCGCTCCGAGCGCCTGCCGATCGACGTCGCCGCGCGCCTGCGCACGCCGAAGGGCGGGCGCCCGCTGCCGCGCGTGCTCACCGAGCCGCAGACCGAGCACCTGATCGACGTGGTCGCGGCGCGCGGGGCGACCGAGGACCCGGTGGCCCTGCGCGACCTCGCGATCATCGAGCTCCTCTACGCGTCCGGCATCCGCGTCTCCGAGCTCGTCGCGATCGACATCGGCGACCTCGACCTGAGCCGGCTCACCGTGCTCGTCACCGGCAAGGGAAGCAAGCAGCGCGTCGTACCGTTCGGCGTGCCCGCGAAGGAGGCGCTCATCGCCTACCTGGAGAAGGCCCGCCCGCAGCTGCTCCCGGACGCGGAGTCCAGCGCGACCGGGACGAGCACCCCGGCCCTCCTCCTCGGCCGTCGCGGCGCCCGCCTCACCCCGCGCACCGTCTACGGCGTCGTCGCCCGGCTCCTCGACGGCGGCCAGGGCTCCGGCCCGTCCGGCCCGCACACCCTCCGTCACACCGCGGCGACGCACCTGCTCGACGGGGGAGCGGACCTCCGCGCCGTCCAGGAGCTGCTCGGCCACGCGAGCCTCGGCACCACGCAGATCTACACCCACGTCTCGACCGAGCGGATCCGCGAGGCCTACCGCCTCGCCCACCCGCGCGCCTGAGCGCGCCGCCGTCACCACCGCCTGCTCCGGATCGGCGACCGCTCCTGCGGCCACTCCGTCCATCGGCAGCAGCACCGCCCGCGGGATCCCGCCGAAGAACCGCATCGGGTTCACGTACTCCCCGTCCTCGCGCACCCCGAGGTGCATGCACGAGCCGTCGCAGTGCCCGCCCGAGCCCACCGAGCCGATGACGTCCCCGGCGCGGACCTCCTGACCCTCCGCGACGGACGGCTCCACCGGCTCCACGCTCGACACCAGCCCGTCGGCGTGCGCGATGCTGACCACGCTCCTGTCGACCACCCGCCCCGCGAAGGACACCCGCCCGTCCGCGACGGCCCGCACCGGAGAACCCGCCGTGGCAGCGAGGTCGATCCCGCGATGCCCCGCGGCGTAGCGATGCGCGGGCGCCCGCCACGGCTCGACGACGGGGAAGCCGTCCACCGGCGGGGTCCAGAGCATCGGACCGAGCAGGGCGAGCACCAGGAACACGCCCGGGCGGAGGAGGAGAGGAGCAACCATGCGGACACCCTCGCCGACAGCGCAGAGGCGCGGGCGACTCGCGGCCCGACCGGGGGAGAAGCACCGGAGGACGCCGCCTGTGGAGGAGCGACTGCGAAAGCAGCGCTCCGCAACCCGTCCCGGCGGATTGGCAGGCGGGAGTAACGTGCCTGTGATCCGGAGCGGGCGCGGAGACACCGCACCCACCGGCGGCGAGAATCGGAGACGACCATGACCAGCGGACGATCTGACACCATCCCGAACCCCTCGGCGGCGAAACTGAAGAGGAAGGTGATCGGTCTCGCCATCGCGGCGGCGGTCGGCGGCTTCCTCTTCGGCTTCGACTCGTCCGTGGTCAACGGAGCCGTCGAGGCGGTGCAGGGCGAGTTCGAGCTGTCGGCCGCGCTGATCGGCTTCGCCGTCGCGTCGGCCCTCCTCGGCTGCGCGGTCGGCGCCTATCTGGCCGGTCGCCTCGCGGACCGCTGGGGCCGCATCAAGGTCATGCTGCTCGGCGCAGGCCTCTTCTTCATCTCCTCGATCGGCGCAGGCGCGGCCTTCGCCGTGTGGGACCTCGTCCTCTGGCGCGTCGTCGGCGGCCTGGGCATCGGCATCGCCTCGGTGATCGCCCCCACCTACATCTCCGAGATCGCGCCCAAGGCGATCCGCGGTGCGCTCGCGTCGCTGCAGCAGCTCGCGATCACGCTCGGCATCTTCGCCGCGCTGCTCTCGGACACCGTCATCGCCGAGGGCGCGGGCGGCGCGTCCGAGCCGTACTGGTTCGGCGTCGCGGCCTGGCGCTGGATGTTCATCGCCTGCGCCGTCCCCGCCGTGATCTACGGCCTCCTCGCCCTGACGCTGCCGGAGTCGCCGCGCTACCTCGCCACGCGGGGTCGCTCGCAGGACGCGCGCAAGGTCCTCGCGACGGTCACCCCGCGCGACGAGGTGGACGAGGCACTGGCCGACATCCAGAAGAAGATCGACGAGGACGCCGAGAACGCCCAGCGCTCGAGCCTGCGCGGTCCGGCGCTCGGCCTGCTGCCGGTGGTCTGGGTCGGCATCCTGCTCTCGGTGTTCCAGCAGTTCGTCGGCATCAACGTGATCTTCTACTACTCGACCTCGCTCTGGAGCGCGGTCGGCTTCGACGAGTCGAACTCGTTCGCCATCTCGGTCTTCACCTCGGTCGTGAACGTCGTGGTCACCTTCGTCGCGATCTTCCTGGTCGATAAGGTCGGCCGGAAGCCGCTGCTGCTCGTCGGCTCCGCCGGCATGGCGATCTCGCTCGGACTGATGGCGCTCGCGTTCAGTCAGTCGACGATCAGCGGCGAGGACGTCTCGCTGCCCGGTGCCTGGGGCCCGATCGCCCTCGTCTCGGCCAACGCCTTCGTGGTCTTCTTCGGCGCGACCTGGGGCCCGCTGGTCTGGGTGCTGCTCGGCGAGATCTTCCCGAACCGGATCCGCGCCGCCGCCCTGGGCCTCGCCGCCTCGGCGCAGTGGATCGCCAACTTCGCGATCACGGTGACGTTCCCGATCCTGTCGCAGGACGTCTCGCTGACCCTCGCCTACGGCCTGTACGCGGCGTTCGCCCTCATCTCGTTCTTCTTCGTCTTCCTGTTCGTGCCCGAGACCAAGGGCCGCTCGCTGGAGGAGATGGACACCCTGCACATCCGCACCGTGATGAAGTCGGCGCGCAAGTAGCGCACGGCCTCGCCTTGCTCCGAGCTCCGGCTCGCGAGAACGCCTCCGGCTCGTGGAATCCCAGCGGTTCTGCGTGCCGGAGGCGTTTCCGCGTGCCGGAGCCGCGTGGCTGAGCTGCGCGGCGGACTTCGGGCACGTGATTGCGGGTCGGGCTCGTCAGATCGAGTGGTTCCTGCGTGCCGGAGGTGTTTCTGCGTGCCGGAGCCGCGCGGCGGGACGTCGGGCCCGAGGTTTCGGTCCGGGCTCGTGGGATCGGGCGGCTTCCGAGTGCCGGAGGTGTACTCACCTGCCGAACGTGGGTGGTGGAGCCCCGGGCTCGCGATTTCGGCTCGGGCTCGTCGGATCGGAGATTCTCCGCGTGCCGGAGGTGTTTCTGCGTGCCGGAGGTGAGCAGCGGGACCCCGGGCTCGTGATCTCGGCTCTGGCTCGTCGAATCGGGCGGTTTCCGCGTGCCGGAGGCGTCTCCGCGTGCCGGAGGTGGTCGGCAGCCGGGCGGCGGACGCGCGGGCAGTCACCCGCGGGGGAGGCGGCCGTCCTGGTGCTAGTCTTCTCGGAGCACCTCGCTCGTCGGGGTGACTACGCGCGCCCATTCGGCCAACGCTCCCCACGGTCCCCTTCGCCCAGTGCGAGGAGGGCGGGAGCGCGCCGGGCGCCAGGGCGACGTGCCGACCGGCCGTCGCGGACAACCGAACGGGAGTTCGGCGCCGTCGTGCGCCCGAGCCCCAGAGAAGGAGAACGACTCATGGCAGTCGTCACCATGCGCCAGCTGCTCGACAGCGGCGTCCACTTCGGGCACCAGACCCGTCGCTGGAACCCGAAGATGAAGCGCTTCATCCTGACCGAGCGCTCGGGCAGCTACATCATCGACCTCCAGCAGTCGCTGGCCTACATCGACAAGACCTACGACTTCGTCAAGGAGACGGTCGCCCACGGCGGCACCATCCTCTTCGTCGGCACGAAGAAGCAGGCGCAGAACGCGATCTCCGAGCAGGCGACCCGCGTCGGCCAGCCCTACGTCAACCAGCGCTGGCTCGGTGGCCTCCTCACCAACTTCCAGACGGTCTCCAAGCGCCTCGCGCGCATGAAGGAGCTCGAGGAGCTCGACTTCGACGACACGTCGAAGAGCGGCTTCACGAAGAAGGAGCTCCTCATCAAGAAGCGGGAGCTCGACAAGCTGCACAAGTCGCTCGGCGGCATCCGCAACCTCTCGAAGACGCCGTCGGCCCTGTGGGTCGTCGACACCAAGAAGGAGCACCTCGCGATCGACGAGGCCAAGAAGCTGGGCATCCCGGTCATCGGCATCCTCGACACGAACTGCGACCCGGACGAGGTCCAGTACCCGATCCCGGGCAACGACGACGCGATCCGCTCGGTGAGCCTGCTCACCCGCATCGTCGCCGACGCCGCCGCCGAGGGCCTCATCCAGCGTCACCAGAAGCCCGAGGCCGAGGGCAACGTCTCCGCCGTCGAGCCGCTGGCCGAGTGGGAGAAGGAGCTGCTCACCACGAGCGACGACTCCGCCGCCTCGACCGACGCCGCCGCGACCGACGCCCCGGCGTCCGACGTCCAGGAGCCCGCCGAGCAGGCCGGCGCCGAGACCGAGAAGGTCGCCGACGCCGAGCTCGCGACCGCCGACGAGGCCGTCGCCGAGGCCGAGGCGCCCGCCGAGGCCGACTCGACCACCGAGTCCGCGACCGACGAGACCCCCGCGTCCGTCTGACACCCGCACTGAGCCGGGGGTCGGACGGGTCGCGAGAGCGCCCGGCCGACCCCCGCTCATTCGGTGCACGTTCACCACGAAGCAGAACCGCCGACACCCCGGCGTGATGGAGTCCTCGACACCGAGGCCCGTCGCCGCGGGACCGGCAGACCACGACGTCCTGGCGGGCGCGGGTGCGCGAAGCACCGCGCCGACCGGACACAACAGAGGAGTTCGCAGAACTATGGCTAATTTCAGCCTCGCTGACGTCAAGACGCTGCGCGAGCAGCTCGGAACCGGCATGGTCGACACCAAGAACGCGCTCGTCGAGGCCGACGGCGACCTGGACAAGGCGGTCGAGATCCTCCGCCTCAAGGGCGCCAAGGGCAACGCGAAGCGCGCCGACCGCTCCACGAGCGAGGGCCTCGTCGCCGCCGCCGAGAAGGACGGCGTCGCCACCCTGATCGAGCTCGCCTGCGAGACCGACTTCGTCGCCAAGGGCACCAAGTTCATCGCCCTGTCCGAGGGCGTGCTGGACGCGGTCGTCGCCGCCGGCGCCACCACCGTCGAGGAGGCCCTCGCGGCCCCCGCCGGCGACAAGACCGTCGCCGACCTCATCAACGACGAGGCCGCGATCCTCGGCGAGAAGGTCGAGCTCCGCCGCGTCGCCACCGTCTCCGGCGAGCACTTCGCCGTCTACCTGCACAAGACCAACAAGGACCTGCCCCCGCAGGTCGGCGTGGTCCTGGGCTACTCGGGAGACGACGCGGACACCGCGCGTTCGATCGCGCAGCACATCTCGTTCGCCAACCCCTCCTACCTGTCGCGCGAGGACGTGCCGCAGTCGGAGGTCGACAACGAGCGCCGCATCGTCGAGGAGATCTCGCGCGGCGAGGGCAAGCCCGAGGCCGCCCTGCCGAAGATCATCGAGGGTCGCGTCAACGCGTACTTCAAGCAGGTCGCGCTGCTCGACCAGGACTACGCCAAGGACAACAAGCTGTCCATCAGCAAGGTCGTGGCGGACGCCGGTCTGACCGTGTCGGGCTTCGCCCGCTTCAAGGTCGGCGCGTAGCACGCACAGCGAGGGGAGTCCGGGTCGTTCAGTCGACCCGGACTCCCTTCGCTCTGCCCGGGGGAGGCGCCCGGGCGTGGTCGCGGGGCGTCCCCCGCGCGGGATAGGTTTGTACGGGTCTACGGGAGGAAACGTCCATGACGGAGACGGATGCGAAGACGACGGGCAAGCGCCGCAGGGTGCTGCTGAAGCTGTCGGGGGAGGCGTTCGGAGCCGGCACTCTCGGGGTGAACCCGGACGTGATCAGCGCCCTGGCGCGCGAGATCGCCGACGCCGCGACCGAGGTCGAGATCTCGGTGGTCGTCGGCGGCGGCAACTTCTTCCGCGGGGCCGAGCTCTCGCAGCGCGGCATGGACCGCGGCCGCGCGGACTACATGGGCATGCTCGGCACGGTGATGAACGCCCTCGCCCTGCAGGACTTCCTCGAGCAGGCCGGCGCGGAGACGCGCGTGCAGTCCGCGATCGCGATGACGCAGGTCGCCGAGCCCTACATCCCCCGCCGGGCGATCCGGCACATGGAGAAGGGCCGCGTCGTGATCTTCGGCGCGGGCGCGGGCCTGCCCTACTTCTCCACGGACACCGTCGCCGCGCAGCGCGCGCTCGAGACGCACGCCGACGTCGTGCTCGTCGCGAAGAACGGCGTCGACGGGGTCTACGACGCCGACCCGCGGACCAACCCGGACGCGAAGAAGCTCGACACCCTCACCTACCAGGAGGCGCTGCAGCGCGGTCTCAAGGTCGTCGACTCGACCGCCTTCAGCCTCTGCATGGACAACGGCATGCCGATGCAGGTCTTCGGGATGGAGCCGGCCGGCAACGTCGCGCGCGCCATCCGGGGCACCCGGCTCGGCACCCTCGTCTCCAACTAAGGCGCCCCCGCCCCGAACTAGACTGACCACTTCCCTCTCTTAAGGAGCCCCCTGTGATCTCGGATGTACTCGCCGACGCGACCGTCAAGATGGACAAGGCCGTCGGAGTCGCCAAGGAGGACTTCTCCACGGTGCGCACCGGTCGGGCCAACCCCGGCCTGTTCCAGAAGGTGCTGGTGAGCTACTACGGCACGCCCACCCCGCTCTCGCAGCTCGCATCGCTGCAGAACATCGAGGCGCGCACGCTGCTGGTCACCCCGTACGACAAGGGCGCCCTGCGCGACATCGAGCAGGCCATCCGGGACATGCCGAACCTCGGCGCGAACCCGACGAACGACGGCTCAGTCATCCGGATCAACCTCCCCGAGCTCACCGCCGAGCGCCGCAAGGAGTTCGTGAAGATCGTGCGCACCAAGGCGGAGGACGCGAAGATCGCCGTCCGCAACATCCGCCGCAGCGCGAAGAGCGACCTCGACGCGCTCAAGGGCGACATCGGCGACGACGAGCTCTCGCGCGGCGAGAAGGAGCTCGAGGCCCTGACCAAGCAGCACGTGGACG
Organism: Rathayibacter sp. VKM Ac-2926; assembly: GCF_022815565.1. Classification (NCBI taxonomy): domain Bacteria; kingdom Bacillati; phylum Actinomycetota; class Actinomycetes; order Micrococcales; family Microbacteriaceae; genus Rathayibacter; species Rathayibacter sp. VKM Ac-2926. Next base: position 71,139 of record NZ_JALGRS010000004.1, on the reverse strand, counting down.
CCATCGACGAGGCGCTCAAGCGCAAGGAATCCGAACTGCTCGAGGTGTAGTGCCGTGCCCGTGAACCCCGAGGATCCCGAGAGCAGCGACGACGCTCCGGCGCCGCACGTTCCGGGCGCCCGGGGTTCGCGCATGGTCACGCGCGACGCCCTGCGCGCGCGGGCCCAGCAGGGCCGGGCCGACGTCGAGCGACAGCTCGAGGCGACCCGTGCCCAGCTCGAGGCGACCAACGAGCGCCTCACCGCGCGCTCGGGCCGGAACCTCGTCTCCGCGACCGTCATCGGCCTCATCGGCGGCGGCGCGATGGTCGTCAGCCTGCTGGTCGTCAAAGAGCTCTTCATGGTGCTGGCCGGCGCGTTGGTGCTGCTGGCGGCGCTCGAGCTGTCGAACGCGCTGCGCCACGCCGGCCGCGACATCCCGCGCATCCCCACCGGGGTCGTCGCCGTGGTCGCCGTGCCGGCGGCCTACTACGGCGGGATGCAGGCCGCCTGGTTCGCCGTGCTGGGCGGCTCGGCGCTGGTCGCCCTCTGGCGGCTGGGGGAGCAGCTCCTCCGCCGGACAAGGTCGACCGGTCGCGAGCTCCTGCTCGACGTCGGGCTCGGCGCGTTCGTGCAGATCTACGTCACGTTCCTCGGCGCCTTCGCGATCCGCCTCGTCGCGGAGGAGGGCGGCCAGCTCTGGGCGCTGTCCTTCCTGATCCTCGTGATCGTCGTCGACACCGGCGCCTACGTCAGCGGTCTCACCTGGGGCAAGCACCCGATGGCGCCGCGGATCAGCCCGAAGAAGACCTGGGAGGGGTTCGCGGGAGCGGCGGTCGCGGGCGTCGTCGTCGGCGTTCTCCTCGCCCTCCTGCTGCTCGGCCAGCCCTGGTGGGTCGGCGCCGTGTTCGGCGCGGTCGTCCTCCTGACGGCGACGCTGGGCGATCTCGCCGAGTCGCTGATCAAGCGCGACATCGGCATCAAGGACATGAGCTCGTGGCTGCCTGGGCACGGCGGCTTCCTCGACCGGCTCGATTCGATCCTCCCGTCGGCCGCCGCGGCCTACGTGCTCTACTTCGTCTTCGCGCACTGACCGTGCGCGCGGTGATCGGGCCGTGGCCGAGCGCACGGGCTCCGGCCCCTCGCGGCGCGGTCGACGCGCCGATTCCCGGACCGGGCCGCCGTCTTGGCAGAATGACGGGATGAACGCTCCCTTCCCCCGCGCGCGCGAGTCCCGGCCCGGCTACGACACGGACGAGGTCGACTCCTTCCTCGCCTCGGCCAGGGACGCCTACGCCCAGCTCTCGGGCGGTCCGGCCGACCTGCGCGCGGTGGATCTGCGGCACACCGCCTTCTCGCTGAAGAAGGGCGGCTACTCGGCGCCGCACGTCGACGCCGCGCTGGAGCGCCTCGAGGACGCCTTCGCGGTGCGCGAGCGCCAGTACGCGATCGCGGCGCAGGGCGAGGAGGCCTGGCTCCGGAATGCCCGCGAGACGGCGCAGGAGATCGTGAACCGCCTGGCGCGGCCCGCGCGTGAGCGCTTCACCCGCGCCGGCGTGCTGACCACCGGCTACAACATCCGCCAGGTGGACGCCTTCTCGGACCGCGTCTCCGGCTACTTCCGGGACGGCTCCGTGCTGACCGTGGACGACGTGCGGACGGTGTCGTTCGCCCCGCAGCGCGGCGGCTACTCCGAGCCGCAGGTGGACCTCGTGCTCGACGCCGTGGTCGACGTGATGCTGGCGGTGCGCTGAGCGGTCGGCCCCGCACTGGCGGATCGAGAGGTCCTCCGTTATGCTTTCGTGATCGTGGGTATGCATCAGAGAACGTCCGTCGCGCAGCCACCCGTCTCCCGATCCTCGGTCGAGACCTCGAAGCGCCCGGCGGCCCGTCGGTCCCGGACCCGTGTCCCGCTGGCGTTCCTCGCCTTCGCCGCCTCCATCGGCTTCGTCGCCGTCAGCGCGGTCGACCCGTCCAGCGGCGCCGTCGCGTCGCCCTTCTACCAGGCCCCGGAGCGCTTCAACGGCGACCCGGCCCAGCGCCTCGTTGTCGCCGAGGCGGCGGTCGAGCGCACCGTCCAGCGCGACACCTTCGACGCGCAGGCCAAGCCGACCCCCACGCCGACTCCGACGCCGACCCCCACTCCGACGAAGTCGAAGCAGGCCGTCGTCGAGGACGACGAGGAGGAGTCGGCCGCCGCGGCGCCCGTCGCCCGCTCGGCCGCCCCGGACCCCGGCTCGGCAAAGGCCCTCGCCTACGACCAGATCGTGCAGCGCGGCTGGGCCGACAGCGAGTACGACTGCCTCGTGCTGCTGTGGAACCGCGAGTCCGGCTGGAACGTCTACGCCGAGAACAAGTCCAGCGGTGCCTACGGCATCCCGCAGGCGCTCCCCGGGAGCAAGATGGCGACCGTCGGCGGCGACTGGCAGACCAACGCCAACACCCAGATCACCTGGGGTCTCGGCTACATCTCCGGTCGCTACGGCTCGCCGTGCGGCGCCTGGGCGCACTCGGAGAGCGTCGGCTGGTACTGATCGCCGCCGCCGTCCGTCCCCGGGGCGGTCGGTCCGCCCGATAGCCTGAGAGCGTGGATTACGCGCTGCTCGGAGTCGTCGGGATCATCACCGTCGTCACCGTCGCGCGCTTCTCGAGCCGGCTCGGAGTCGCGGCGCCGCTGCTGCTCGTCGTCATCGGCATCGGCGCGTCCTACCTCCCCGGCGTCCCCGAGATCGAGGTCGAGCCGGAGCTGATCCTCGCCGGGGTCCTGCCTCCGCTGCTGTACTCCGCGGCGATCCAGGTGCCGCTCGCCGACTTCCGGCGGAATCTGCGCTCGATCTTCGGGCTGTCGGTGCTGCTCGTCGTCGTCACGGCGCTCGTCGTCGGCTTCTTCCTCTACATGCTGCTGCCGGACCTCAGCCTCCCGGCCGCCATCGCGCTCGGCGCCGTGGTCAGCCCGACCGATGCGGTCGCGGCCACCTCGATCGGCAAGAAGCTCGGCCTGCCACCCCGGCTCGTGACCGTGCTCGAGGGCGAGAGCCTCGTCAACGACGCGTCGGCGCTCGTGCTGCTGCGCGCCGCCACGGCCGCGACCGCGGTGGTGGGCGCCTCCGTCTCGAGCGACGCCATCGACATCGGCGAGGTCGGCGTGCTCTTCGTGTACTCGGTCGTGATGGCCGTCGTCCTCGGGCTGGTGATGGGCGTGCTGACCGTCTTCGTGCGCTCGAAGCTGCGCGACCCGGTGCTGGACACCGCGGTCTCGTTCGCGGTGCCCTTCCTCGCCTACATCCCGGCGGAGGAGCTCGGCGCCTCGGGTGTCCTCGCGGTGGTCGTCACCGGCATCTACACCGGGCACAACAGCGCGCGGTTCCTCAGCCCGCAGTCGCGGATCAGCGAGCGCGTCAACTGGCGGACGGCGCAGTTCCTGCTGGAGAACGGCGTGTTCCTCCTGATGGGCGCCGAGATCAAGGCGATCGTCGGCGACATCGAGCCGGGCGGCGTCGGCGTCGACACCGCGGTCCTCCTCGGGCTCGCGACGGTCGTGATCCTGATCGTGCTGCGCACCCTCTTCGTCTGGCCGCTGCTGCTCTGGCTGCGCGGCTCGGGCCGGCGGGCGGAGCGGATCAACCGCCGGCTCGCGGTCGGGGTGATGCGCCTGCGCAACAGCGCCAGCAGCGACGAGCGTTTCGTCCGCCGCCGGCAGCGGGCGGAGCGGCTGTACCAGCGGCGGGAGACGGACCTCGCGGCGACGACCAGCGAGGCGTTCGGCTGGCGCGGCGGCGTCATCCTCTCCTGGTCCGGGATGCGCGGCGTGGTCACGCTCGCGGCGGCGCAGTCGCTGCCGGAGGAGACGCCGTACCGCTCGCAGCTGATCCTGATCGCCTTCACGGTCGCGGTGGTCACCCTCCTGCTGCAGGGGGCGACGCTGCCGGCGCTCATCCGGGTCACGGGCATCCAGGGGAGCGACGGCGACGCCGACCGCCGCGAGCTGGCCACGCTGCTCGACGAGGTCGCCTCGACCGGCATCCAGGCGCTGCCGGAGGCGGTCGAGGACCTGCCGGCCGGCAGCGTCGGCGAGCGGGTGCTGGAGCGGGTCCGCCGGGACACGCTGACCCGCTCGCAGGTCGCGTGGGAGCAGGTGGAGCGCGAGGCCGACGGCCCGCTGGGCCCGCAGGGGCAGTACCTGCACCTGCGGCGGGCGGTGCTCAGCGCCGAGCGCGAGGCACTGCTGGAGGCGCGCGGTCGAGGGGTCTACTCCTCGCGGATCCTGCGGCGGGCGCAGCTGATGCTCGACGCCGAGGAGACGCGGCTCGAGATGGACGACTCCTCGCACTGACCCGCCCGGGCGGGACGGCTGCGAGCGAGTGCTCGCGCGGCGGCTCCTAGACTGGAGCAATGCCGCGCAGCAATCGACCCCGCGGACGCGGGCGCGAGGACGACGACGAGCAGCGCGACCTCTCGCAGATGCTCGCCGGCTGGCGCCGCACCGAGACGCGCCGCGGCCGGGAGTGGAACGTCCAGCCCGTCTCGTCGTCGCGCGCGGTCAAGAACTACCTCTGCCCGGGTTGCGGCCAGACCATCGACATCGGCCTCGCGCACGTCGTCGTCTGGCGCGGCGACGGAGCACTGGGCGACGCCGCGGACCTCGCCGGTCGTCGCCACTGGCACACCCACTGCTGGCGGATCGAAGGAGCACGATGACGCACGAGATCCGCGGAGGCGTCGTCCTCCCCGCCCGCCGCGAGGACGTGGAGCTGCACACCGCCGACGGGCTGACGCTGGTCGGCGAGCTGGCGCTGCCGCTCGAGGGCGAGCCGGTCGCCACGCTGGTCACCCTGCACCCGCTGCCGACGCACGGCGGCTTCATGGACTCGCACATCCTGCGGAAGGCCGCCGCACGGCTGCCCGCCCTGGCCGGGGTGGCGGTGCTCCGCTTCAACACCCGTGGCACGAGCTCGCCGCGCGGGACGAGCGAGGGCGCCTTCGACGGCGGCACCGCCGAGCGGGCCGACGTCGCCGCGGCGATGGCGCTGGTCGCCGAGCGCGGGCTGCCGCACCCCTGGCTGGTCGGCTGGTCCTTCGGCACCGAGCTGGCGCTGAAGTGGGGGAGGGAGCACCCGGTCGAGGGTGCGATCCTGCTCTCGCCGCCGTTGCACCGGGCGACGGCCGAGGAGGTCGCGGCCTGGGGCGAGGACGGACGGCCCCTGGTCGCGCTCATCCCGGAGTTCGACGACTACCTGCGGCCGGAGGCGGCCGCCGAGCGGTTCGCCTCGGTCCCGCAGCTCGAGCTGGTCGCCGTCGAGGGCGGCAAGCACCTCTGGGTCGGCGAGGCGCAGACGCGCCGCGTGCTCGACGAGATCGTGCGGGTGGTGGCGCCGGAGTCGTCACCGCTGCCGACGGAGTGGGCGGGCGAGCTCGGCTGAGCCCGCCCACGCCGGTCAGCGGCTCTTCGAGCTGTCCTTCGAGTCGCCGTCGTCGTCCTTCGAGTCGTCGTCGTCGTCCGACAGGCCGTCGATGTGCCCGATCAAGCCGCGGAGGCCCGTGACGTAGCCGGCGATCGCGTCGCGCTCGGTGCGGATCTCGTCGAGACGGGACTCGGCCGTGTTCTGCAGCTCTCTGGTGCGGCGCTCGGCGTCGGCGATCATCTCGCGGGCGCGGTCGCGCGCGGAGTCGAGCAGCGCGTCCGACTCGTCCTGCGCCTCGCGGCGCAGGCGCGTGACGTCGTCGAGGGCGTCGCTGCGGAGCGCGTCGGCCTCGAGGCGCTTGTCGTTCGCGCGGCGGATGGCGTCGGCGAGCTGCAGGTTGGACTCGTCGAGGTAGCGCTGCGTCTGGGCGACCGCCTCCTGGTGGCGGAGCAGGTAGTCGCGGTCCGCCTCCTCGCGGCGGGCGGCGAGCTCCACGACGAGATCGATCCGGGCCTGCTCGACCTCGCGCGAGAGTGCGGCGGCCTCGTCGGAGGCGGCGGAGCGCAGCGCGGCGAGCTCGGCGTCCAGGAGTGCGACGGCGTCGGCTCGGTCGCGGGCGAGCGCGGTGCGCAGATCGGCGAGCTCGCGGGCGCCCTCGGCGCGACCGGTGGCCAGCTCCGCGGCGAGGTCGGCGCGGCCGGACAGGACCTCGGCCTCGATCGCGGCGCGGGCCTCGGCGACCTCGGCGGTGACGGCGGCGCGCAGGCGGTCGACCTCGGAGGCGACCTCCGCGCGCAGCAGCTCGTTGCTCTGCGCCAGGCGGGCGGCCTCGGCGCGGGCCACCTCGACCTCGCGGGCGGCGACGGCGCGCATCTCGGCGGCCTCGCGGCCGGCCTCGGAGCGGATCGCTGCGGCCTCGCGCTTCGCGGTCGCGCGGGTCTCGGCGGCCTCGGTGGCGACGGTGCCGCGGATGGCGGCGGCCTCGCGGACGGCGTCCTGGGTCATCACGTCGCGGTCGTCCGCGGCCTTGCCGAGCGTCGCGGCGGCCTGCGCCTCGGACTCCTCGCGGGTGCGGTCGGCGCGGCGGCGCGCCTCCGTCACGAGGCGCTCGGCCTCGTCGCGCGCGTCCTTCAGCAGGCCGTCGCGGTCGTCGCGGGTCGAGCGGCGCAGCGCGGACGCGTCGTTCTCCGCCTGCGCGATGATGCGCTCCGACTGCTCCTCGGCCACCCGGAGGGTGTGCTCGAGCTTCGCGCCGAGTCCCGCGTAGGTGGGCGCACCGACCTGCTGCAGCTCCTTCTCGAGCCCGTCGATCCGGGAGGAGAGGCGCTTGGCCTCGCGACCGCTCTCGGCGGCCTGGGTGTTGGCGTGGATGAGCTCGCGGCGCAGACCCTGGATGGCCTTGTCGACCTCGTCCCGGTCGTAGCCCCGGAACACCTGGGTGAATTCGGCCTCGTCGCTTGCCACGTCGTCTCCTCCGGAACACGGCCGCGGTGGGGTCGCGGCACTCCAGGGAGTTTAGTCAGCGGGTGCCTCGCGGCCCGGGCCGACACCCGCACCGCGCGCCCCTGGATCGGGGCTCTCGGCCGATCCCTGGGTTCGGCTCGGCCCATCCGCTAACCTGGACTGTCTTTGTCTGTTGCCGTCGCGCCCCGGTCCGGCCGTCACCGGAGCCGTCCCGGGCCGCCACCCCCCGATCCGGCAACGCAGGAGGAGTTCTTTCGTGCGGTTCGTCTTCGCCATCATCGCCACCGTCATCGCCGCGGCGCTCATCGCGCTCGGCATCGGCCAGCGGACGGTGTGGGCTCCACCGGAGTCGCTCACCGCGCAGACCGCGCTCGAGTCCGGCGCCCCCTACGCCGTCATCGACGGCAGCACGCTCGGCGCCAATCCCGGCCGGCAGACGATCACGGTCGAGGGCGAGGGCGACCTCGTGATGGCGTACGCGCCGACGACCGACGTGCTGGGGTGGGTCGGCGGCTCCGACTACGACCGCATCGACTACGCGAGCAGCGAGGACGGCGCGGACAGCCTGTCCGCCGAGCAGGAGACCGGGACGGCGCTGACGCTGGCCTCCGACGTGTCGGACGCGAACGCCGCCGTCGTCGATCCCCGTGACTCCGACCTCTGGCTCGAGCAGTTCGAGGGCACCGGCAGCATCACCGTCGCGCTCGACCTGCCGGAGGACGTCTCGCTGATCGTCGCCACCGACGGCACCGCCCCGGCCGCGAGCGACATCCGGGTGAGCTGGCCGGTCGACACCGCGACGCCGCTGGCCGGTCCGCTGCTGCTGGGAGGCGCCGTGTTCCTGCTGATCGGGCTGATCCTCTACATCTGGGCGTTCCTGCACCTGCGCCGCCAGCACGGACCGCGCCGCAAGGGCCCGCAGGGCAAGGTGCCGCGCGGCGTCCGGCTGCCTCGCGCCCGCGCCGGCATCCAGTCCTCCCTCGCGGCGGCTCAGCCCTCGCGGCGCCGCCGGCTGCTGGTGCTCCCGATCGCGCTCGGTGCGACCGTGCTGCTCGCCGGCTGCAGCTCCGACTACTGGCCCGACCTCGCCGCGAGCGCCTCCGGGACGCCGACCGCGTCCGCCACCGCGACCCCGGGCGCCGAGCCCGTCGCCGAGGAGCCGACCCCGGTCGTCACCACCCAGCAGGCGGAGGCGATCGTGGCCTCGGTCTCCGAGGTCGCGGCCGCCGCCGACGCCGCTCGCGACGCGAACATCCTCGCGGAGCGCTTCCAGGGCGAGGCACTGACCGAGCGCACCACGAACTACGAGGTCCTGACGAAGGGCGGCACGATCGACGCGCCGCAGGCGATCCCGGCGTCGCCGGTGAGCCTCGTCCTCCCGCAGGACACCGACAGCTGGCCGCGGCTGGTCACGGCGGTCGTGCAGAACACCGCCGACGCCACGCAGGCGCCGATCGCCCTGATGATGAGCCAGGCGAGCCCCCGCGTCGACTACAAGGTCGACTACGCGATCTCGCTCGAGGCCAACGCGCGGATCCCCGACGTCGCGCCGGTCACGGTCGGCACCTCGATCGTCGCCCCCGACTCGAAGCTGATGAAGCTCGCTCCGGAGAACGTCGGCGCGGCCTACGCGGACATCCTCGCCAACGGCGACTCCAGCCAGTACGCCGGGACCTTCTCGGGCGACGGCGACACCCTCCGCGGCCAGGTCGGCGTCGACAAGAAGAACGCCGATCGCGAGGCGCTGCCGGACACCGCCTCGATCGAGTTCACCAACGCGGCGGGGACCTCGGACACCATCGCCCTCGCCACCAACGACTCCGGCGCGCTCGTCGCCGCGAGCATCGCCGAGACCGCGACGGTCCGCCCGACCGCCGAGGGCTCGACCGTGTCGACGTCCGGCGCCTCGCAGACCCTGCTCGGGATCGACAAGTCGACCACGGGCATCGCGACCACCTACGGTTATCAGTTGCTGTTCTACGTCCCGCCCGTCGGATCGGAGGAGAAGATCGTCATGCTCGGATGGAGCCAAGGACTCGTCTCGGTGGTGCAGCTGCCGTGAGCACCCCCCTGCCCCCGCTGCCCGGCAACCTGCGCGGTGCCGTCGACCTGTCCACCCTCGTGAACCGGCGCACCCCGCCGGCCGCGCCCTCCGCACCCGCGGGCGGCGGTGAGGCCCCCCAGGGTGCCCCCGTCGCCAATCCGCTGCTGCTCTCGGCCGGTGACGCCGAGTTCGACCAGGTCGTCCAGCTTTCCTCGCGGGTCCCCGTGATCATCGACCTGCGCGGCTCGTGGTCCGACCAGAGCCTGAGCATGACCGCGCTGCTCGAGAAGGTCGTGATCTCCTACGCCGGTGCCCTCGTGCTGGTCGGCGTCGACGTCGAGTCGAGCCCCCAGCTCGCGCAGGCGTTCCAGGTGCAGTCGGTCCCGACGATCGCCGCCGTGATCGCCGGCCGGCCGGTGCCGATGTTCAACGGCCTCATCACCGAGGAGCAGCTCCGCGACCTGCTCGAGCAGGTCCTCCAGCTCGCTGCGCAGCAGGGCGTCACGGGCACCGTTCCCGTCGACCCGGCCGCCGCCGGTGCCGAGCCGGGCGCCGAGCCCGAGGCCGCGCCGCTGCCCCCGCACCACCAGGAGGCGTACGACGCGATCGACCGCGGCGACTACTCCGCCGCGATCACCGAGTACGAGACCGCCATCGCGCAGAACCCCCGCGACGACCTCGCCGTCGCCGGACTCGCGCAGGTGAAGCTGCTGCAGCGGCTCCAGGGCCGCACCCTCGACGACATCCGCTCGACCGCGGCCGCCGAGCCCGCGAACCTCGATGCGCAGCTCGCCGTCGCCGACCTCGACGTCTCCGGCGGCCACGTGGAGGACGCCTTCGACCGCCTCCTCTCGATGTACCCGCGCCTCGACGTCGACGGCAAGGCGAGCGTCCGCGCCCGCCTGCTCGAGCTGTTCGAGATCGTCGGCACGACCGACCCGCGCGTGAACAAGGCGCGAGCGCGGCTCACGGGGTTGCTGTATTGAATTGCGGGAGGAGCGCGAGCGCTCCTCCCGCCGCGGTCGGCTGGGTCTGTGGTTGCGATTCGCAGAGCGTGTCGCCGACGGCTCGCGAGAAACGCTGGCACGCGTTTCTCGCCCATCGCCTTGAGGGACTCGGCTGGTTCCGGGGACGAGCGGCTCAGTAGTCGCTGTCTTCGGCGCTCGTGCTCCGCACCTCGTCCTCAGTACTCGCGCCACATGGTGGTCGAGTAGCCCCGCAGGGGCGTATCGAGACCCGCCGTCACCAGCAGGGCGGGTCTGCAGACTCGTCCTGCTGACGGTGGTGGATCTCGATACGCCCGCTTCGCGGGCTACTCGATCAGCATGCGGGGGGCCGCGCTCTGGGCGGCGTCGGCCGCGGTCGGACGGGGCGTCGCGCTCAGCCGCAGGAGCAGTTCTCGGAGCGGGGGGCGGTGATGCTGCGCTGGTGGACGAGCACCTCGCGGGCCACGATCGACAGGTCGAGGCCGCTCGCCGCCGCCTCGGCGCGCAGCGTGAGGAAGGCGACGTCGGCGGAGATCCGCAGGCTCGCGCTCAGGAAGCCGACGGCCTGGAGGACCGCCGCCTCCTCGTCCGTGACGTCGGGCAGGGACTCCACCCAGGAGACGAACACGCCGTCGACCGAGTCCTCAGGCACGGGGGCCACCACCGGCACGACGACGGCTCAGGGAAGTGCGGGACGGTGACAGCATTCCCACCAGTGTCACCGAAACGGTGACATGAGCGCGGGGGGCTCGCCGCTGCGGGAGGAACACGGACGAGGACGACCGGTCCCGCCTCGTGTCGGGCGCCTCAGTGGCGGTGCGTGCCGGGTGAGGAGTGGACACCCGGCGCTCGGAGTCGACGCGAGGTCCCGCGGGCAGCCGATCCGGCGGATCGCTTCGCGTCGGCGCGGATCGACCGCGGAGAAGTCCCATGATGGTCGTCCTGTCTGCCGGGGTCTCGGGTGGATCGGATTGTCGGATCGACGCAGACAAGGTAACTTTTTTGCCGGTATCGCCTTCCTGCGCGGTTGTCCGCTCAGCGCACTCCTCGCACCGCGAGGTCGCTCACGGCGGCGGCTACCGCGCATCGGCCCGGGCGGAAGGGGGAGCAGTGGCGGAGCACCTGCAGTTCGAGCCGAGCGGCGACCGGGCCGCGCGCCTCGTGGAAGCGGTCGTGCACGCGCAGGACGCCCAGCGCCGGCTGACCGCCCGAGGGCGAGTGCAGCTCGGCCTCGGCGCGACCGACATCGCGGCCCTGCAGTACGTGGCGCGGGCCGGCCGCTCCCCGGTGACCCTCGGCCAGCTCGCCGACTGGCTCGACGTCACTCGCGCTGCGGCGTCGATGGCCGCCAAGCGGCTGGTCGCGGCCGGCTACCTGCACCGCGTCGACGACGAGTCCGACGGCCGACGGCGGTGGCTCGCCCTCACTCCACGCGGTCGCGAGGCGATCGACGAGGCGTTCGGCGCTGCCGACCGGGAGGCGTCGGCGCTCGTCGCGCAGCTCGACGACACCGTGGTCGAGTCCGTGCTCTCGACCCTGCAGCAGCTCGCGACCGTGCTCGACCCGCCCGGTGGGCCGGAGCGGACGAGAGCGCCGCATGGCGACTGATCGGGCTCCGGACTCCGCACGGGAGGATCGGGGGAGCATCCGCATCGAGGCGGTCGGCACCGACCTCGAGCGCGCCTCAGAGGTCCTCGGCGGCTTCTACTCGGGGACGGGGTGGTCGGTGGCGGCCACCGAGCAGCCGTTCTCGTTCCGCTACGCGGCGCTCGGCGACCCGGTGATGACGCTGCGCACCTCGCAGATGCGCGGCGCGACCACCGGGGAGGACCCGGCCGGCGGCGACTACGTCGTGCAGTGGCTGGTCGAGGGCAGGGGGATCGTCGACGTCCACCGGGACGCGATGCCGGTGACGCGTGGTGTGCCGCTCCTGAATCCGGCCCATCGACCGTTCGTCTTCTCCTACGCCGACTACGACCAGAAGCTCGTGCATCTGAGCCGTGAGCACGTCGACCGCAGCGCCCGCGAGCACGGCTACCGCCGCACGGGCGTGCTCCGCTTCGACCACCTGCACCGCCACGGCGTGGAGCCCGTGGCGCAGTGGCACGCGGTGATCGGCGAGATCTCGACGGCGATCCGCACCGGCCGGGTGACGTCGCTGCTCTGGGACCGGCTGACCCGCCGGGCGGCGGCCGCATTCCTGGAGCTGTACCCGCCCGAGGGTGCGGCGCTCCCGGAGGTCCTGCTCGCCCCGAGCAACGCCGGGATGCGCTCCGCCGTCGAGTTCGTGCACGAGAACGCGCATCTGCCGATCGGACCGATCGAGATCGCCGCGGCCGCGCACCTCAGCGTGCGCGGGCTGCAGGTCGCGTTCCAGCGCCTGCTCGGCACCACGCCGCTGCAGTACGTCCGGGACGTGCGCCTCGACCGGGTGCACGCGGACCTGCGCCTGGGCGACCCGGCACGCTCGAGTGTCGCCGGCACGGCGCGCAGCTGGGGCTTCGGGCACCTCGGCCGGTTCTCCGCCGCCTACGCCTCGCGCTTCGGCGAGTACCCGAGCCGCACGCTCGGCCGCTGATGCGGGCGCCAAATCAGGGACGGTAGAGCGCCCACTCGTCCCGGGGCAGCTCGCGCAGCTCGTCGACGACCCGCAGCTGCCAGATCGCCGGCGTGTGCCCCTCGAGGCGCCCGTGCACGGTCTCGCTGGTCCAGCCGTCGCGGGTGCGGGTGTAGCGGATGAATCGGACGTGCCGGCCCTCGAGGGGTGCTCCGCTGGTGGCCATCCCTCGATGGTCCCCGATCCGGGGGGCGGTTATCCGCTCTTGACAATGCGCGCGTCCAGCTGGGCGACGCACGGGCAGGGGATCGGCGGCTGAGCACCGACCGCGGAGTGAGGTCGGGGCGCTCGCCACCGCACCCTAGGGTGAGCGGATGAGCACCGCCGCCCTGTCCCCGAGCGCCCGATTCCACCAGCGATTCCTCGTCGAGCAGCGGGAGATGACGGAGCCCGCCCGCCGCCGCCTGATGCGCGCGGGAGGCGGTTCGGTGGCGGTCGGGCTCGTGCTCTTCGCCGCGCTGATCGTGCAGGTCGCGACGGGCACCGGCCTCGCGGCGCTCGATCCCGCGGTCTCGGAGTGGTTCCGCGCGAAGCGCTTCGCGGAGGGGACGGTGGTGATGGACACGCTGGCCACGGTGTTCGGCCCGGTCTTCCTGCCGATCATCATCCTCGGCGTGCTCGTGCTGTGGATCGCGCTCGCCCGGCACCTCTGGCGGCCGCTCCTGCTCGCGGGCGGGATGATCACGGGGATGCTCAGCGTCCAGCTCGCCGCGTACCTGGTGCAGCGGATGCGGCCGCCCGTGGAGTACATGCTGCTCGGGGCCGACGGGACGTTCTCCTTCCCGTCCGGCCACGTGACCGGCGTCTGCGACTTCTTCCTGATCACGACCTTCCTGCTCGCGTCGCGCCGCTCCTCGCCCGTCTGGGCGATCGGCGGCTTCGCGCTCTCGCTCGGGATGATCGCCGGCCAGGTCGTCGCCCGCCTGTACCTCGGCTACCACTGGCTCACCGACACGCTCGCCTCGGTGGCGCTCGCGCTGGTGATGCTCGGGTCGGTCGTGCTCATCGACACCTGGCGCACCGCGGTGGCGCGCGGGGACGAGGCCTGACCGGAGGTCGCCGATCCGCACCGCTCAACGACGACGCCCCCGGGCCGCAGGGCTCGGGGGCGTCGTCGTCTATCGGGGGAGCGTCAGCCGCCGACGGCCTGGCGTGCGCTGTCGAGTCCGGAGGAGAAGGCGTCCGCCGACGAGACGTTGCCGGACTCCAGCTCGACCAGGGCGCCGGAGAGCGCCGCGCCGATCACGCCGGTGTCGGGCCCGTTGACGAAGGACGGGAACTGCTCGACGGAGGTGGCGATCACGTCGCCGATCTTCGAGTCGCCGAAGAACGGGTCCGTGTAGGCGCGGACGCTCTCGCTCTCGAGGGCGTCGGTCGCCGCCGGGAAGGTGCCCGAGGTGGCGAAGTGGTCCTCCTGGCCCTCGGCCGACATCATCGTCTCGATGTACTGCCAGGCGGCCTCGGGGTGCTCGGCGCGGGCCGGGATGGCGATGACGCTGCCGCCCCAGTTGCCGCCGACGCCGGGGACCGTGGTGACCCGCCAGTTCCCGGCGGTGTCGGGGGCGTCGGTCTTGATGCCCTGCAGGATCCACGAGGGAGCGACGGTCACGGCGAAGGCGCCGTTCGCGCGCCCGGGGCCCCAGCCCGAGGAGAACGCGGCGATGCCGGCGCTGATGCCCGCGTCGTGCGCCTGCACGGCGGTGTCGAAGGCGTCCTCGACCTGCGGGTTGGTGTCGTAGACCAGCTCGCCGTCGGGGGAGTAGTACTTCTCGGTCACCTGGTTGATGGTCGAGTAGAAGACGCTGGTCTCCACGTTGTCGACGAACGGCTTGCCGGTCGCGGCGGTGTACTTCTCGCCGGTCGCGAGGAAGCCGTCCCAGTCGCTCCAGAGCGCGGCGACCTCGGCGGGGTCGGTCGGGAGGCCGGCCTGCTCGAAGAGGTCGGCGCGGTAGGCGAAGCTCAGTCCGCCGACGTCGGTCGGGATGCCGACGACCGAGCCGTCCTGCGCGGTGCCGGCGTCGGCGGCCCACTTCAGAGAGGAGGCGTCGAGGTCGTCGCCGCCGAGGGTGCGCAGGTCGAGGAAGTTGGCGCTGTTCTCGACGAAGCGGGGCAGGTCGTCGCCCTGGATCATGACCAGGTCCGGCACCTTGCCGCCGGCGAGCGCGGCGGTCAGGGCGGTGGCGGTCTCCTGCGAGGAGCCGACCTCGGTCAGCTTGACCTTCGCGTCGGGCTTCTTGGCCAGGTACTCGCTGACGTTGTCCTTCGCCTGGATGCCGGTGAAGGACCAGAACTGGACCTCGGCGTTCGGGTCGTCGGACGCGCCGCCGCCACCGCCCGAGGAGCAGCCGGTCAGGGCGAGGGCGACGGTGGCGACCGCGGCGGCCGCGGTCAGGATTCTTCTTCTCACGGGGGAGTCCTCTTCATCGGGGAGTCGCGGTGATGCCCGCGCGCGGGCGGGAGAACGATCTCTAGCTCGACGCTATCCCGCGCCTGGTCCCATACGCAACAACTGTCGATCTCGGTGAGAGTTCGATCTCCCGTCGACGGCGGGTCCGTGCATGCTGGTCGAGTAGCCCCGCAGGGGCGTATCGAGACCCCACGTCCTCTGCAGGGCGGTCTGCAGACTCGGCTTCCGACGCCGGTGGATCTCGATACGCCCGCTGCGCGGGCTACTCGATCAGCATGGCTCGGTCCGCTGCGCGGGCCGCCCGACCGGCACGACGACGAAGGCGGGCGGAGGGACGCGTGTGCGTCCGCTCCGCCCGCCTCCGGGTGGGGTGGTGCCGGTCAGCCCAGGTGGCGCAGGAAGAGCGCGCCGAGCGGGGGCAGGATCAGCTCGGCCGAGGCGGGGCGGCCCGCCCAGGGCTCGTCGCGGGCCTCGACCGCGCCGAAGTTGCCGACTCCGGAGCCGCCGTAGATCTCGGCGTCCGTGTTGAGCAGCTCCTCCCAGCGGCCGGCCTCGGGGAGGCCGACGCGGTAGCCGTGCACCGGCGAGCCGGAGAAGTTGACGATGACCGCGACCGCGCGGCCGGCCTTGTCCTTGCGGAGGAAGGAGATCACGTTCGGCGCCGCGGCACCGCCGTCGATCCACTCGAAGCCGGCCTGGTCGTTGTCGAGCTCGTTCAGCGACGGGACCTCGCGGTAGAGCCGGTTCAGCTCGCCGACGAGGCTCCACAGCCCGCGGTGGCTCGGCTGGTCGAGGATCCACCAGTCCAGCCCGCGCTCCTCGGACCACTCCGAGTACTGCCCGAACTCCTGGCCCATGAAGAGCAGCTGCTTGCCCGGGTGCGCCCACATGAACGCCAGGTAGGCGCGCACGTTCGCCAGCTGCTGCCAGTGGTCGCCCGGCATCTTCTGGATCAGCGAGCCCTTGCCGTGCACGACCTCGTCGTGGCTGATCGGCAGCACGAACTGCTCGCTGAACGCGTAGACGAAGGAGAAGGTGATCTCACCCAGGTGGTACTGGCGCCACAGCGGGTCGTTCGCCATGTAGCGCAGCGAGTCGTTCATCCAGCCCATGTTCCACTTGAGCCCGAAGCCGAGCCCGCCGGAGACGGTGGGCTGGGTGACGCCGGGCCAGCTGGTCGACTCCTCGGCGATCATCATGATGCCGGGGTAGAGCTTGTAGGCGGTGGCGTTCACCTCCTGCAGGAAGCTGATCGCCTCGAGGTTCTCGCGGCCGCCGAACTGGTTCGGCAGCCACTCGCCCTCCTTGCGGGAGTAGTCGAGGTAGAGCATCGACGCCACGGCGTCGACCCGCAGGCCGTCGACGTGGAACTCCTCGAGCCAGAACAGCGCGTTGGCCACGAGGAAGTTGCGGACCTGGGTGTGCCCGAAGTCGAAGACGTAGGTGCCCCAGTCCATCTGCTCGCCGCGGCGCCAGTCCGGGTGCTCGTAGAGCGGCTCGCCGTCGAAGCGGGCGAGCGCGAAGTCGTCCTTCGGGAAGTGCCCGGGCACCCAGTCGACGAGCACGCCGATGCCGGCCTGGTGCAGCCGGTCGATCAGGTACTTGAGGTCGTCGGCGGTGCCGAAGCGGCTCGACGCGGCGTAGTAGCCGGTGACCTGGTATCCCCAGGAGCCGCCGAAGGGGTGCTCGGCGAGCGGCATGAACTCGACGTGGGTGAAGCCCAGCGTGGTGACGTACTCGATCAGCGGATCGGCGAGGTCGCGGTAGCCGAGACCGGGCTTCCAGGAGCCGAGGTGCATCTCGTAGACGCTGATCGGCTGGGTGTGCGGGTCGACGCTCGCGCGCTGCTCCATCCAGCCGGAGTCGCTCCACTGGTGGTGCGAGACGGGGACGCGCGAGGCGGTCGCCGGCGGCACCTCCGTCGCGCGGGCCATCGGGTCGGCCTTGCGGACCCAGCGGCCGTCCCGCGAGAGCAGGTCGAACTTGTAGGAGGCGCCGGGCTCGATGCCGGGGACGAAGATCTCCCAGACGCCGTTGACGCCGAGGTTGCGCAGGGCGTGGCCCTCGCCGCTCCAGTCGTTGAAGTCGCCGACGACGCGGGCGGCCTGGGCGTGCGGCGCCCAGACGGCGAACGAGGTGCCCCAGACACCCTCGTGCTCGCGGTGCCGCGCGCCGAGCGCCTCCCAGAGCCG
Organism: Rathayibacter sp. VKM Ac-2926; assembly: GCF_022815565.1. NCBI lineage: Bacteria > Bacillati > Actinomycetota > Actinomycetes > Micrococcales > Microbacteriaceae > Rathayibacter > Rathayibacter sp. VKM Ac-2926. Next base: position 54,049 of record NZ_JALGRS010000004.1, on the reverse strand, counting down.
CTCGTGACGGCCCTCGCCGATCAGGTAGAGGTCGAAGTCGCCGACCGTCTTCGAGAAGCGGTACGGGTCCTCGGCGGTCCAGGAGGAGCCGTCGCCGTAGTGCGCCTCGACGGTGTACGCCTGCGGGTCCTCGTCGTGGACGCCCTGCCAGAGGCCGTCGTGCAGGTGCTCGAGCTCGACGCGGACGCCGCCGGCCAGGACGGCCGTGACGGCGTCGGCGAGCGGCCGGCGGACGCGGACGACCGCGCCGCCGCCGGGGAGCGGGTGCTGCCCGAGGACGTCGTGGGGAAGCGCGTTGCTGCCGGTCGCCAGCTGCTGGAGGACCCACTCGGGGAACTCGGGGAGCGCGTCGACCTCGGCGTCCGGCGCCGGGGCGGGGTCGGAGTCGCTCGTCTCCGCGATCGGTGCGCCGGCCGCGGCGGTCGGCTCAGGCGGCGTCAGCGGCTCGAGGGTCGCGGACGGAGCGGTCGGCTCCGGCGGCGTGAGCGGCGCGGGGGTCGCGGACGCCGTGGCCGGCTCGGGCGGCAGCAGCCGCTCGGGCGGCGCGACGGGCTCGGGCGGGGTGAGCCGCTCGGGCGCTGCGGACGGCTCCTCGGCCGCAGGCTCCGCGACGTGCGCGCCCGTGGTCGTCGCCGAGCTCGTGCCGGTCGTCACGACCGTCTCCACGCGCGGCTCGACGCCCGCCGCGTCGGCGGGGCTGCCGGCCTCGGCGGGGACGACGTTCTGCGCCGGCCCCGTCCCGCGCCTGCTCTCGTCCGTGCTCTCGTCCGTGCTCTCGGCCGGGCTCGTGCCCTTGTCCTCGGGAACCGTCATCGTCCGTCCGCCTTCACGCTCAGGATGTGCACGGGCTCGACGAAGGAGTCGAGCCGCACGTAGTTGTCGCTGCCCCAGGTCCACACGGCCCCGGTGATCAGGTCCTCGACCTCGTAGGTCGCGCTCCAGTCCAGGCCGAGGGCCGGCAGGTCGATGTGCACCGTCGTCTCGCGCGCCGAGTGCGGGTCGGTGTTGACGACGACCAGGAGGGTGTCGTCGCTCCCGGTGCCGGTGAACGCGCGGTCCAGGTGCTTGGAGTAGACGAGGATCGCGTCGTCGTCGCTGCCGTGCACCTGCAGGTTGCGGCGCTGGGCGAGCGCGGGGTGCGCCCGGCGGATCTCGTTGAGCCGGGTGATGTACGGGGCGATCGTGGTCCCGGCGGCATCGGCCGCGGCCCAGTCGCGCGTCTTGTACTCGAACTTCTCGTTGTCGATGTTCTCCTCGGCGCCCGGGCGCGCGACGTTCTCGATCAGCTCGTAGCCGGCGTAGACACCCCAGAGCGGCGAGGCCGTCGCGGCGAGCGCGGCGCGGACCTTGTAGGCCGAGCGGCCGCCGTACTGCAGGTACTCGGTGAGGATGTCGGGCGTGTTCACGAAGAGGTTCGGCCGCATGTAGTCGGCCGTCTCGTGCGAGATGCTCGTGAAGAACTCCTCGAGCTCCTCCTTGGTGTTGCGCCAGGTGAAGTACGAGTACGACTGCTGGAAGCCGACCTTGCCGAGCGCCCGCATGATCGCCGGGCGGGTGAACGCCTCCGCGAGGAAGACGACCTCGGGGTTCTCGGCGTTGACCTCGTGGATGATCCACTCCCAGAAGTCGAGCGGCTTCGTGTGCGGGTTGTCGACACGGAAGATCTTCACGCCGAGCGAGATCCAGTAGCGCAGGACGCGGAGCGCCTCCTGGCGGATGCCCTGGGGGTCGTTGTCGAAGTTGATCGGATAGATGTCCTGGTACTTCTTCGGCGGGTTCTCGGCGTAGGCGATCGAGCCGTCCGGCAGCGTCGTGAACCACTCCGGGTGGCTGGTCACCCAGGGGTGATCGGGCGAGGCCTGCAGCGCGAAATCGAGCGCGAGCTCGAGGCCCGCGGCGGTGACGGCGTCGTGGAAGGCGGTGAAGTCCTCGACCGTGCCGAGGTCCGGGTGGATCGCGTCGTGCCCGCCCTCGGGGGCGCCGATCGCCCACGGCGAGCCGGGGTCGCCCGGGCCGGCGTTCAGCGTGTTGTTCGGGCCCTTGCGGAAGTTGCGGCCGATCGGGTGGATCGGCGGCAGGTAGAGCACGTCGAAGCCCATCGCCGCGACGGCGGGGAGGCGGTCGATCGCGGTGCGGAAGGAGCCGGAGGTGACGGTGCCGTCCTCGTTCCGGACCGCGCCCTCGGAGCGGGGGAAGAACTCGTACCAGGCGCCGACGCCGGCGCGGGTGCGCTCGACGTGCACGGTGCGCGGCTCGGAGACGCTCGCGAGGCTCATCACGGGGCGCGCGGTGAAGGCGCCGTGGACGGCGGGATCCTCGGCCGCGGCGAGGCGCGCCTCGGGGGAGAGCGACTCGTCCGCCACGGTGGCGGCGGCATCGGAGAGCAGGGAGCGCTCGGCCTCGGAGCGGGAGTCGTCGCCCGCCGCGGTGCGGAGGAGGCTCTCGCCGATCGCGAAGGTGACGGCGATGTCCAGGCCGGCCGGGATCTTGACCTCGGCGGTGTGCAGCCAGGTCGCCCAATCGTCGGCGAAAGCGCGGATGCGGTACGTCCAGTCGCCCTCGTCGTCGAGGAGGACGAGGCGCCCGTAGCGGTCGGTCCCGGTGGCGATCAGCGCCATCCGGTGCTCCGACTCGGTGCCGGCGGGGGAGGTGAGCAGCAGGTCGACGCCGATCAGGTCGTGCCCCTCGCGGAACGCGGTCGCCGCGAACGGGACGACCTCGCCGACGAAGGCCTTCGCCGGCCAGCGGTCGTCCTCGAGCCGCGGCTGCGGGTCGATGATCGGGATGCGCTCGGCGCGCACCCGGTACCCGGAGCCGGTCGGAGGGGACTGCTCCGCGGTCTCCGCCGCAGCCTCGGGAGCCGGCGCCGTGTCGGCCGTCCCCGGTGCCACGGGCGCCTGCGCCTGCGCGGCCGGAGCCGGTGCCGTGCGATCCTGCGCATCCGGTGCCGCCGCCTCGGGCGACGGGGGTGTCTGCGCGGCGGGAGTCTCCTCCCGGGCCGCACCTCCCCGAGCCGCTCGTCGTGCGTCCTTGCCGTGCGAAGCCTTGCCGAAAGGTGTCTGAGCCACGTCACGACAGTAGCGACCGGCGATGCCTTTGGCACGCCGGTTGCGAACGCGCGCGCCGCTGTGCAAAAGGGCCTGCGCCACGGCCGACGGCGCCTGCGGGCTCTCCGCTACAGTGTGCGAGCGCGACCGCCCCGGCCGTCCGCAGGGGGTGCTCGCCGGGGTCCGCAGTCGCCGCGATCAGCCGGTCGTCGCACCGGCAGAGAGTCGAGGAGTGCCGTGAAGGCCATCCGCCGCTTCACCGTCCGGTCGGTCCTGCCGCCCGAGCTGTCCGCGCTCGGCGAGCTGGCGGGCAATCTGCGCTGGGCCTGGCACGAGCCGACCCGGCGCCTGTTCGAGCGGGCGGACGCCGAGCTGTGGCAGCGCAGCGGCGGCGACCCGACCGCGCTCCTCGGCGCGATCGCGCCCGAGCGCCTCGCCGAGCTGGCCCGCGACCAGGGCTTCGTCGACGACGCCTGGCGCCTCCGCGACGACCTCGAGCGCTACCGCACCGAGCCGCGCTGGTACCAGTCGCTGCCGGAGTCGGCGCCGCGCTCGATCGCCTACTTCTCGCCCGAGTTCGGCATCGCCGCGGCGCTCCCGCAGTACTCCGGCGGCCTGGGCATCCTCGCGGGCGACCATCTCAAGGCGTCCTCGGACCTCGGCGTGCCGCTGACGGGCGTCGGCCTCTTCTACCGCTCGGGCTACTTCTCCCAGGGCCTCTCCGCCGACGGCTGGCAGCTCGAGTCCTACCCCTCGCTCGACCCCGACGGCCTGCCGCTGCGGATCGTGCGGCTGGCCGACGGCTCGGCGGCGCGGATCGTGCTGGCCCTCCCGGACGGACGCGCGCTCTACGCCCGGGTCTGGCGGGCCGAGGTGGGCCGGGTGACGCTGCTGCTGCTCGACACCGACGTCCGCGAGAACGAGGACGCTCTGCGGACGGTCACCGACCGGCTCTACGGCGGCGGCGGCGAGCACCGCCTCCTGCAGGAGCTGCTGCTGGGCATCGGCGGCGTGCGCGCCCTCGAGCTGTGGGCCGAGGTCTCGGGCACGCCGCTCCCGGAGGTGTTCCACACCAACGAGGGGCACGCGGGCTTCCAGGGGCTCGAGCGCATCTCCGGCCTGATCGGCTCGGGTCTCGACTTCGACCAGGCGCTGCAGGTCGTCCGGGCGAGCACCGTCTTCACCACGCACACGCCGGTGCCCGCGGGCATCGACCGCTTCGACCGCGGGATGATCGAGCAGTACTTCACCACCGAGCTGCTGCCGGGCGTGCAGATCGAGGACGTGCTGGCGCTGGGCTCCGAGTCGACCACGGGCGGCGCGAGCGACGTCTTCAACATGGCGTTCATGGGGCTCCGCCTGGCGCAGCGCTCCAACGGCGTCTCGAAGCTGCACGGCGAGGTCAGCCGCTCGATGTTCTCCGGTCTCTGGCCGGGCTTCGACACGGCGGAGGTGCCGATCGGCTCGGTCACCAACGGCGTGCACGCGGCGACCTGGACCGATCCGATCCTCCGGGGTCTCGCCCGCGACCGGCTCGGCACCGACGACACCACCCGCGCCGACTGGGCGTCCGGCGCCCTGAGCGACGGCGAGCTCTGGCAGGCGCGGCGCTCGATGCGCGAGCAGCTGGTGCGCGACGCCCGGGCGCGCGCCGCCCGCTCCTGGCGCGAGCAGAACCCCGGCGGCCTCACTCCGGCCTGGCTCGACGAGCTGCTCGACCCGGACGTGCTCACCATCGGCTTCGCCCGGCGAGTGCCCACCTACAAGCGGCTGACGCTGATGCTGCACGACCCGGAGCGGCTGCGCGCGCTGCTGACGCACCCGGAGCACCCGATCCAGATCGTGATCGCCGGCAAGTCGCACCCCGCCGACGAGGAGGGCAAGCGGCTGATCCAGAAGCTGGTCCGCTTCGCGCAGGAGCCGGACGTGCGCCGGCGGATCGTCTTCCTGCCCGACTACGACATCGCGATGGCGCAGCTGCTCTACCCGGGCACCGACGTCTGGCTGAACAACCCGCTGCGTCCGCTCGAGGCGTGCGGCACCTCCGGGATGAAGGCGGCGCTGAACGGCTCGCTGAACCTGTCGATCCTCGACGGCTGGTGGAACGAGTACTTCGACGGCGAGAACGGCTGGGCTATCCCGTCCTCCGACCGCGACCTCGACCCGGAGTCGCGCGACACGCTCGAGGCGGATGCGCTCTACGAGCTGCTCGAGAGCGAGGTCGTGCCGCGCTACTACGAGCGCGACCACGACGGAGTGCCGCGCCGCTGGGTGCGCTCGATCCGCCACACGCTGGCGACGCTCTCGCCGGAGCTGTCGGCCGAGCGGATGGTGCGCCAGTACGTCGAGGCGCTCTACCAGCCCGCCGCGGAGGCCGGGCGCGAGATCGCGGCCGACCACTTCGAGCCGGCCAAGGAGCTGTCGGCGTGGAAGCAGCGGGTGCGCGCGGGCTGGCCGGGAGTGGCGGTCGCCTCCGTGGAGTCCGGCGGCATCGACGCGGTGCCCCAGCGCGGCGACCGGCTCGCCCTGCGCGCGGGGGTGCGCCTCGGCGAGCTCTCGCCGGAGGACGTCACCGTGCAGGTCGTCTCCGGCACGACCGCGGCGGACGGCTCGCTCGTCGACGTGCGCCTGCACGAGCTCGAGGTGGCGGAGGAGTCGGGCGCGGTCGTGCCCGCCGACGCGGTCGGCCGCGTGCCCTACGCCGGCGAGATCGTCCTCGACCGCAGCGGCTCCTTCGGCTACACCGTCCGCGTCGTGCCGCGGCACCCGCTGCTCGCCCGCTCGGCCGAGCTCGGCCTGGTCGCGGCGGCCGGCTGACGCGCCCCCCATGCCGGTCGGGTAGCCGCGCAGCGGCGTCTCGAGCGGGGAAGCCGCTTCGCGTCTCAGCGATGAGCGAAAGGACGCGGCTGCGCCGCGACATGCTGGTCGAGTAGCCCCGCAGGGGCGTATCGAGACCCGACGTCACCAGCAGGGCTGGTCTGCAGACTCAGGTTCTGACGGTGGTGGATCTCGATACGCCCGCTCCGCGGGCTGCTCGATCAGCAGGGAAGCCCGCTGCGCGGGCTGCTCGATCAGCATTGACGTGGCCTCAGTGCATGCCGGTGGAGCTGCCGCGAAGCGTCCTCTCAGATGCATGCTGGTCGAGTAGCCGCGCAGCGGCGTATCGAGACCCGCCCCGCTCAGCGCGCGATGTCCGCCAGGGTCGCGCCCGTCGCGTCGACGAGGTCCGCCGGCGCGAGCTCGATGTCGAAGCCGCGCCGCCCGCCGGAGACGAGCACGGTGTCGTACAGCTCCGCCGTCTCGTCGAGCACCGTGCGGTGCCGCGTCTTCTGCCCGATCGGCGAGATGCCGCCGAGCACGTAGCCGGTGCGCCGCTGCGCGAGCGCGGGGTCGGCCATCGTCGCCCGCTTGCCGCCGACCGCCGCCGCGAGCTCCTTGAGCCCCAGCTGCCCGGTCACCGGCACGATGCCGACGACCAGCTCGCCGTCGACATCGACCAGCAGGGTCTTGAACACCCGCTCCGGCTCCACCCCGAGCGCCTCGGCCGCCTCGCCGCCGTAGCTCGCCGCCCCGGGATCGTGCCGGTACTCACGCGGCACGAAGGCGATCCCCGCGGCGGTCAGCGCGAGCGTCGCCGGAGTCCCCGGTCCGCCCTTCATCAGCTCGCGGCGGCCGGACGCGGGCCGTGCGCGGCGAAGAGCTGCATCGAGGTGCCGGCGACGCGGACGACCTGCCCCGGCTCGAACGACTCGCCGTGCTCGAGCGGCACCGCCTCCTCGCTGCTCCACAGCCGGGTGTACCCGGTGACGCCCTCGCTCTCGGCGAGGACCACCGAGGTGTCCGACTCGACGCCGTGCACGATCAGCAGGACGCGGTCGAACTCCTCCGTCTCTGGAGTGGACGCGGCCAGGTACTGCAGCGTGCGGTTCTCCGCCGAGGTCCAGTCGTGCTCGGACATCGTCCGCCCGTGCGCGTCGAACCACTGCATGCTCGTCGCTCCCGGCGTCACCGCACCGCCGCGCCCGTAGCGCGAGGGCCGCAGCGCCGGGTGCTCGCGGCGCAGGCGGATCAGCGTCCGTGCGTGCTCCCGCAGCTCGAGCTGCCAGTCGCTGCGCCCGTCCCAGCGCAGCCAGGTGAGGTCGGAGTCCTGGCAGTAGGCGTTGTTGTTGCCGCGCTGACTGCGGCCGAACTCGTCGCCGGCCGTGATCATCGGGACGCCGGCCGAGAGCAGCAGCGTCCCGAGCAGGTTCCGCATCGCCTTCCGCCGGCCACGGTTGACGGCGTCGTCGGCGGTCGGGCCCTCGAAGCCGTGGTTGAAGGAGCGGTTGGTGTCGGCGCCGTCGCGGTTCGACTCGCCGTTGCCGATGTTGTGCTTGACGTTGTAGGAGACCAGATCGGCGAGCGTGAAGCCGTCGTGCGCCGTGACGAAGTTGACGGAGGCGAGCGGCCCGCGCTCGAGCGAGAACGTGTTCGACGAGCCGGAGAGCCGGGTCGCGAAGCCGCCGATGCCGACCGGCGCCGTTCCCGCTCGCCGGGCGTAGTCGATGTCCGAGAGCCAGAAGTTGCGGGCGCGGTCGCGGTAGCGGTCGTTCCACTCCGACCAGCCGTCCGGGAAGTTGCCGGTCTGCCAGCCGCCCATGCCGACGTCCCACGGCTCGGCGATCATCTTCACGTCGGCGAGCGTCGGGTCCTCGACGGCCGCGCGCAGCAGCGGGTGGTCGCGCTGGAAGTGCGCGATCTCGTCCCGCCCGAGGGTCGCGGCCAGATCGAGTCGGAAGCCGTCGACCCCGACCTCGTCGGACCAGTAGCGGAGCGAGTCGAGCACCAGGCGCTGCGCGACCGGCCGGCCGAAGTCGATCGTGTTGCCGCAGCCGGTGACGTCGATGTAGTGGCCCTCGCCGGTCTGGCGGTAGTACGCCTGGTCGTCGATCCCGCGCAGACTCGAGCGCGGACCCTGCGGCCCCTCCTCGGCGGTGTGGTTGTAGACCACGTCGAGGATCACCTCGAGCCCGGCCTCGTGCAGCAGCTTGACCATGCCCTTGAACTCGCGCAGCACCGCGGTCGGGCCGCCGCGCTGCGCGGCGGGGGAGGCGTAGGCGGCGTGCGGGCTGAAGAAGTTGAGGGTGTTGTAGCCCCAGTAGTTGGTGAGCCCCTGGCGCAGCAGGCGCTGCTCCGAGACGAAGGCGTGCACGGGGAGGAGCTCGACGGCGGTGACCCCGAGGTCGAGGAGCGACGAGACGGTGGACTCGTGCGCGAGGCCGGCGTAGCTGCCGCGCAGCTCGACGGGCAGCGCCGGGTTGAGCTTGGTCAGGCCCTTCACGTGCGCCTCGTAGATCACGGTGCGATCCAGCGGCGTGCGCGGCTTCTCGGAGGAGCCCCAGTCGAAGGAGTCGTCCACGACGACGGAGCGCCACTCGTTCTCGGCGACCCGGTGCAGCCCGCGGGAGTAGGGCTCGAGCAGGGGGACCCGCGGATCGAAGCGGCCGGGGACGCCCGAGGGCCCGTCCACCTTGATCGCATAGCGCCGGCCGACCGTGAGCTGCGCCGCCCGGGCGGACCAGACGGCGTCGTCGCCGCGCACCAGCGGGACGGTGCGGGTGACCCAGCTGGGGTCCTTCTCGTCGTAGAGCAGCAGATCGATGGCGGTCGCGTGCTCCGACCAGACCCGCAGCTCACCGCCGTCCGCGTCCACGGCGACTCCGAGGCGGGCCAGGGAGTCGCGTGTCTGCATGCGATCTACAGTAGTGAGGGGCCGGAGACCTGCTCCGCACCCCGGACGCGGGACGGAGGGCGCCATGATCTATCTCGATCACGCGGCGACCACCCCGCTCCGGGCGTCGGCGCTCGCCGCCTTCGCCGAGGCGTCCACTCAGCCCGGCAACCCCTCGTCGGTGCACGGCTCGGGCCAGGAGGCGCGCCGCCGGCTCGAGGACGCCCGCTCCGCCATCGCCGTCGCGCTCGGCTGCGAGCCGATCGAGGTGATCCTCACCGCGGGCGGCACCGAGGCGATCAACCTGGCGCTGAAAGGCCTCTACTGGCAGCGCGTCGCGGAGTCCCCGGCGCGCACGCGCATCCTCGTGCCCGGCGGCGAGCACCACGCCACGATCGACACGGTGGAGTGGCTCGCGGCCCACGAGGGAGCCCGGATCGAGTGGCTCGCGCTCGACGCGGAGGGGACGCTGCGGCCCGAGACGCTCGAGGCGGCGCTCGCCGCGGATCCCGGCTCCGTCGCGCTGGTCTCCGCGCTCTGGGTGAACAACGAGATCGGCACGATCGCGCCGGTCGCCGAGCTGGCCGCGGTCTGCGCCCGCGCCGGCGTGCCGCTGCACCTCGACGCCGTCGCGGCGCTCGGCCACGTCCCGCTCGAGATCGCGGCGGTGCGGCGCGCCTCCGGCTCCCGCGACGGCGCGGGTCTCGTCGCGGTCAGCGTCTCGGGGCACAAGGTCGGCGGGCCGATCGCGACCGGCGCCCTCGTTCTGGCGCGCGATGCCCGGGTCGTGCCGGTGCTGCACGGCGGTGGCCAGCAGCGCGGGGTCCGCTCGGGCACCCAGGACGTCCCCGGGGCGGCGGCGTTCGCGGCGGCCGTGACGGAGGCGGTCGCGGAGCTGCCCGGCGAGGCGCTGCGGCTGGCGGCCCTGCGCGACCGGCTCGTCGCCGGGATCCTCGCGGCCGTCCCCGGTGCGACGCTGACCGGGCCGGCCGTCGACTCCGGCCGGCGGGTCGCGAGCAACGCGCACGTCGCCTTCCCCGGCGCGCAGGGCGACTCGCTCCTCTTCCTCCTCGACATGGCGGGCGTCTCGGTGTCGACCGGGTCGGCCTGCACGGCCGGCATCCCCGAGCCCTCGCACGTGGTGCTGGCGCTCGGCCGCAGCGAGGACGAGGCGCGCGGCGTGCTCCGGATGACGCTGGGCTGGACCACGACGGACGCCGACGTCGACGCGCTGCTCGCGGCGCTGCCGGGCGCGTACGCGCGGGCGGCCCGCGCCGGGTTGTCCAGCCGCGCCGTGCTCCCCGCCTGACGCCGCCTCCGCGCGCCCGCCCGCCCGGTCCGTTCTGCAGGTGTCCGGCGCGAGTCGCCCGATCCTCCGTGCAGGTCTGCGCCGAACGCGCGCGATCGCCTGCAGATCGGACGCGACGGGGGACGGACCGCCGCGAATCGCGCACACCGCACGCCCGCCGCCCGCTCGTAGACTCGGACGATGAAGGTTCTTGCGGCGATGAGCGGTGGAGTGGACTCGGCGGTGGCCGCGGCCCGCGCGGTGGAGGCGGGGCACGAGGTGGTCGGCGTGCATCTCGCGCTGAGCAGGATGCCCGGCACGCTGCGCACCGGCAGCCGCGGCTGCTGCACGATCGAGGACTCGATGGACGCTCAGCGCGCTGCGAACGTCCTCGGCATCCCCTACTACGTGTGGGACTTCTCCGAGCGGTTCAAGCTCGACGTGGTCGACGACTTCGTGGCCGAGTACGCCGCCGGCCGCACGCCCAACCCCTGCATGCGCTGCAACGAGCGGATCAAGTTCGCGGCCCTGCTCGAGAAGGCGCTCGACCTCGGCTTCGACGCCGTCTGCACCGGCCACTACGCCTCCCTCGAGACGGCGGCCGACGGCAGCCCCGAGCTGCACCGCGCGAGCGACGAGGCGAAGGACCAGTCCTACGTCCTCGGCGTGCTCACCACCGCGCAGCTCGAGCACTCGATGTTCCCGCTCGGCTCGACGCCGTCGAAGGCGGTCGTCCGGGCGGAGGCGGCGCGTCGCGGCCTGAGCGTCGCGAACAAGCCGGACAGCTACGACATCTGCTTCATCCCCGACGGCGACACCCGCGGCTGGCTCTCGGAGCGCGTCGCCCCCGAGACCGGCGCGATCGTCGACCGCGACGGCGCGGTGGTCGGCGCCCACGAGGGAGCGCACGGCTACACCGTCGGCCAGCGCCGGGGCCTGCATCTCGGCGTGCCCGCGCCGGACGGCCGCCCGCGCTTCGTCCTCGAGGTGCGGCCGAAGACCAACGAGGTCGTCGTCGGTCCGCGGGAGGCGCTGCGCATCGGCGAGATCGCCGGCTCGCGCTTCACCTGGGCCGGCGCCGCGCCGGAGGACGCGTCGACGCCGTTCCGCTGCGACGTGCAGATCCGCGCGCACGCCGACCCGGTCCCGGCGACCGCCGTCGTGTCGGAGGTCGATGGAAAGGTGGAGCTCGTGATCACTCCCGACTCGCCGCTCGACGGCGTCGCCCCCGGCCAGACGGCCGTCGTCTACCTCGGCACCCGCGTGCTCGGCCAGTGCACGATCGACCGCACGGTCGCGGCCGATCTCGTCGGTGCCTCCGCGAGCGGGGCGGTGCTCTGATGGCCGCGACGTCCGAGGCGGGCGCGACGTCGGCGGCGGGCCTCGATCCGGCGCAGCGCGTCGATGAGCTGCGCGCGCGGATCCGCTCGGCGAGCGAGGACTACTACGCGGCCGACGCCTCGCCGCTCGCCGACGCCGAGTACGACGCGCTGGTCCGCGAGCTCGCCGAGCTCGAGACGGCGCACCCCGAGCTGGCCAGCGAGGACTCGCCGACGCAGACCGTCGGGGGAGTGGTCGCCGCCGGTCTCGACCCGATCGATCACGCCGAGCGGATGCTCTCGCTCGACAACGTCTTCTCGGCCGAGGAGCTGCGCGAGTGGTGCGACAAGACCGTCGCCTCCGCCGCCCGCCCGGTCGCCTGGCTGACCGAGCTCAAGATCGACGGCCTTGCGATCTCGCTGCACTACGAGAACGGCCGCCTCGTCACCGCGGCCACCCGCGGCGACGGGCGGACCGGCGAGGACGTCACCGTCAACGCTCTGCGCGTGGCCGGCATCCCGCAGCAGCTGGCAGGCGAGGGGCACCCTGCGCTGGTCGAGGTCCGCGGCGAGGTCTTCATCCCCGTGCGCGAGTTCGCGGCACTGAACGCCCTGCAGGAGACCCTGCGGGACGAGGCCGTCGAGGAGGCGCGCGAGCGCTGGTCGGCCCGGCCGAGCGCCACCCGCAAGCCCTTCGACGAGGAGCGGGTCCGCGACAGCGCCCTGCGCCGCTTCCCCACCTTCGCCAACCCGCGGAACGCCGCGAGCGGCGGGCTCCGCCAGCAGCTCGACAAGAAGTCCGGCCTCGACCTCCGCGCCGGCGAGGCGCGGGTCGGCTCGCTCGCGCTCTACGTGCACGGCATCGGCGCCTGGCCGGACCCGCCGGTGCAGAGCCAGTCCGAGGTCTACGGGCTGCTCGCCTCCTGGGGCCTGCCGGTGAGCGCGCACAACCGGGTGTCGGAGTCGGTGGACGAGGTCCTCGCCTTCGTCGAGCAGTACGGCCGCGAGCGCCACTCGGTCGAGCACGAGATCGACGGCGTCGTCGTCAAGGTCGACGAGCTGGAGCTGCACGACGAGCTCGGCGCCACCAGCCGCGCCCCGCGCTGGGCCATCGCCTACAAGTACCCGCCCGAGGAGGTGCACACCAAGCTCCTCGACATCGTCGTCAGCGTCGGCCGGACCGGCCGGGCCACCCCGTTCGCGCAGATGGAGAAGGTGAAGGTCGCCGGCTCCGAGGTGCGCCAGGCCACGCTGCACAACGCCGACGTCGTGAAGGCCAAGGGCGTGCTGATCGGCGACACCGTCGTCCTGCGCAAGGCCGGCGACGTCATCCCCGAGGTGCTCGGGCCGGTGATCGAGCTGCGCGACGGCAGCGAGCGCGAGTTCGTGATGCCGACGCAGTGCCCCGAGTGCGGCACGACGCTCGCTCCCGCCAAGGAGGGCGACGTCGATCTGCGCTGCCCGAACGCCCGCTCCTGCCCCGCGCAGGTGCGCGGCCGCGTCGAGCACATCGGCAGCCGCGGCGCGCTCGACATCGAGGTGCTCGGCGAGGTCACCGCCGCGGCGCTGACCCAGCCGTTCGTGCCCGCGGAGCCGCCCCTGGTCACCGAGGCCGGCCTGTTCGAGTTGCGGATCGAGGACGTCTTCCCGATCGAGGTCGTCGTCCGCGACAGCGAGACCGGGCTGCAGAAGCTCGACGACCGGGGCGAGGCGAAGGTCGTCGGCCCGTTCAAGCGCAAGCGGCAGAAGCGCGACGGCCCGTTCGACCCGGAGGCGGAGGTGTTCGGCGGCGACGCCGAGTACGTGCCGTCGACGACCGGTCTCGCGCTGATCGCCAACATCGAGAAGGCGAAGACCTCGCCGCTCTGGCGCTTCCTCGTCTCGCTCAGCATCCGGCACGTCGGCCCGGTCGCCGCGCGCGCCCTGGCCGGCCACTTCGGCTCGCTCGACGCGATCCGCGCGGCCAGCCGCGAGGAGCTCGCCGCGGTCGACGGCGTCGGCGGCATCATCGGCGACGCGGTGCTCGCCTGGTTCGAGGTCGACTGGCACGCCGAGATCGTCGACCGCTGGGCGAAGGCCGGCGTGCATTTCGCCACGCCCGGCCACCCCGGCCCCGGTGCGGCCGACGCCGCGGGCGGCGTCCTCGCCGGCCTGACCGTCGTCGCGACCGGCTCGCTCGAGGGCTACAGCCGCGAGGGCGCGCAGGAGGCGATCCTCGCCGCGGGCGGCAAGGCCGGCTCGAGCGTCTCGAAGAAGACGCACTACGTCGCTGCCGGCCCCGGCGCCGGCGGCAAGCTCGGCAAGGCCGAGGCGCTCGGCGTCCGGATCATCACCGCCGCGGAGTTCCACCTGCTCGTGACCGAGGGGCCTGACGCGATCGCGCTGCCCGAGGAGACGGCCTCGGAGGAAGCGGCCGGGGACGCGCCTGTGGCCGACGCACCCGCCGCCGACGGCACCGACCCGGTCGCCACCGAGGCGCCGGCCGACGAGACCGCCGATGCGCCGACCGCCGATGCGCCCGCCGCTGAGGAGACCCCCGACGCGGATGCCTGACCGGCCCGGCGAGGAGCGGCGGGCGTTCCTCCGCCGCTCCCTCGTCGAGGCCGCCTCGACCGCGCTGGACGCCGCAGCCCGCGCCGTGCCGCTCACGCCGCGCGAGCGCGAGGCCGCCGCCGCGCTGGCCCGGATCGACCACCTCGTCGTCCTCTCCTTCGCAGGCCGGCCGCGCCGCGAAGTCTTCGGGGCCCTCGACGGCGAGCCGGGCAGCGACTTCGCCGGCGGCACCGACGAGGTGCTGACCGCCCCCGGCCCCGGGACTCCGGGCGACCGCTTCACCTCCGCGATGCTCCCCGTGCACACGCTGCTCGCTCGCTTTTTCGCGCGCGCCGACCACTGGCGCGCGGACGGCCGCGACCCGCTCCGGTCGCTGCTCGACTCGGCCAGGCACGCCGGCACCCCCTGGTCCCTGGTCGTCGACGACCGGCAGGGTGTCTCGACCACACTGCTCGCCGACCCCGAGTGGCCGCACCACGACCCCGCGGCCGTCGCCGCCGCCGAGGGAGCCCTCCTCCCGCTCTCCGGTCTCGCGGAGGCGGCCGCCGCGGGCACCCTGCCGCCGGTCGTCCTGGTCGAGCCCCGCTCGCTCGTCGATCCGGCCGACTTCGCCGCCGCCGACGATCCGAGCGCCTCGCGGTCCGCGGACGCTCGGGTCGCCGAGCGGCTCCTGCACGAGACCGTCGACGCGGTCCGGGCGGCGGAGTCGGTCGGCCGCCGGGTGCTCCTGCTCGTCATCGCGCGCGGACAGGCCGGTCGCCCCAGCGACGTCCCGGCCCTCCTCATCGCCTCGAGCGCGCGGCCCGGTGATCGTCTGACGGCCCGGCTCGGCCCGGCGACTCCCGCCCTCCTGCACCGCGCCCGCTTCGCCGCAGACCGCCGGGCGCTGGCGGACGACGGCGTGCTCGCCGTCGCCGAGGCGCTCTCCGGACCCGCGCGGCCGCTGTCGCGCTACCCGCGCACGGCACCCGCCTTCGCGCCGAAGGACCGGGAGCGCTCGATCGGGCCGGCCCTGGCCGCAGCCCTCGCCGCGGCAGGCATCAGCGGCGCGCCCCTCGACGCCGATCACGCCCTCATGATGCTCCGAGCCGCCGCCCCGGGCGCATCGCTACACTCCCCGGAGGCACGGATCCGCGGCACGCGGGAAGGGCGGGACGCATGAGCGGCACCGACGGCGGCGGCGATCGCACCCCGCGCGACGACGCCCCTCGTTCGCGCTCCCGGCGGCGCTTCCTGGCCGGCAGCGCGGTCGCCGGCGGAGTCGCCGCCGCGGGCCTCACCGGCGGAGCGATCGGCGCGGCCGTCGCCTCCGGCCGGGACCGCGAGGCCGAATCGCCGCTGCCCGAGCGCAGCGAGCCGGGCTTCGACCACGTCGTCGTCGTGATGTTCGAGAACCGTTCCTTCGACAACATCCTCGGGCAGCTCTTTGCGGCCGGCGGCCCGCCCGCGGGCGAGACCTTCGAGGGCCTGCAGACCGGCGAGCACTCCAACACCACCGCCGCGGGCGACACCGTCACCGCGCACGTCTACCAGGGCGCGACCGACACCGTCATGCGCCAGCCCGATCCCGACCCGGGCGAGGAGTACCCGCACGTCAACACCCAGCTCTTCGGCACGATCGACCCGCCGTCGAACGCCGGGGCGTCCGTCGGCGCGATGACGGCCCCCTTCAACGCGCCCGCCGACGCCTCCTCGCCGACGATGAGCGGGTTCCTCGAGGACTACGTGCAGAACCTCCGCCACCTGAAGAAGGGCGAGGAGCCGACCCGCGAGGAGTACGGCACCATCATGGGCGGCTTCTCGCCCGACATGCTGCCCGTCTTCTCGACACTGGCCCGCGAGTTCGCCGTCTTCGACCACTGGTTCTGCGCCGTCCCCTCGCAGACCTTCTGCAACCGCTCCTTCTTCCACGCCTCGACCTCGCACGGCTTCGTCACCAACAAGCACGGCGCCGGCTACGAGAAGTGGCTCGCCGACGACCTCGCCGACGCGCCGACCGTCTTCAACCGCCTCGAGGAGGCCGGGAAGAGCTGGCGGGTGTACTTCGACGCGCTCCAGGTCGTCTCCTACACCGGCTTCCTGCACGCGCCGGTGCTCGAGAAGTACTGGAAGACCAACTTCGCCCCGATGGAGCAGTTCTACGCGGACGTCGCGAACGGCGGGCTGCCCGACTACGCCTTCGTCGAGCCGCGGCTCGTCTTCGACCACAACGACATGCACCCGCCGACGGGCGTCCTGCACGAGGACGAGGTCGACGGGCAGCCGCTCTACGACAGCGCGCTCTCCGACGTGCGCGCGGGGGAGCTGCTGCTGCACCAGATCTACTCGGCGATCCGCGAGAGCGCGTCGACGACGGGCTCGAACGCGATCAACACCCTGCTGCTGGCCACCTTCGACGAGCACGGCGGTCTCTACGACCACGTGCCGCCGCCCGCCGCGACCCCGCCCGGCGACGGCCGCGAGGGCGAGATGGGATTCGGCTTCGACCGCCTCGGCTGCCGCGTGCCGGCGATCGCGATCTCCGCCTACACCCGGGCGGGCACGATCCTGCACGACGAGATGCACCACGGCGCCCTGATCCGCACCCTCAGCCGCCTGCACGGGCTCGAGCCGCTCACGGCGCGCGACGCGGACGCGCCCGACCTCTTCGGCGTGGTCACCCTCGACACTCCGCGGCAGATCGACGACTGGCCGACCACCGTGCCGCAGTACCTGCCGCCGAATCCGGAGGCGACCCCGCCGCACCCGGCCAACGCGAACAGGGACAAGCCGCTCAGCCCGCCGGCCCTCGGGCTGATGGGCCTGCTGCTCGCCCGCTACGGCGAGCCGGGCGACGACCTGCCGACCACCTACCAGGGCGCCTACGAGGCGCTGCTGAAGCACGGCACGAGCCTCTTCGGCACCGGCACGGTCACCGCCTCCCCCACCGCGTCGCCCGGGGCCTGAGCGGAGGGAGCGTCGGTGCCCCTGGCTAGACTGGACGCCGATTCCCACGAACCACCCGACGGAGACGCATGTCCGAGATCACGGCCGACACGGTCGCCCATCTGGCCTCGCTGGCCAGGATCGACCTCACCACCGAGGAGATCGAGAACCTCACCCGGGAGCTCGGTCAGATCGTCGACTCGGTGACGGCGATCCAGGCCGTCGCCACCCCCGACGTCCCGGCCACCAGCCACCCCATCCCGCTCGAGAACGTGTTCCGCCCCGACGTCGTGGGCGAGACGCTGACCCTCGAGCAGGCGCTCTCCGGTGCTCCCGAGCACGACGGCAGCCGCTTCCAGGTCTCCGCGATCCTGGGGGAGGAGCAGTGAGCGCCCACGGCGACGAGCTCGTCCGCCTCAGCGCCTCCGCCCTCGCCTCGCGCCTCGCCGACGGCTCCGTCTCCTCGCGCGAGGCGACGCAGGCGCACCTCGACCGCATCGCCGCGGTCGACGGCGCGGTCCACGCCTTCCTGCACGTCGCGGGCGACGCCGCGACCGCGACGGCCGACGCGATCGACCGCCGCCGCGCCGAGGGCGAGTCGCTGCACCCGCTCGCCGGCGTCCCGCTCGCGGTCAAGGACGTCATCGTCACGAACGACATGCCGACCACCGCGGGATCGCGCATCCTCGAGGGCTGGCGCCCGCCCTACGACGCGACCGTCATGCAGAAGGTCCGTGCGGCCGGCCTCGTGCCGATCGGCAAGACCAACATGGACGAGTTCGCGATGGGCTCGACCACCGAGCGCTCCGCCTACGGCCCCACCCACAACCCGTGGGACCTCGACCGCATCCCCGGCGGCTCCGGCGGCGGCTCGGCCGCGGCCGTCGCGAGCTACGAGGCGCCGCTGGCACTCGGCTCCGACACCGGCGGCTCGATCCGCCAGCCCGCGCACGTCACCGGCACCGTCGGCGTCAAGCCGACCTACGGCGGGGTCTCCCGCTACGGCGCCGTCGCGCTGGCCTCGAGCCTCGACCAGATCGGCCCGGTCTCGCGCACGGTCCTGGACTCGGCGCTCCTGCACGACGTCATCGCCGGGCACGACCCGCGCGACTCGACCTCGCTCCGCGACGAGTGGCCCTCCTTCGCCGATGCGGTCCGCCGCGCCGACGTGAAGGGCCTGCGGATCGGCGTGCTCAAGGAGCTCGACGGGGGAGAGGGCTTCCAGCCCGGTGTCCTGGCCCGCTTCCACGAGGCCCTCGCGGTCCTGGAGAAGGCCGGCGCCGAGATCGTCGAGGTCAGCGCGCCGAGCATCGAGCACGCCGTCGCGGCGTACTACCTGATCCTCCCCGCGGAGGCGTCGAGCAACCTCGCGAAGTTCGACTCCGTCCGCTTCGGCCTGCGGGTCACCCCGCAGGGCGGCGGCACCGTCGAGCAGGTCATGGCCGCGACCCGCGAGCAGGGCTTCGGCCCCGAGGTGAAGCGGCGGATCATCCTCGGCACCTACGCGCTCTCGGCCGGCTACTACGACGCCTACTACGGCAGCGCGCAGAAGGTGCGGACCCTCGTCCAGCGCGACTTCGACGCCGCCTTCGCCTCGGTCGACGTCATCGCCTCGCCGACCGCGCCGACCACCGCCTACCGGCTCGGCGAGAAGCTCGACGACCCGCTGGCGATGTACCGCGGCGACATCGCGACCATCCCGGCGAACCTCGCCGGGATCCCCGGCATCTCGGTCCCCGCCGGTCTCGCCGACGAGGACGGCCTCCCGGTCGGCGTCCAGTTCCTGGCCCCCGCCCGCCAGGACGTCCGGCTCTACACCGTCGGCGGCGCGCTCGAGGCGCTCCTGGAGGAGCAGTGGGGCCACCCGCTGCTCTCGCAGGCGCCCGATCTCGCCGCCGCCCAGCTCTCCGCCCCCCAGGAAGGTGCCGTCTGATGGCCTCCGCGCACGCGTCCGCCCCCGAGCTGATGGACTACGACGAGGTCTTCGAGCGCTTCGAGCCGGTCCTCGGCTTCGAGGTGCACATCGAGCTCAACACGAAGACGAAGATGTTCTCGGACGCCCCGAACATCGCCGGCTCCGAGCCGAACACGAACACGACGCCCGTGTGCCTGGGCCTGCCCGGCTCGCTGCCGGTCGTCAACGAGCAGGCCGTCCGCTACTCGATCAGCCTCGGCCTCGCGCTCGGCTGCTCGATCGCGCCGTCCAGCCGCTTCGCCCGGAAGAACTACTTCTACCCGGACATGGCGAAGAACTACCAGATCTCGCAGTTCGACGAGCCGATCGCGTTCGAGGGCTCGGTGGAGGTCGAGCTCGCCGACGGCAGCGTCGTGCACATCCCGATCGAGCGCGCGCACATGGAGGAGGACGCGGGCAAGCTGACCCACGTCGGCGGCTCCACCGGCCGCATCCAGGGTGCGGAGTACTCGCTGGTCGACTACAACCGCGCCGGCGTCCCCCTGGTCGAGATCGTCACGAAGCCGATCCACGGCGCGGGCAAGAGCGCGCCGGAGTACGCGAAGGCGTACGTCGCCACCATCCGCGACATCGTCCTCGCGCTCGGCATCTCCGACGCGAAGATGGAGCGCGGCAACCTCCGCTGCGACGCGAACGTCTCGCTCAAGCCGATCGGCCAGGAGAAGCTCGGCACCCGCACCGAGACCAAGAACGTCAACTCGCTCCGCTCGGTCGAGCGCGCCGTGCGCTACGAGATCCAGCGCCAGGGCGCGATCCTCGCCGCCGGCGGCACGATCACGCAGGAGACGCGGCACTGGCACGAGGACACCGGCCGCACCTCGGCCGGGCGCCCGAAGAGCGACGCCGACGACTACCGCTACTTCCCCGAGCCCGACCTCCTGCCCGTGGTGCCGAGCCCCGAGCTGATCGAGGAGCTGCGCGCCGCGCTGCCCGAGAAGCCCGCCGCCCGCCGCCGCCGGCTGAAGGCCGACTGGGGCTTCACCGACCTCGAGTTCCAGGACGTCGCGAACAGCGGTCTCCTGGTCGAGATCAGCGAGACCGTCGCCGCCGGCGCCACGCCGCAGGCCGCTCGCAAGTGGTGGACCGGCGAGGTCGCCCGGCTCGCCAACGCGGCAGGGCAGGATCCGGCCGAGCTGGTGTCGCCCGAGCAGGTCGCCGAGCTCGCCGGGCTGATCGACGCGGGCACCCTCACCGACCGCCTCGCCCGTGAGGTGCTCCAGGGCGTCATCGCCGGCGAGGGCACCCCGCAGGAGGTCGTCGACGCCCGCGGGCTCGCGGTCGTCTCGGACGACGGCGCCCTGATCGAGGCGATCGACGCCGCCCTGGCCTCGCAGCCCGACGTGCTCGCGAAGATCCGGGACGGCAAGGTCCAGGCCGCCGGCGCGGTCATCGGCGCGGTGATGAAGGCGATGAAGGGCCAGGCCGACGCGGCCCGCGTCCGCGAGCTCGTCCTCGAGCGCGCGGCCGGCTGAGTCGATGCGCGGGGAACGGACGGCGGCGTGAGCACCCTGCCCGGCGACGCGTCCGTCCCCGCTCGGCTCGATCTGCCGGGCGGGGCGTTCCTCCGCCCGCTCGTGACGAGCGACGCGGATCTGCTGCACCCGGTGATCGGGCAGCGCCGCGGCTGGCTCGCCGCGCTGCTGCCGGAGGGCGACCCGAGCGGCCTGCCCTCCGCTTCCCCGGGTGACGACCTGCGCGCGCTCCGGCTGCTCGAGACCGCCGCGCGCGATCGGCGCCTCTTCGCCTACCTCCTGGTCGGCGCGGACTGGACCGAGGTCCTCGGTGCCCTGAGCGTCCGGCCCGTCGGCGACGACCACGCCGAAGCGTCCTGGTGGGTGGTGCCGAGCCTCGTCGGGTCCCGCCTCGAGGAGGAGCTCGACGCCTACGCGCGACGCTGGCTGCTGCTGCGCTGGCCGTTCGAGCGCGTCGAGACCCCCGACAACCACCCCGAGGAGCCGGCCGCCCTCGCCGGGGCCAACCTGCTCCCGCTGCTCCCCGACACTCCGGCGCGCACCCCGCTGCCCGAGCCGGACCCCGCGGCGGCGGAAGCGCTCTGGGCCGCCTACCGGGTGCATGAGCCGGGCGTGCCCGAGGAACTGCCCCTCGTCGAGTCCTTCGGCGACTCGGTCGAGCTCGCCGACGAGCTGCTCGCCCTGGTGCGGCGCGGCGTCAAGACCGCGACGGCCTCGCTCGTCGGCGACGAGCCCGTGCCCCGCGTCGGCGACCACTGGATCGTCTGCGACGGCGCCGGTGTCGCCCGCGTCGTGCTGCGGACCGTCGAGATCCGTCTCGGTCCGCTCGACAGCGTGGACGACGCCTTCGCCTGGGACGAGGGCGAGAACGACCGCTCGCGGGAGTCCTGGCTCGCCGGGCACCGCCGCTACTTCGAGCGCGAGTCGCCGGGCGGAATCGGCACCGTCGTCTTCGAGCGCTTCCGTCTGGTCTGGCCGGAGGAGGATGCGACGGTCGCCGCGGGCTTCTCGCGGCGGATCGCCTCCGAGCGGCCGGACGGCGCACCCTAGGCCGGTTCGGGGGGTTCCCCTGATGCTCCACTCAGCGGCCCTGCGCCAGAGTGGAGTCATGGCTACTCTCGTGCGCCCCCGTCGGGGCAAGATCATCGCCGGCGTCTGCGCCGGCCTCGCTAACCGCTTCGGCTGGAGCCCCTTCCTGGTCCGGCTGCTCTTCGTGCTCTCCTGCCTGCTCCCCGGGCCGCAGATCATCGCGTACCTCGTGATGTGGGTGGTCGTCCCGAAGCAGAAGTGACCCCGGCGCTCCTCCGCCCGTCCGCCTCCCTCGGGAGCGGTGGCGGGGGAGCGTCTCTCTTCGCGTGGTGAACGTTCACGGCGACGTTCCGCGCCACGCTTGACCCGGCCCCTCGTGCCGCTCTAGCGTGGTGCGTGAACGTTCACGTCGACGACGCCGCGAAAGGGCCACGCATGACCGACTCCACCCCCACCACCACCACCGCACCGGGCTGGGCGGTGCTCGGCCCCGGCAGCATCGCGCGCCGGTTCCTCTCCCAGCTCCCGGCGAGCAGCCGCGGGGCTCGGCTCGTCGCGGCGGGCAGCTCCGATCAGGGGCGCGCCGCCGCCTTCGCCGCCGAGGCCGTCGAGCACGGCTTCCCGGACGCGACCGCCGGCGACTACGCCGCGGTCCTCGCCGATCCGCAGGTCAGTGCCGTCTACATCTCCACGGTGCACACCGGCCACGCGGCGCTCGTCCTCCAGGCGCTCGAGGCCGGCAAGGCCGTGCTCTGCGAGAAGCCGCTCGCCGTCAACCACGGCACCGCGATGGCCCTGATCGACGCCGCCCGCAGCGCCGGGCTCCCGCTCGTCGAGGCGTACATGTACCGCTTCCACCCGCAGACCGCCGCGCTGCTCGACCTCGTCCGCGACGGCGTGATCGGCGACGTCGTGCACATCGACGCCTCCTTCTCCTTCCGCACCGGGTCCCGCGAGGGCCGCCTCTACGACCTCGCGACGGCCGGCGGCGGCATCCTCGACGTCGGCGGCTACACCGTCACCGCCGCGGCGGCCGTGGTCCAGGCCGCGACCGGCGTCGCGGTCGCCGAGCCCGTCGAGTTCGACGCGCAGGGCACGCTCGGCCCGACCGGCGTCGACGAGTGGAGCGTCGCCCGCGCGACCTACCGCGGCGGCATCACCGCGACCCTCCGCACCGGAGTGGCGCTGGACGACGTGAACGCCCTGACCGTCCACGGCACTCGCGGCCGTCTGCACGTGGCCGACCCGTGGTTCGGCGCCGCGGAGACGGGCATCGAGATCAGCGTCGTCGGCGAGGAGCCCCGCATCGTCGCCTTCGAGGGGGAGAGTCCCTACGCGCTCGAGGCGGACGCGACGACCGACGCCCTGGCCGCCGGCGCTGTCGAGGTGCCGCAGATGACCCTCGACGAGACGCTCGCGACCGCCCGCACGCTCGACCGCTGGCGCTCCGCGGTCGGCCTGCGCTTCCCGTTCGAGGCCGAGACCGCGGACATCCCCACCGTCTCCGGCCGGCCGCTGCGCGTCGCTGTGGACGCGCCGATGCTCTCCGGCGAGATCCCCGGCGTCGGCAAGCGGATGTCGCGGCTCGTGATGGGCGTCGACAACCAGCCCGACCTCGCGCACGCCTCGGCGATCTTCGACGCCTTCGTCGAGCAGGGCGGCACCGCCTTCGACACCGGCTACATCTACGGCGGCGGCGTGCTCGAGGGCCGTCTCGGGCAGTGGATCCGGAACCGCGGCATCCGCGAGGACGTCGTCGTGATCACCAAGGGCGCGCACACCCCGTACTGCGACCCGGAGTCGCTCACTCGCCAGCTGCTCGAGAGCCTCGAGCGCCAGGGCACCGACTACGCCGACATCTACCTGATGCACCGCGACAACCTCGAGGTGCCGGTGGGCGAGTTCGTCGACGTGATGGACGAGCACCAGCGCGCCGGGCGGATCCGCGCCTACGGCGTCTCGAACTGGACGCCCGCGCGCTTCGACGAGGCGCAGGAGTACGCCCGGGCCAACGGCCGGGCCGGCTTCCAGGCGCTGAGCAACCACTTCGGCCTGGCCGAGGCGTACGACGTGCCGTGGGACGGCTGCGTGCACGTCACCGACCGGGCCTCGAAGGAGTGGCTGGTCGAGCGGCAGATCCCGCTGCTGCCGTGGTCCTCGCAGGCCCGCGGCTTCTTCACCGGCCGAGCCCGCCCGGACGACACCAGCGACGCCGAGCTGGTGCGCTGCTACTACGGGCCCGACAACTTCGAGCGGCTCCGCCGGGCCGAGCAGCTGGCGGCCGAGCACGGCGTCGGAGCGACGGCCATCGCCCTGGCCTACGTGCTCGCGCAGCCGTTCCCGACCTTCCCGCTCTTCGGACCGCGCACGATCACCGAGCTGCGCTCGTCGATGCGCGGCCTGTCGATCGAGCTGACTCCGGAGCAGACGGCGTGGCTCGACCTCCGCGCCTGAGCGGTGCCGAGGCCGGCGGCCGCGCGACGATCCACGACGTCGCGGCGGCCGCCGGGGTCTCCCGCCAGACCGTCACCCGGGCGATGAACGGCATGCCGGGCATCAGCGAGGAGACGAAGCAGCGGGTCCTCGACGCGGCGGAGCAGCTGTCGTACCGGCCGTCGCGCTTCGGCCGCGGCCTGGTGACGGGTGGCGAGCACCAGCTCGGGCTCGTCGTCGACGACCTGCGGAACCCGTGGTCGCCGGAGCTCGCCTCCGCCGTCGTCCGGGTCGCCGCGGCGCGGGGCTGGAACGTGTCGCTCGCGGACGTCGGCCTCGCCGCCGACTCCGATCGGATGATCCAGGCGCTCGGCGCGCAGACGGATGCGGTGATCGGCACCTTCGGCGATCGGGCCGCGGAGTGGATCGAGCGGCTCGGCTCCGTGCCCGTGGTGGAGCTCGATCCCACCGGTGATCCGCTGCGGGCCGCGGTCGTGCTCGACCACTCCGACGCGGTCGAGGCGCTGGCCGAGCACCTCGCCGGAGCGGGCGTGCGGCGTCCGGTGATCGTCGACGTCTCGGGGGACGCGCGGACGAGCAGGCGGGCCCAGCTGCTGCTGGGCGCCTTCGCCGCGCACGGCCTCGAGCCCTCGGTCGTCCGCGCCGACGGCCCGACTGCCCAAGCCGCGGCGGAGGCGACCGAGCGGATCGTCGCCCGGCCGCGGGTCGCCGACGCGATCGTCGCGTTCAACGACCTCTGCGCGCTCGGCGTGCTCTCCGCCTGCCGCCGGGCGGGCGTGGACGTGCCCGGCGACGTCCGGGTGGTCGGCATCGACGGCCTCTCGATCGGACGGCTGCTCGCGCCGACGCTGACCACCCTCGCCGTCGACCTCGACGAGCTCGCCCGGCACGCACTCGACCTCGCCGTCGCCATGATCGCCGGCGACCTCCCGAAGGGCGGCCCGTCGGTGCACCGCACGGTCCGCCACCAGCTGGTTCTCCGCGAGTCCGCCTGACCCGACGTGGAGGTCTCGCGTGCCGCGAGCCGTTCTCCCCGTGGAGGACTCGCGTTCCGCATGCCGCGCTCTCATGTTGGTCGAGTAGCCCCAGAGGGGCGTATCGAGACCCAGCGTCGCCCGGTGTGGGGTCTGCAGACCTCGCCTGCTGACGGGGGTGGATCTCGATACGCCCG
Source organism: Rathayibacter sp. VKM Ac-2926 (assembly GCF_022815565.1). Lineage (NCBI taxonomy): Bacteria > Bacillati > Actinomycetota > Actinomycetes > Micrococcales > Microbacteriaceae > Rathayibacter > Rathayibacter sp. VKM Ac-2926. Next base: position 29,106 of record NZ_JALGRS010000004.1, on the reverse strand, counting down.
CTGTGCGGGCTACTCGATCAGCATGGAACGGAGGCATCCGTCTGAGGGGGGCGCCGGCATGTCCCTCGCGCCTCATGCTGGTCGAGCAGCCCCGGAGGGGCGTATCGAGACCCGCCGTCCTCAGCAGGGCGGGTGTGCAGACTCTTCTGACGCGGGTGGATCTACTTGGAAGAGACGCCCGCAGACATGCTGGTCGAGTAGCCCCGCAGGGGCGTATCGAGACCCACCACCGCATGAACGTCAGTCTCTTCCCCGCCCTGCGCTGGCGCCGAAGGCGCCCCCTCCGCTCGATGCGCCCGCTCCGCGGCCTACTCGATCAGCAGGGAGACGGAGTGGCGCTTCGCGCCACCTCTCCTGTCTTCGTCGACGGCTGATGACCGACGCTGGGCTCGCTCTGAGTGAACCCTCAGCGATCCCTGCGGAGGGAGGCCTAGCGTTGCGCTGTGCGTGCGCATCCTGCCGCGCCGAGGAGGAGATCATGGGATTCCTGGACCGACTGCTGGGCCGCGAAGAGCGACCCGAGGAGCGCCGCCCCGCCGCCGGCTACCCGGCCCCTGCGGCCGCGGAGCGCCGTGCCGACGCCCCGTCCTACGGCACCCCGCCCGCGCAGTCCGCGCGCAGCAAGGACGAGATCGCGATCGAGCGCTACCGCTACCTCCTGCGCACCGCGCCGCCCGAGGCGATCGAGCAGGTCCACCGCGAGGCGTTCGAGCAGCTGACGCCCGAGCAGCGCCAGCAGGTCTTCCGCGAGCTCAGCGAGGGTGCGCCCGCGGGCGACGCCCCGCGCGCCGACGACGCGCAGTCGCTCGCGCAGTCCGCGACCCGCAGTGAGCTGCGCCAGCCCGGCTTCATGGAGCGGCGCTTCTCCGGCGGCGGCGCCGGCGGCATGGGCTTCGGCGGCGTGCTCGCCTCGTCGATGCTCGGCACCATCGCCGGATTCGTGATCGGCTCCGCCATCGCCGACGCGTTCATCCCCGACGGTGTCGGCGAGTCGGTCCAGGCCGAGGGTGCCGACGGTGCAGACGGCGGAGACGCGGGAGCGGACGGCGGCGACGCCGGTGCCGGCGACGCGGGGGGCGACTACGGCGGAGGCGACTTCGGCGGCGGAGGCGACATCGGCGGAGGCGGCGACTTCGGGGGCGGCGACTTCGGCGGAGGCTTCGACTTCTGACCCCCGCGAGTCCTGAGGCCGGCGAAGGATCGCCCGGCCTCAGGACTCGTCGAGCAGCAGCGCTTTCACCTCGCGGCGCAGCACCTTCCCGATCATGCTCCGCGGCAGCTCGTCGACGACGACGATCCGCTTGGGCACCTTGTAGGGCGTGAGCGCCTCGCGCACGGTGCGGCGCGCCTCCTCCTGATCGAGGTGAGCACCCGGCTCGAGGACGACCGCGGCAGCGACCTGCTCGCCGCTGCGGGCGTCCGGCAGGCCGACGACGGCCACGTCGCGGACGGCGGGCAGCCGGCGGAGCACCTCCTCGACCTCCGACGGCGAGACGTTGAAGCCGCCGGTGATGATCAGCTCCTTGATCCGGTCGACGATGGTGACGAAGCCGTCCTCGTCGATCGTCGCGATGTCGCCGGTGCGGAACCAGCCCTCGGCGGTGAACACGGCCGCGGACTCGTCGGGCTTGCGGTGGTAGCCGCGGAACACCTGCGGGCCGCGGACGACGAGCTCGCCCTGGCCGCCGGCCTCAACCTCGGTCTCCGGGTCCTCCGGATCGACGATCCGCACGTCCGTCCCCGGCAGCGGCAGCCCGACGGTCCCGGCCCGGCGCGCGGTGCTGACCGGGTTCGCCATCAGCACCGGAGAGGTCTCCGACAGCCCGTAGCCCTCGACGAGCGTGCCGCCGGTCAGCGCCTCGAACGACTCGACCAGATCCGGGTCGAGCGGCATCGCGCCTGAGATCGCGATCCCGATGCCCTGCAGCGAGACGCCCTTCTCCTTCGCACGGAGGGCGAGCCGCTCGGCAATCGGCGGGACCGCGGGCAGGAACGTCGCCGGGTGCTTCCGGACGACCTTGAGGACCAGGTCCGGATCGAACTTGGGGAACAGCACGAGCCGTGCGCCCATGCTCATCGCGAAGGTGAGGCAGAGGGTCAGCCCGTAGGCGTGGAACATCGGCAGGACCGCGTAGACGACGCAGTCGCCGCGACGGACCGTCGGCACCCAGGCGCGGGACTGCGCGGCGTTGGCCGTGAGATTGAGGTGCGTCAGCTCCGCGCCCTTCGGGGCGCCGGTCGTCCCGCTGGTGTACTGGATGACCGCGAGGTCCTCCGCCGTCGGCCGCGGGTGCGTCGGATCGAGTCGGCGGCGCAGCAGCGAGTCCCACTCGATCGCGCCGCGGACCTTCCCGGTCAGGGCGGCGCGCGACTCGCGGGCCTTGCGGATCGGCAGCCGGAGCGCCGCGCGCATCGGCGCGGGCATCGCCCGGGTCAGGTCGACGGAGACGATCGTCTCGACGCCGAGGTCCTCGGGGAGGTCCTGGACGAGCGGCACCACGCGGTCCCAGGCGATCGCGACCCGCGCGCCGTGGTCCTCGAACTGGTGCCGCAGCTCGCGCGGCGTGTAGAGCGGGTTGTGCTCGACGACGACCGCGCCGAGACGCAGGACCGCGTAGAAGGCGACCACGTGCTGCGGGCAGTTCGGCAGGATCAGCGCGACCGAGTCACCGGACCGCACGCCCAGCCGGCGCAGGCCCTCCGCGGCCTTCTCCACGTCGTCCGCGAGCTGGGCGTAGCTGGTCGAGCGGCCGAAGAACTCGAGCGCGACCTGGTGCGGATAGAGCCGCGCGGACTCGGTGACGATGTCGACGAGCGAGCCGGCCGGGAGCTCCAGCTCCTCCGGCACTCCCTCGGCGTAGCTGCGGATCCAGGGGCGGGGCGGGTGAGTGCTCACCCGCCCCACTCTAGGTGCAGGGCTCCCGGCGCCCGACGGGCCGGTGAGCGCTCAGGCGCCCTTCGCGACCGCGTCCTCGATGGCGACGTCGCCCGAGACGATCTCCCAGGTCCTTCCGATCGAGGAGGGATCGGCGAGCACCGCGATCACGGTGGCGGCGACGTCCTCGCGCGGGATGCTGCCCCGCTCGACGCTCTCGCCGAGCTCGATCCGGCCGGTGCCCTCGTCGTTGGTCAGACCGCCCGGGCGGAGGATCGTCCAGTCGAGGTCGGTGCCGCGCAGCGCCGTGTCGGCGTCGCGCTTGGCCTCGACGTAGGCGCGCCAGCCCTCCTCGGTGTCGTCGTCGAGCGGGGCGTCCACGCCGATCGCGCTGATCTGCACGAAGCGGCGGATGCCGGCGATCGCGGCCGCCTCCTGGCTGAGGACGGAGGCGCCGAGGTCGACGGTGCGCTTGCGCTCGGGACCCGAGTCGGGTCCGGCGCCGGCGGTGAAGACGAGGGCGTCCACACCCTCCAGTCGCCCGGCGAAGTCCTCGGCGGTGGAGTGCTCGAGGTCGTGGACGAGCGGCTCGCCGCCGAGGCGGACGATGTCCTCCGAGTGGTCGGGGTTGCGGACGACTCCGACCGCTTCGTGTCCGGCGTCGTAGAGCAGATGGAGGATCTGCTGGCCGACCTTGCCGTGTGCTCCGATGACGGCGACGCGTGTCATGGGTGTCCCTTCCTCGTCGGGGCGCTGGGCCCCTGGTGCCGTCCGCGCGGTGGGCGCGGACCTCCCCATCCTGCCGTCGGCAGCCTGGGGTCGTTCTCAGGTGGTGCGGCTCGTGCAGCGCCGCTCAGGTGCCGCGGCTCACGCGGCGAGGCGGTCGTCGCGGCCGGTGACCGCCAGCAGCCGGCTCTGCAGCGGCGCGGTGGCGTCGATCGGCACGGGCGCCGCGAACAGCCCGCTCGCGCGCAGCGTCTCCTCCTGCGGCGCGAAGAGCTCCCACACGGCGGCGACGAGGCCCTCCTCCATCGCCTCCTCGCTGCCGGTGGCCCGCGCGAGATCCCAGGTGTGCACGGTGATGTCGGCGACCTGCTCCTGCAGCAGCTCCAGGGCGGTGACGGTGTCGCGGCCGAGGCGGAGCTCCGCGGCGGGGTCGACCTCGCGGGACACCGCGCGCAGCAGGGTCGTGACCCGGGTCCACTCGCTCCGCAGATCGGCGGCGACGGGCTCGAGGCGGATCGGCGACTCGTCGCCGCCGGAGAGGAGCGTGTGCGCCCGCTGCTGCTCGCGGACGACGTGCAGAACGAGCGCGCGCGTGTCCCACTCGGTGTCGGGGGTCGGCGCCGTCCAGTCGACCACCGCGTCGAGGCGGATCTCGAACGCGGCGTGCGCGCGGGCCTGCAGATCGAGCCAGAGGCTCAGGTCGGAGTCGGGGGAGGCGGGCTCGTGCTCGTGCGTCATGTCTTCTCCGATGGAGTGATCGTGGGTGCTCGGGTCAACCGCCTGAGCGGCGCCGCCATTCCCACCGGGGCGGGTCCGCGCGAGGGCGGCCCGGTGTCGGTGGTGCGTGCGACCATGATCCTCGGAAGCACCGCCGTCATGGGGAGCGGTGCGCCACTCGAGCAGGGCGGAACGTGAGCAAGCAGGACGGCAGCGGGCGGCAGGTCACCACCGAGCCCTTCGACGACCCGCGCGCGAGCATCCTGCACGTCGACATGGACGCGTTCTTCGCCTCCGTCGAGCTGCTCGAGCACCCGGAGCTGCGCGGCAAGCCGGTCGTCGTCGGCCACATCGGCTCGCGCTCGGTGGTCACCGCCGCCACCTACGAGGCGCGCAAGTACGGCATCAACTCGGCCATGCCGATGGCCGTCGCCCTCCGCCGCTGCCCGCACGCGATCATCCTCGAGCCGCACATGGACCGGTACCGCGAGGCCTCGCGACGGGTGATGGCGATCTTCGACTCCTTCACCCCGCTCGTCGAGCGGCTCAGCATCGACGAGGCGTTCCTCGACGTCGCCGGCGCGCGGCGCATCTCGGGCTCGCCCTGGGCCATCGGCACCGAGATCCGCCGGAGGGTGCACGACGAGCTCGGTCTCACCTGCTCGGTCGGCATCGCCAGCACCAAGTTCGTCGCCAAGCTCGCCTCCGGCCGCTCCAAGCCCGACGGCCTGCTCGTCGTGCCGTCCGACGGGGTGCAGGCCTTCCTCGACCCGCTGCCGGTGAGCGCGCTCTGGGGCGTCGGCGCCAGCACGGAAGAGGCGCTGGTGCGCCGGGGCCTGCGGACCGTCGCCGACGTGGCGACCACGCCGCTCGCCTCCCTCGTCTCGGCGCTCGGCGAGGCCACCGGCCGCCGCCTGCACGCGCTGTCCAACGGCGTCGATCCCCGCCCGGTCGACACCCGGCAGATCGAGAAGAGCGCCGGCCACGAGATCACCTTCGCGGACGACGTCGCCGACCCCGAGCTGGTCCGCCGCGAGCTGCTGCGCCTCTGCGACAAGGTCGCCGTGCGGATGCGCCGCTCCGGAGTGCGCTGCCGCACCGTCGCCGTCAAGGTCCGATTCGGCGACTTCAGCACCCTGACCCGCTCGCGCACGCTGCCCGAGGCGACGGACGTGGCGCGCGTGCTCTACGACGCGTCGTCCGCGCTCCTCGAGGCGGCCAATCCGCTGCGCCGGCCCGTGCGCCTGATCGGCGTCCGCGGCGAGCAGCTCGTCGAGGGCGACGACGTCGCCTTCTCGCTCTGGAGCGACTCCGACGACTGGCGCGACGCCGAGCTGGCGGTCGACGGCGTCTCGGCGCGCTTCGGCACCGGGGCCGTCCGGCCTGCGTCGCTGCTCTCGCGCTCCGCTCCCGAGTCGGCCAAGGGCATCGACATCAGCGACACCCTCGCTACGCGGAACCGATCGTCAGACTGATCGGCCGGTGGTCCGAGCCGTTCGGCGGCAGGACCTCGAGGGTCGCGGCGGGCACCCCGTCCGCCAGAGCGTGATCGAGGGAGACCAGCGGCAGCAGAGCCGGCCAGGTCGCCGGGAAGCCGATGCCGGAGGTGCGGACCAGCGCCGCCTGGTCGAGGACCGGCGCGAGCAGGTGGTCGTCGGTCGCGGTGTTGAAGTCGCCGACCACGAGCGTGCGGTCCGACGCGTCGTCCGCGAGCGCCGAGGCGAGGCCGCCCAGCATCGTGTCGCGCTCGGCGTGATCGCCGAGGCGGAACGAGGCGAGGTGCACCACGAAGAGCCGCGTCGCCCCGAGCGGGGTGTCGACGTCGACCGCGAGGGCGCGGTTCCAGTCCAGCCCGAGATCGAGCGGCTCGCCGTTCGAGAGCTCGGTGCGGCTCCACAGCCCGACCGTGCCGACCACGTACGAGTGCGGGTACGCGTCCGAGAGCTCCGCGTCGACCGCCTCGCGATCCTCGCCGGCCAGCTCCTGGAAGGCGAGCACGTCCGGCTCCCTCGCCGCCAGCTCCGCCGCCAGCGCTCCGGCGTCGTCGCCGGTGCCGAGGTTCTGGCTGATCACGGTGAACGATCCGGAGCGGACCGCCGGTGCGGGGAGCGCCACCGGGAGCACGAGCACGCCGTAGACCGTCACGAGCACGGTCACCGCTGCTCCGGCGCCGCGCGAGCGCAGAGCGACCGCGGCGGCCACGAGGAGGAGCACCGCGAGTCCGGACCACGGGATCGCGGTCTCGACCACCGACAGCCAGCCGGCCGCGTCCCCCAGCACGCGGTGGAAGGCGAGGAACGCCGCCAGCAGCAGGCTCGCGACCGCGACGGTCGCGGCGCGACCTGGTCGGCGGCGGCGCGGGCGGGACGGCATCCGACGATCATCGCAGCAGACCTCGGGGAGGAGGTGGGGGAGTCCTGTGCGCGCCGGTGCGCCGCTTGTCGCCCGTTCGACCCGCGGAGTAGCGTCGGGCCATGCCCAACATCGCTGTCTCCCTGGCCGACAAAGTGACCTCCGCGGGTGCCGCGACGAGCTACGGAGACCCGATCGAGGTCGACGGCGTCTCGCTCGTCCCCGTCTCGCTCCGCTGGTTCGGCTTCGGCGGCGGCAGCGGCTCCGAGGACGGCCAGGAGGGCGGCGGCGGTGGCGGCGGCGGTGCCGTGGTGCCGATCGGCGCCTACATCAAGGACGACCTGGGACTGCGCTTCCAGCCGAACATCGTCTCGGTCCTCGCCGTCGGCGTCCCGCTGGTCTGGGTCTCCGGCAAGGCGCTCGCGCGGATCATCCGCGCGCTCAAGAAGTAGCAGCCCGGGCGCGGTCTCAGCGCTGGGGCCGCGCCGTGAACCAGGTCTTCTTCGTCCGGCCGAAGCCGACGATCAGCCGCTCGGCGTCGTTCGGCCGCCGCGGGTCGTAGATGACGGCGACGGGCTCACCCGCCATCCAGGCGTCGCCCCGCCGCTGCGGGGTCTTCACCAGGTGCCGCTCCTCGCCGTCGACGAGGCGGTAGGCGACGAGCAGACGCCCGAGATCGCGCCCCGCCGAGGCGTCTCCGCGGGACGGATCCTGCGCGACCACCCGACCGGACACCCGCGTGCCGTAGCTGAGCAGCTCGCGGCGGATCCGGAAGCGGCGCCGCCAGAGCAGCACCTGCAGGAGCACCACGAGGACCGCGGCGAGGACGAGCACCACCGACCACGACATGCTGTCTATGATTGCTGACGAACACGGGAGTCCGGTGCACCGGGCTGAGAGGAAGGCAGCAGCCTTCGACCGTCGAACCTGATCTGGGTCATGCCAGCGAAGGAACGTTTCGATCTCCTCTTCTTCGACCCGTGCCCCGTTTCGCTTCCACGAAAGGGCACGTCAGTGCAGAACACACCAGCGCAGAACACACCAGCGCAGAACACCGCCGCGCAGAACACCGCCGCGCAGAAGTCCACGCCCTCCTCCGCCGGCCGTCCCCGGGACCTCCGCTGGCGTGTCGTCGACATCGTCGTGGCCAGCGTCGTGGCCGTCGCCGCCGGCATCGTCTTCTGGGCGTGGGGCATCGCGACCAATGTCCTCGGCGTCGCGTTCGAGTTCCTCCCCGGGCTCGGCGGCCTCCTCGGCGGCGGCTGGCTCTTCGCCGGCGTGCTCGGCGGCCTCATCATCCGCAAGCCCGGCGCGGCGCTCTACACGGAGCTGCTCGCGGCGGTCGTCTCGGCGCTGATCGGCACGCAGTGGGGCTTCGCCGTCCTGCTCTCCGGCCTTGTCCAGGGCCTCGGCGCCGAGATCGTGCTCGCCCTCTTCCTCTACCGCAGCGGACGCTCGCTCGTCGCGATGCTCGCCGGAGCGGGCGCGGGCCTCGCCCTCGCCGTCAACGACCTGCTGGTCTACTACCCCGCCGTCGACGACCTGTTCCGCACGGTCTACGTCGTCTCGTCGCTCGTGTCCGGCGCCGTCCTCGCCGGCCTCCTGCCCTGGTTCGCGGTGCGCGGCCTCGCCGCCTCCGGGGCGCTGGACCGCTTCGTCTCCGGCCGGGAGGGCCGCGTGGTCGAGGGGGCGGGCGCGGGCGCTCGATGAGCGGCGCGTCGATCCGGGCCCGCGGCTGGAGCTGGCGCCACGCGGGCCGGTCGACCGCGGCCGTGACAGGGCTCGACCTCGAGGTGCGGCCGGGCGAGCGCGTCCTGCTCCTCGGCCCGTCCGGCGCGGGCAAGAGCACCCTCCTGCACGCGCTGGCCGGGGTGCTCGGCGGCGAGGAGGACGGCGCCGACGAGGGCGAGCTGAGCATCGACGGCGCCTCGCCTGCGGAGCGCCGCGGAGTGGCCGGACTCGTCCTCCAGGACCCGGACACCCAGGCCGTGCTGGCCCGCGTCGGCGACGACGTCGGCTTCGCCTGCGAGAACCTCGGGGTGCCGCGCGCGGAGATCCCGGCGCGGGTGCGGCGCGCGCTCGACGACGTCGGTCTCGACGTCGCCCTCGACCGCTCGACGTCCGCGCTCTCGGGCGGGCAGAAGCAGCGGCTCGCCCTCGCCGGCGTCCTCGCGATGCAGCCCCGCCTGCTGCTGCTCGACGAGCCGACCGCGAACCTCGATCCGCGCGGCGTCGAGGAGGTGCGCTCCGCGGTCGAGCGGACCACGGCGCGCACCGGCGCCACCCTGATCGTCGTCGAGCACCGCGTCGACGTCTGGATCGACCTCGTCGACCGGATCGTCGTGCTCGGCGCCGACGGCACGGTCGTCGCGGACGGCGAGCCGCGTCCCGTGATCGAGCGCGCCCGCGGTGTCCTCGTGGCAGCGGGTGTCTGGCTCCCCGGCGAGCACCCGGAGCGGCGCGTCGAGTCGCCGGCACCCGCATCGACCGCCCTCACCGCCGCCGCGCTCGATCTCGCCCGCCCCGTGTTCGGCCGCCGCACGCCGCCCCTCATCGCGACGGGCCTCGACCTGACGATCGACGCCGGCCGGGTGACCGCAGTGCTGGGCCCGAACGGCGCGGGCAAGTCCACGCTCGCCCTGACGCTCGCCGGTCTCCTCCCGCCGGCCGGGGGCGAGGTCGCGGCCTCCCCGTCGGTGCGCGACGGAGCGTCGCCGCACCCGCACCGCTGGAGCTCGCGACAGCTCGCCGATCGGGTCGCGATGGTCTTCCAGGAGCCGGAGCACCAGTTCCTCACGGCGCGGGTGCGCCAGGAGCTGCACCTCGGCGCTCGCGACGAGGCGGAGCGGCGCCGCGCCGACGAGCTGCTCGAGCGCCTGGGCCTCGCGCACCTCGCCGAGGCGAACCCCTTCACCCTGTCCGGCGGTGAGAAGCGGCGGCTCACCGTCGCGTCGGCGCTGGTCCGGCGTCCTGCCGTCGTCGTGCTCGACGAGCCGACCTTCGGCCAGGACCGGCGCACCTGGGACGTGGTCGTCGACCTGCTGGCCGAGCTGCGCGCGGACGGCCGCGCCGTGCTCGCCGTCACCCACGACGAGCACCTGGTGTCGGCCCTCGCCGACGCGGTGGTCCGCCTCGGCGAGCCGACGGTGGTGACCGGATGACGCTCCTGGACGCGATCCCGGCCCGCGGCCGCATCGCCCGCGCCAACCCCGTCGCGAAGCTCGTCGCGAGCCTCGTCATCGCCGTCGTCCTCATCCTGACGGTCGACGTCGTGTCCGCGGCGACCGCGCTCGCGCTCGAGCTGCTCGCGCTGCCCTTCGTCGGGCTCAGGTTCGGCGACCTGGTGCGCCGCACTGCTCCGGTCTGGATCGCGGCGCCGCTCGCGGGCATCACGACGGTGCTCTACGGCCGCGACAGCGGCGCGGTGCTGGGGCAGTTCCTCTTCGTCTCCGTCACCGAGGGCTCCGTCGCCCTCGGCGCCGCGATCGCCCTGCGCGTGCTCGCCATCGGCCTGCCGAGCGTCGTGCTGATCGCGACGACCGATCCGACGGATCTCGCGGACGGGCTCGCGCAGATCCTCCGGCTGCCGGCGCGCTTCGTCCTCGGCGGCCTCGCCGGGATGCGCCTCGTCGGCCTGCTCACCGACGACTGGCGCACCCTCGCGATGGCGCGCCGGGCGCGTGGCGTGGCCGACGGACGCGGACCGATCGCGGCGCTGAGGAGTCTCGGTGCCCGCAGCTTCTCGCTGCTGGTGCTGGCGATCCGGCGCGGCAGCCGCCTGGCCACGGCGATGGAGGCGAAGGGCTTCGGCTCGGACACGCCGCGGACCTGGGCGCGGGAGTCGCGTCTGGGCGCGTTCGACGGGCTGCTGATGCTGGGCGGCGCGGCGATCGCGGCGGTCGCGGTCACCGCGGCCGTGCTGACCGGCGCCTGGAGCTTCGTGCTGAATGGCTGACCCGAAGCACCTCACCGGGGCGACCGCGCGGATGCTCGCCGCCGGCCTCGTCGCCCGCCGGGCGCGCACGGTGCTGCTCGACGGCCCGAGCGGCTCGGGGAAGTCGACGTTCGCGCGGGCGCTGCTGGCGGAGCTGTCGCGGTCCGCCCGCGCTCCTGCGGCGACGCTCGTGCGGATGGACGACGTCTACCCCGGCTGGTCGGGGCTGGACCGCTCGGTCGCGATCGCGGCGGACCGGATCGTCCGGCCGCATGCGCTCGGGCTCGGCGCGCGCTGGCAGGCCTGGAACTGGGCGGCCGCCACGGCCGCTGGCCCGCGCACCGCCGAGGCACCGCTCCTCCTGCTCGAGGGCTGCGGCGCCGCGGGGGAGCGGAGCCGGCGCTTCGCCGATCTCACCGTCTGGATCGAGGCGGACGAGGCGCAGCGGAAGCAGCGCGCGCTCGCCCGCGACGGCGCGCTCTTCGAACCGCACTGGGACTCCTGGGACGAGCAGTTCCGGCGCTACTGCGCGCGGGAGCGTCCCCGCGAGGGCGCCGACCTGGTGCTGGACTCGAGCGACCCGGAGGCCATCGCTCCAGGCTGAGGGGTCAGGCCCAGCCGAGCTCGTGCAGCCGGTCGTCGTCGATGCCGTAGAAGTGCGCGATCTCGTGCACGAGGGTGACGTGGATCTCGTCGCGCAGCTCGTCGAGGGTCTCGCAGGCGGCGAGGTGCGGCTCGCGGTAGAGGATGATCCGGTCGGGCATCTCGCCGAAGCCGTAGCGCTCGCGCTCGGTCAGCGCGACGCCGTCGTAGAGCCCGAGCAGATCGAGCGAGCCGTCCTCGGGACGGTCCTCGACCACGAAGACCACGTTCTCGAGCCCGTCGACCATGTCGTCCGGGAGGGCGTCGAGCTCGGCGACGACCAGCGTCTCGAACTCGGCCTCGTCGAGGGTGAGCATCGCCTGGCCTCTCGTCGTCGATCGGGTAGGGGAGCGGTCGGATCTCCGGCGGTGGAAAGACGGAAGGCCCGGAGCCATCGACTCCGGGCCTTCCGAGCTGGTTCTTCTACAACTGGGGTGAGTAACGGGGCTCGAACCCGCGACCTCCTAGACCACAACCAGGCGCTCTGCCAACTGAGCTATACCCACCAGGACGGTGTTCCGCGGGGCGAACCCGCGAAGCAACTGTACGAGAGTACTACATCCGCGAGGCGAACTCGTCCACGACGGCGGCCGAGACGGCCTGCACCTCGGCGGAGGTGGGGCCCGGCTCGGGGACGAAGACGGCCCGGCGGTAGAAGCGGAGCTCGCGGATGCTCTCGAGGATGTCGGCGAGGGCGCGGTGGCCGCCGTGCTTGGCCGGGGCGTTGAAGTAGATGCGCGGGAACCAGCGGCGGGCCAGTTCCTTCACGGTCGAGACGTCGACGTTGCGGTAGTGCAGGTGCGCGTCGAGACGCGGCATGAACTTGACCAGGAACGCCCGGTCGGTGCCGATGGAGTTGCCGGCGAGCGGCGCCTGCTGCTCGGCGGGGACGTGCTTGAGCACGTACTCGAGCACCTCGTACTCGGCCTCGGCGACGCTCACGCCGTCCGGGATCTCCTTCAGGAGGCCCGACGTCTCGTGCATGTTCCGGACGAAGTCGCCCATGTTCTCCAGCGCCGACGCGTCGGGGCGGATGACGATAGACAGCCCCTCGTCGAGGGGTTCGAGATCGAAGTCGGTGACGATCACGGCGATCTCGACGAGCTCGTCGACGGCGAGGTCGAGTCCCGTCATCTCGCAGTCGATCCAGACAAGACGGTCGGGGGCGCTACTCATGCGCCGAAGTCTATCCGCGGCCACCGACACGGCCGGGGCGGCGGGGGAGCGCCTCCTAGAATCGTTCTCCGTGATGATCCTCGTCTGCGTGCTGCTGATCGCCAACGCCGTCTGGAACGCCGTCGTCTGGCCGCCGTTCCTCCGCCGGGTGCGCAAGGACCCGCGGGCCCGCGACGCGTCCGGCCGCGCCACGACGTTCCTCCGCGTCCACACGATCCTGATCGGCGTCTCGCTGCTGCTTGCGGCGGTGTCCCTGGTCGTCGGCGTGCTCGGTCTCGTGCGGGGCGCCTGACCCGGTCCCGCTGCCGGCGCCGTGGCGACGCCGCCTCGTGGAGGCGCCGTAGTAGCCTGGCGAGACGCCCCCGTAGCTCAGCGGATAGAGCAGCAGCCTTCTAATCTGACGGTCGCAGGTTCGAGTCCTGCCGGGGGCACGAAAACGCTGGGACCCGGCCGGTCGCGGGGTCGCGTGAGACGTCCAGCCATCGCTTACTCATCGGAAACGTAGTGCAGCGCCCGCCCGCGACTGCTGATATCGGATGCGTCGCAGACGTACTCTGGCCGTGGCCGCTCGCGAACGCCAGGACGTCGAGGTCGATCATCCGCTCCCTCCGCGGCGGTCTGTCTCGGCGCCGTGACGGAAGTGGCCCGTCTCCGGCCCGGCCGCTTCCTCGTCGGCGTCGCGGTAGTCCTAAACGGACGAGTCGACGAAGACACGGGGGAGTTGGGGGTAGTTCGGATCGTAGGCGACTCCTATCTGACGTTCGTGCATCCGACCACCGACATCAGCGCTCCGCGCCGCGCCACGCGAGGAACGCCCCCGCGACGTCGTGCAGGGTGTCGCCGCCGCCAATGACCCAGCTGTCGCGGCTGATTATGCGTGCGTATGTCGTGAAGCCTTGATAGTCGCCAAGGCAGATCCAGCCGAAGCGTTCGCGCTTGTCGCAAGTAGACCACTCATCGGGAGTACCAATCGCCGGGTAAGGTTCGCGACAACAGGGTCGTGCAATTGCGCAGGTACGTCGATACCTTGCTCGCTGACGCCGATACCGGAATCACTTGCGTGTTAACTCTACCGATAGCCTCGGGGATGCTGCTCAGTTCGGTCGTCGCGTGATCAGCTCCGCGATGCTGGTGAGTAGTTGAGTTGCTCCGGTCTCATCGACTGATTTCCCCAAATCAGGTGGTGAGCCGAGGACTCTCCTTGCGAACGCTTCGTAGACGCGCGATTGAGCCTCGTGGTCGTTCATAGGATCGACAAAGGCCAGGAAGGATCTGAGTTGGACTGCGATTCCCTCGGCCCAAACGGCAGTCTGACGATGATGTGTTGATTGTCTAGCAAGATATGCGGCCAAAGCGGATAGAGCAGAAAGGAATGCCAGGTGGTAAAGGCTCTGACGCCAATCAAACACTCCGCTGGTACTACCGGGTGCAAGATACTCAACTGCAATGAGAGCGCTTGCGGCCGCCACGACCACTCCCAGGATGGTCATCGTCGAAACTCGAAAGCGTTTTGAGGTTTTATTCTCGTCCTCGGCGTAACGGCTGAAGGCAGATTCTAAGTCCGTAGCGCCGCGCTCACCCGCAGACCTCGCCGCGTTTTCGGCTGCGGTCTCCGCCCGCTGCGCCGCATCCGCAGCAATGCCTACTTGCGTGTCAACCCGCGCACTGAGCTCCTTCAGCGCACTCGTTGCCGAGGCCTCACTAGCGAGAACCGCGAATCGCACTCGAGAAGACGAGAAGATGCGAATCAATCGAAGCGACTCGTGTGGTAGGCCTGCTGAATTTGTCAACGTGATCATCTGCTCTTCGATTAAGATAATCAAAGACTCAAGCGAAGTACTGGCTTCGGCGAAGTGGTCAAGCACTTCACTGTCAGACGAAGCAATGGAAAGCCGTTCTATCTCCCTGATTGCACTATCCGCTATTTCGGTCATCGAGTCTCGCCGAAGTTGAACTATAGCCCAGGTGTGTTCGCCCGAGAGTGACTCAAGTAGATCACTGAAGATCTGTGCGATTTGCGCGGCAGTGCTGCCGTAGGGCTTGGCTCGTATCACGCCCTTCCGTTTGTCCGCAAAATAGGTGGCGTACTGAGCAATTTCTTCTGAGGATAGGATCGGGCTCTCGTCAACTTCCATGAAGCGACTCTAGCGTCGCATTCAGCAGAGAGGCGACGCGGATGTCCCATCGTTGTTCTCGAAGAATTGGCGATCGGGCATTTGTGCTTCGGTGAGGTCCGTCAGGTCGCACTGGTGGGGCCGCCGCAGCCCGAGGAGGCGAACACGAGGGCGAGGTACGACTGCGGTGGTCGACGTCCGCGCCTCGAAGCTCTTCGTCGAGAAAGGTCACACCGGCTCCGTCGCCACCACCTGGGCCGTCGTGCCCGGAGGCACCCCGATCTCCTGACGCTCCATCAGTAGAAAGACACAACTCAGGTGCTCACCCAGACCGCCACCCGGCCCGTCCCGGTCGACAACGACGACGAGTCTTACCGCGAGCCACTCCACTTCGCGGCGCTGGCCGCGGAGTACGCCCTCCTCGCCGCGGTGGCCGCGGAAATAAAGGAGCGGCAGGAGTCAATCGCGAAGCAGCGGCGCGACGGCCACGGCTTCGGGACGCACGAGACGGGGAACCTTATGGTCGCGATCCAGTACAACCGCCGGCCGAACATGGCGGCGATCGAGAAGGACTACCCAACGGACTAGTGCGCCGCGATCTACGTCTCGAAATTCGACATGGCCGCGTTCGGGAAGTGAGTCGCCCCGATCATCTTCTAGAACTATCCGCTCTAGGAACCCTAGAAGGTCCTGATGAAGTGATGGGAACCGAATCAGCCCTCAGCGCAACCGCCATCGATCGTGCGGTCGAACGTGCTGCTCGCCGTCCCCCCATCGATCGTCTCGGTAGCTGCCTCGAGGTGCTCGATCCGCTCCAAGAGGTGACCGACCATCGCGGTGAGGTAGGAAATCGTCGTCGTTTCTTGGTACTCCCTGTCGGCTTCTGTGCCGACAGTGATGGACATTCGCGGCGCACGCATCTGCTGCACGCGGTTCACGTCGGCGTAGTAGTCGGCGGAGGTCTTGCGCTCAAATTCGTCAGGCATGGCGGGACTCTACAGGCGGTGGCCCCTCGCTGACTATCACCGTTCTCTTTTGTGACGCGGGCGGTTCTTCGTCCGGCGCGACGTCGGCCTCGGGCTCGTCGTCCGCATGGCAGCGAACCACTGAACTCTCGCGACCGAAACCCACAACACCAGCTACCCGGAAACCGACCACGAGTGTGCCAGCTTCTTCGTCGACCGGATCAACTTCATGGCCGGCGCCGGCACCCGCATGGGCGAGGTCTTCGCCCTCCGTTGGACCGACGTCGACGTGTACGCCGCGACCGCGACGATCAACGGGACCACCCTCTGGACCGAGGGCGCCGGCATGAGCGTCCAGACGCACCCGAAGTCGTCGACGTCGCGGCGCCGCCTCCTGCTCCCCGACTTCGTCGCCGAGATGCTCGCCGCCCGCGACCGCGACGGCGAGCTCGTGTTCCCGTCCCTGTTCCTCGACCGGTCGACGTCCGCGACCCGAACAAATTCCGGAAGCAGCTGCGCCGCTTTACTGCGGGCACCGAGTGGGACTGGGTGACGCCGCACACCTTCCGCAAGTCCGTCATTACGCTCGTCGAGGACCTCGGCGAGGTGTCCCGGCAGCTCGGCCACGAGGGCGTCAAGATCACCGAGCGGCGCTACCGGGTGAAGACGCACGAAGGCCCCGACCTCCGCGCACGCCTGCAGCTCACGGCCACCGGGTGACGGGGGTCGGGGCGCTCATCGTTTAGTCGACGGAAACAGGGCCAGGAGCCGCGATCGGCGACCAGGCACCGCGAGATAGCGGGACCGATTCGGCCTGATCAGCGGCAGTAATGAGGAGGGTCGGCCACGGGGTCGGCAAGACATCGACCGGTAATCTGACTGTCGCAGGTTCGAGTCCTGCCGGGGGCACTTCCGCGTCACGACGACCGCGGCGATCGCTCCGCCCGCCCGTCGGATCCTCTCCGTCGAGCCCCGTCCGCTCGTGCCACCCGGACGCGGGTCGGCAGGTCCCCCGGACGCGGGCTCGCGGTCCGCGCGGCGCTAGCACAGTGCAGATATCTGAGCAACACCGGCGTGTTTCGCCGCATCAGCCGTTTCGCCCCTCCACCCGCCCCTAGGCTGATCGAGCACCGGAATTACAACGACGTAAGAAACGGAGGTACGACCATGTTGCTCCTCGCCATCCTCGGCGGAATCGCCGTCGCGTGGACGATCATCGCGGCGCCCCTCGCTGTGCTGGTCGGTCGAGTCGCTCGTGCTCGAGATGCGCACGTCTGAGGCGTACGAACTGCACCACGGAGAAGGCCCCGATCGCACTCGCGATCGGGGCCTTCTCTTCTTCCCGGGGACGGCTACTCGGCCGGGCGGGTGGTCGCGGCGCTCTGATCGCGTTCGGCTGAGCGCTCGTCCGGCTCCTCCGCGGAGTCCGCCTCCGTGCTCGTGACGCGCTGCTCGACGGGCGGCAGCTCCTCGACGGGCCGCTCGCGCGACGGGACGTCGAGTCGGTCGACGTCGGCCATGAGTCGGCGCGTTTCGTCGTTGTGCGGTCCGTCGGAGACGGGCGGCAGGACGATGGTCGGCGTCGACGGCCGCTCGAAGGCGGTGGTCGGCTCGGTCGAACTGGCGCCGACGACCACCGGGGTGGCCGCCGCCGTGGAGGGAGTCGGACGGACGGGCTCCGGGGCGCGGTCGGCCGAGCCCTCCGTCGAGCCCGACGTCGACCCGGTGGTCTTCGCGGCCTCGGGGCGCGAGGTCTCCGAGAAGCGCCAGCGCTCGAGGTCGGCGAGGAACGCCTTCCGGGCGCGGTTCGGCTTGTCGCGCCAGAGCACGAGGCGGTCGCGGAACTCGCCGACGCTCGCCTGCGTCTGGTACCCGCCGGTCGACGAGGTGTGCTTGAGGTCGGCGAGCTCGTGCGCGGCCCAGTTGGCGGCGACTCCCGAGCCCTTGACGGGGAGCAGGCGGAGGTGCGTCTCGGCCTGCGCGGCGGCTCGATCGCTCAGGATGCGCTCGGACTGGCTGAGCACGTTCCAGGCGGAGGCGTCGACCGCGGCATCGATCAGCGTCGCAATGACCGCGTTCTTGCGCTCGTGCTCCTGCTGCCGGATGAGGCGCGCGATCGCCGAGCGGAGGACGAGCGCAGCCAGGATCACCCCAATGATCACGGCGAGGAGGACGAGTGCGCCGACGAACACCGACTGGCGCCCTTCAGCCGTCTGGACCCAGGTCACGAATTCGTTCCACCACTGCATGAGCCGAACGTTAGCCCGGGGCCCGGCGGCACACCGGTCAGGCGCGCCGCCCCCCGGGGGATCGGCGCGCCGAGCCGGGGCTCAGGCGACCCGGAAGACCTCGACGGCGTCCTCGACGCTCCAGAACTCGCCGATCTCGGCGCCGGCCGGCATGCCCGCGCGCAGCAGCCGGGCGCGGTACTTCTCGCCCTGCGGGCCCTCGACGAGCTCGACGTGCCCGACTATCGAGCCGGCTCCGGTGCTCACGCGCCAGAGGCGGGCGTTCACACGGGTGAGGGTGGGCGGGACGCGGGTGGCGTGAAGGGTGGTGAGGGACACTGCTTCCTCCTGCTGGTCGTCGAATGCGGGAGCACCCACCGGCCGAGTGCTCTCGCAGACTACGAGCGACCACCGACATCGCCGCCGGACCGCGGCGGCCGGTTCGGAGACGTCAGCCGGGAGCGTCAGTTCAGCGACGTCCCGTGCACCGCGAACTCCTCGATCGCGGCGGTCTCCGACTCGGTCAGCGGTCCGGCCTCGAGGGCCGCGACGTTCTGCTCCAGCTGGGCGACGCTCGAGGCGCCGATGATGGCGCTGGTGACCGTCGGCACGCGCAGGACCCAGCTCAGGGCGAGCTGCGCGAGGGTCTGGCCGCGGCCCTCGGCGATCGCGTTCAGACCGCGGGCCCGCTCGAGGTACTTCTCGTCGATCCGATCGGAGGAGAGGAAGCGCGAGGTCGCCGCGCGGGAGCCCGCGGGCACCGTGCCGTCGAGGTAGCGGTCGGTCAGCAGGCCCTGGGCGAGCGGCGAGAAGACGATGCAGCCCGTGCCGATCTCGTCCAGGACCGGGAAGAGGCCGTCCTCGATGTGGCGGTCGAAGAGGGAGTAGCGCGGCTGGTGCAGCAGCAGGTGCACGCTGCTGCCGGCCAGGGCGGCCTCGGCGGCGCGGGTCTGCTCCGGGCTGTAGTTCGAGATGCCGACGTAGAGCGCCTTGCCCTGCTCGACGGCCGAGACCAGCGCGCCCATCGTCTCCTCGATCGGCGTCTCGGCGTCGGGGCGGTGCGAGTAGAAGACGTCGACGTAGTCGAGTCCGAGCCGGGTCAGGCTCTGATCGAGCGAGGAGAGCAGGTACTTCCGCGAGCCGCCGTCGCCGTAGGGACCCGGCCACATGTCGTAGCCGGCCTTGGACGAGATGATCATCTCGTCGCGGTAGGGGCGGAAGTCCTCGGCGAACAGGCGGCCGAACGCCGTCTCGGCGGCGCCGTAGGGCGGGCCGTAGTTGTTCGCGAGGTCGAAGTGGGTGATCCCCAGGTCGAACGCGCGGCGCAGGATCGCGCGCTGGGTGTCGAGGGGACGATCGGATCCGAAGTTGTGCCAGAGGCCGAGCGAGAGGGCGGGCAGCTTCAGCCCGCTCCGTCCAGCGCGTCGGTAGTCCATGGCGTCGTAGCGGGCGGGGGCGGCGTCGTAGCTCACGCGCCGACTCTATTCCAGCGCCCGAGCCGTGCGGAATGCGCACAGCCCCGGAGGTGTTGGATCGAGAGACGTGCCCGGCACCCCGGCCGCGTCGATGCGACAGGAAGTGAGTCACACGCAATGCGCACATTCGTACTCGCCGGAGGATGCTTCTGGTGTCTGGACGCCGTCTACCGCGTCCTCGACGGCGTGACCGACGTCGTCTCCGGCTACACCGGCGGAGCGACCCCGAACCCCGACTACGAGTCCGTCTGCACGGGCCGCACCGGGCACGCGGAGGCCGTCGCCGTCACCTTCGACCCCGAGGTCATCCCGGAGCAGGTGATCCTCGACGTGTTCTTCACGCTGCACGACCCGCGGCAGCTCAACCGCCAGGGCAACGACGTCGGGACGCAGTACCGCTCGGCCATGTACTACTCCTCCGACGAGGAGAAGGAGCTGTTCGAGACCGCCCGCGACCGCGCCTCCGAGTGGTGGGACGGCCCGATCGTCACCGAGATCGCGCCGCTGAGCGTCTATCACGAGGCCGAGGACTACCACCAGGACTTCTTCGCCAAGAACCCCGGCCAGGGCTACTGCCTCGCGGTGGCGCTGCCGAAGGTGAACAAGATCCGCAGGTCGTACTCCAAGTACATCCTCGCCTCCTAGCTCTCCTCCCCAGGCGACGATGTCGCCGGCTCTCCACCGAAGGGCCCGCCTCCACCACGGAGGCGGGCCCTTCGTCGCGACACTGTCCCTGCGTCGCCCGGGTGGTTCCGGCCCCCTCCGCCCGGGCGGCGTCCCCGTCGCAGTCGCGTCGGGAGCAGAGGAGCGCCGCCCGTGGGCGGCGACCGAGGAGAGGACAGCAGCATGACCGACACCCTGACCGTCATCGGAGTCATCGGGACCGAGCCGCGCAGCGTCGACACGGCGAGCGGCACCGCGATGACGACCTTCCGCCTGGCGTCCGCCCAGCGGCGCTACGACCGCTCCACTCAGCGCTGGGTGGACGGCTCGACCAACTGGTACACCGTGAACGCCTTCAACGGGCTGGCGGGCAACGCCCTGGCCTCGCTCGCGCGCGGCGACCGCGTCCTCGTCACCGGGCGCCTCTCCGTCCGCTCCTGGGAGTCCGGCGGCAAGACGGGGACGGACGTGAGCGTGATCGCCGAGGGCCTCGGCCACGACCTGGCCTGGGGCACGACCCGCTGCACCCGGACGGTCGGGCGGGCGAAGGCGGCAGCCCCCGAGGCGGCAGCGCCGGAGGCGGCCACGACCGGCGCGAGCGGCTGGAGCCCGGAGGCGCCGGCCGCCGTCGAGGGCGCGACCTCCGCGTCCTCCGGCGGCGACTGGGGCGCAGCGCGCGCCTCCGCGTCGGAGCCGTCCGAGGCCTCGTTAGACTCGGCCGACGCCCCGTTCTGACGCGGCGTTCGGCGTGCGTCCGGCCGCCGCGGGAGGGATTCGAGTGAGCACACGGACCGTCGTCCGCGCCGGCCTGCGAGCGGGAGCGGTGCTCGCGCTGCTGACCGGGATCGCCGGCTGCACGGCCCCCGCCGCGCCGCCCGCCGCGGAGAGCCCGTCGGCGTCGGCCGCCCCGTCCACCGAGGAGCCGGCCACCCCGGTCGCGCTCGTGCCCGGCGGCACCGCCGAGGAGAACCTCCCCTTCTTCCGGGAGATCGTCACCGCCGCCGCCGGCTCCGACCCGGAGACGCCCGGCCGGAGCGTCGTCGACGCTCTCGTGGCCGCCGGCTTCGCGAAGGAGTCGATGCAGCTCACCGCCGACGAGACCTCGGTCGGCCTCGAGGCGGACTCCGTGCAGGTCTCGGTGAAGGCGAGCGACGCCTGCCTCATCGGGCAGTACGGGCCGAAGGTGGACGGCGTCCGCGCGGTCGTCGCAGCGCCGATCGCGACCGGCGCCTGCCTCATCGGCAGCACCGTCCCGCTCGACGGCTGAGCCGACGGCCGGAGCCGGAGCAGCGAGCCGAACGCTCCGCGCGTCCAGCCGGTATCCTCGGTACCGGCCCGGCCTCCGACCTTCCCGCCCGCGCTCCCGCGTGCGGTGGTCGATCACCGGCGACATTCCGGCCGAGGGGCACCCGACGAACGGGACGCCCGCGGCGGAGAGCGGGGCTCCGAGAACGTACGAGCGGTTGAGGGACTGAAGTGGCTGAATACATTTACTCGATGGTGCGCGCCCGCAAGGCGGTCGGCGACAAGCTGATCCTGGACGACGTCACGATGTCGTTCCTGCCCGGGGCGAAGATCGGCGTGGTCGGCCCGAACGGCGCAGGCAAGTCGACGATCCTGAAGATCATGGCGGGGCTCGACACCCCCAGCAACGGCGAGGCGCGGCTGAGCCCGGGCTACACCGTCGGCATCCTGATGCAGGAGCCGGAGCTCGACGAGACCAAGACGGTGCTCGAGAACGTCCAGGAGGGCGTCGGCGAGATCAAGGGCAAGATCGACCGCTTCAACGAGATCTCGCTGGCGATGGCCGACCCGGACGCCGACTTCGATACGCTCCTCGCCGAGATGGGCACCCTGCAGGAGGCCATCGACGCCGCCGACGCCTGGGACCTCGACTCCCAGCTCGAGCAGGCGATGGACGCGCTGCGCACCCCGCCGGGCGACTCGCCCGTCACCAGCCTCTCCGGCGGTGAGAAGCGCCGCGTGGCGCTGACCAAGCTCCTGCTGCAGAAGCCCGACCTGCTGCTGCTCGACGAGCCCACCAACCACCTGGACGCCGAGAGCGTGCTCTGGCTCGAGCAGTTCCTCTCCAAGTACCCCGGTGCCGTCCTCGCCGTGACCCACGACCGGTACTTCCTCGACAACGTCGCGGAGTGGATCGCCGAGGTCGACCGCGGCCACCTCTACCCCTACGAGGGCAACTACTCGACCTACCTCGAGAAGAAGAGCGCCCGCCTCGAGGTGCAGGGCAAGAAGGACGCGAAGCTCGCCAAGCGCCTGACCACCGAGCTCGAGTGGGTCCGCAGCAACGCGAAGGGCCGCCAGACCAAGTCGAAGTCGCGCCTCGCGCGCTACGAGGAGATGGCGGCGGAGGCCGAGAAGACGCGCGTCCTCGACTTCGAGGAGATCGTCATCCCGGTCGGCCCGCGCCTGGGCTCGCAGGTCATCGACGCGAAGAAGCTGCACAAGTCCTTCGGCGACCGCGTCCTGATCGACGACCTCAGCTTCACCCTCCCGCGCAACGGCATCGTCGGCGTCATCGGCCCGAACGGCGTCGGCAAGACCACGCTCTTCAAGACGATCGTCGGCTTCGAGCCGCTCGACTCGGGCGACCTCAAGATCGGCGATACGGTCGACATCTCCTACGTCGACCAGACCCGCGGCGGCATCGACCCGAACAAGAACCTCTGGGAGGTCGTCTCCGACGGGCACGACTACATCCAGGTCGGCAAGACCGAGATCCCCTCGCGGGCCTACGTCTCGCAGTTCGGCTTCAAGGGCCCGGACCAGCAGAAGCGTGCCGGCATCCTCTCCGGTGGTGAGCGCAACCGCCTCAACCTGGCGCTGACGCTCAAGCAGGGCGGCAACCTGCTCCTGCTCGACGAGCCCACCAACGACCTGGACATCGAGACGCTCGGCAGCCTCGAGAACGCACTGCTCGAGTTCCCCGGCTGCGCCGTGGTGATCACCCACGATCGCTGGTTCCTCGACCGGATCGCGACGCACATCCTCTCCTACGAGGGCACCGAGGAGGACCCGGCGAACTGGTACTGGTTCGAGGGCAACTTCGAGTCGTACGAGCAGAACAAGATCGAGCGCCTCGGTCCGGACGCGGCGAAGCCGCACCGCTCCGCGTACCGCAAGCTCACCCGCGACTGATGCGCCTGCACGTCGCCATCCCGCTGCGCTGGTCGGACTTCGACGCCTACGCGCACGTCAACAACGCCGAGATGCTCCGCCTGCTCGAGGAGGCGCGCATCCAGGCGTTCTGGCGCCCCGACTCCCCGGAGCCGGGCGGAAGGGCGACGGCGGTGCTCGACGCCCGGCCCGGCGCGCGCACGATCAGCCTGATCGCGCGGCAGGAGATCGAGTACCTCGCGCCGATCCCGTACATGCGCGCCCCGCTCGACATCGAGCTGTGGATCGGGCGGATCGGCGGCGCGAGCCTCGAGGTCTGCTACGAGCTGTACTCGCCGACCGGCGTGGAGCCGCGCGTGCTCTACACCAAGGCCGCAACGACGCTCGTCATGGTGACCGCTGCGACGGGTCGCCCGGAGCGCATCCCGGAGGAGCTCCGCGAGGTCTGGGCGCCGTACGTCGAGGAGCCCGTCGCCTTCTCCAAGCGGAGCTGATCGCGCGTCCCGCCCGGCGGGCGCTCCCGGCGTGAGCCGGACTGCTCAGCCGAGCGGGACGCGGACCATGCCCTCCTGGGCGACGCTCGCCACCAGGCGGCCGTCCCGGGAGTAGATCCGGCCGAGCGAGAGCCCGCGGCCGCCGGAGGCGCTCGGCGACTCCTGCACATAGAGCAGCCACTCGTCGACGCGCGCGGGGCGGTGCCACCACATCGCGTGGTCGAGGCTCGCGATGCGCAGTCCCGGGGTGATCCAGGCCGCACCGTGCCGCCGCAGCGTCGACTCGAGGATCGTGTAGTCGCTCGCGTAGGCGAGGGCGGCGCGGTGCAGCAGCGCGTCGTCCGGCAGCGGGCCGAGCGCGCGCATCCAGACGCACTGGTGCGCCGTGCGGCTCGGATCGGCGCGGAGGTACACCGGCTGCTCGACGTGGCGGACGTCGAACGGCCGCTGCGTCGCCCAGAAGCTGCCGACCGGGTGGTCGACGCCCTTCAGCACCTCGGCGGTGCTCGGCAGCGACTCCGGATCGGGCACGCCCTCCGGCATCGGCGTCTGGTGGTCCAGGCCCTCGTCCTCGGTCTGGAACGACGCGATCATCGAGAGGATCGGCGCCCCGTTCTGATAGGCCTGCGTCCGCCGGGTGGCGAACGAGCGGCCGTCGTGGATGCGGTCGACCGAGAAGGTGATCGGCTGCGAGACGTCGCCCGGGCGGAGGAAGTAGCCGTGCATCGAGTGCACGCTGCGCTCGTCCACGGTGCGGCCGGCGGCGATCAGCGACTGCGCCAGCACCTGGCCGCCGAAGACGCGGCCCTCCGGCATCCACTGCGAGGGGCCGGTGGAGATGTCCTCGCTGGTGCGCGCGCCCGTGTCGACCAGATCGAGGGCGGTGAGGAACGAGGAGAGCGGATCGGACACGGGACCTCCGGGGTGTCTGCCGATCAGGAGAGCGGCCTCGGGTAAGTTTATCGACGCGATGATGTCGTCCTTCTCCCTGGCGGATCCGCCCAGCCTCTCCGATCTGCGCGTGTTCCTCGGCCGGTCCGCGCGTGTCGAGGACGGCGCCGTGCGCCTCCTCGCGCAGGATCGCATCCTGGCCGCGTACACCGCGATCCTCCAGCCGCGCGGCCTGCTCGACCGGTCCTCCACCGTGCTCGGCCTGCGCGTCTTCGCGCTCGACGAGCCGACCGCCTTCGACCGGGTGGTGCCGATCCGCGCGCTCTCCGACCGGCTCGCCCGCCTGCAGTGGGAGCCCGGGGGAGCGGACGGCAAGCCGGTCGTGCTGCCTGACGGCGACGACGCCACGGCGGGCGCCTGGGCCGGCATCTCGCCGCCGCGCGGCGGCTGGCAGCGGCGCGAGCCGGTCGACCCGGCGTTCCTCGAGAAGGTCGCCCGCGACGGCATCGACGAGATCGCCGCGGCGGTCGGCTCCGAGACCGGCGAGCAGATCGTCGGCCGCGTGCGCTCCACCGTCTGGGGCCGTCCGCTCGACGGTCTCGAGGACGTGCCCGCCGGCGCCGCCTTCGCGCTGTTCGCGCTCGGCTTCCTCGGCGCCGACGACCCCGTCGCGCTGCTCGAGAGCGGCCAGTGGCGGCGGCTCACCTCGCGGCGCGGGCACGTGCTCGTCCGCACCCCCGCCTGACCCGACGCCGGCGGGAAGCGCCGAGCGCTACTCCTCGAAGGTGTTGACCATCGCGTGCGCCGCGCGCTCCAGGTAGTCCCAGAGCATCGCGTCGTCGGCCGGAGCCAGCTCCAGCTCGTCGACCGCGACCCGCATGTGCGCGAGCCAGTGGTCGCGCGCCTCCGGGTTCACCTTGAAGGGCTGGTGCCGCATCCGCAGGCGCGGGTGCCCGCGCTCCTGGCTGTAGGTGCCGGGGCCGCCCCAGTACTGCTCGAGGAAGCCGGTGAGCCGCTGGATCGCGCCCTCGAGGTCGTGCTCGGGGTACATCGGCCAGAGGACCTCGTCCTCGCGGACGCCCTCGTAGAAGCGGCGGACGAGACGCTCGAAGGTCGGTCGCCCGCCGAGGTGCTCCCAGAAGGAGCGCATCGGGGGAGTGCCGCCGATCTGCAGGCCGCTCACGAGCGCGGTCCCGTCTGCGGCGGCACGGAGCCGCCGTCCTGCGGACGCTCGGTGGACTCGGTCGCCTTCGGCCGCCGCAGAGCACGCGGCAGGCGCACCGGCTTCCCGTGCTCGGTCGTGACCGTGGCGGTCGGCGTCGTGCGCGGTCCCTTCACGCCGCCGACGCTCGTCGCGCCCTCGAAGCCGCTGAGCACCACCGCGCTGAGCGAGGGCAGCTTGACGTCGAGCGTGTCGAGGGCGCGCTTGAGACGGATGCGGAGCTCGCGCGCGACGTCGTCCTTCGCGGTGGTGCGGGTCTTCAGCACCACGCGGATGACCAGCGCGTCGTCGGCGATCGACTCGAGGCCCCACAGCTCGGGCTTGTCGATGATCCGGGCCCGCCAGCGGCTGCTCGAGGCGAGCTCGTTCGCGGTGCTGAGGATCGTGCTCTGCACCGACTCCAGGTCGGTCTCGTAGGGCACGGCGAGGTCGATGATCACTCGCGACCAGCCCTGCGACATGTTGCCGACCCGGACGATCTCGCCGTTGCGGACGAACCAGAGCGTGCCGTTGACGTCCCGGATCTGGGTGATCCGGACGCCGACGTTCTCGACCACTCCCGTGGCCTGGCCGGTGTCGACGACGTCGCCGACGCCGAGCTGGTCCTCCGCGACCATGAACAGGCCGTTGAGGACGTCCTTGACGATGTTCTGCGCGCCGAAGCCGAGGCCGGCGCCGAGCGCGGCGGTCAGCAGCGCGAAGGAGCCGATCAGAGTGTTGTCGATGGTGTTCACGATCATCACGACGGCGATGACCACGATGAGGATCGAGCTGATGTTGTTGAGGATCGAGCCGAGGGTCCTCGTGCGCTGCACGACCCGGACGGCCGCGAGCGGGGAGGCGGCGATCGCCTGCGTGTCCTCGACCCGCTGGCGCTTCTTCACCCCCGAGACGATCTGGTCGACGACCCGCCCGACGACGAAGTGCGCGATGACGCGGGCGAGCAGGGCGCCGAGCACGATCGCGAGGACGGCGACGCTCTTCCAGAAGAGCTCGGAGTCGAAGAAGGAGATGGTCGCGGCGACGGGGTCTGGGGTGGAGGTCTCGAGTAGCAGCATCCCGTCCAGGTTAAGGGACGCGCGCTGGCCGGCTCCGGTGACGCCGGAACGACGCCGAGCGGCGTCCGAGGGATAGATTCGACGAGGGCCTGCCGGGCCCCCGAACTCCGCACCCGAACTCCGCCCCAGGGGAAGGACGCCCGATGCTCCACTCCACCCGGACTCCCGCCGAGAAGCGCCGCCTCTTCCGCGAGCGGCTCGCGACCGGCGAGCTGCTGCAGCTGCCGGGGGCGTTCACCCCGCTGTCGGCGCGGCTGATCGAGGAGAAGGGCTTCGACGGCGTCTACGTCTCGGGCGCGGTGCTGTCGGCCGAGCTCGGCCTGCCGGACATCGGCCTGACCACGCTGAGCGAGGTCGCGGGCCGCGGCCAGCAGATCGCGCGGATGACCGATCTGCCCGTCCTGATCGACGCCGACACCGGCTTCGGCGAGCCCCTCAACGTCGCGCGCACCGTGCAGATGCTCGAGGACGCCGGAGTGACGGCCCTGCACATCGAGGACCAGGTCAATCCCAAGCGCTGCGGACACCTCGACGGGAAGGCCGTCGTCGACGAGAGCACCTCCGTGCGGCGCATCGCCGCCGCGGTCGACGCCCGCCGCGATCCGGGTCTCGTGATCATGGCCCGCACCGACATCCGTGCCCTCGACGGGCTGCAGGCCGCGATCGACCGGGCGAAGCGCCTCGTCGACGCCGGTGCCGACGCGATCTTCCCCGAGGCGATGCGCGACCTCAGCGAGTTCGAGGCCGTCCGCGCCGCGATCGACGTCCCGGTCCTGGCGAACATGACCGAGTTCGGCAAGAGCGAGCTCTTCACGACGCAGCAGCTCGCCGACGTCGGGGTGAACATCGTGATCTACCCGGTGTCGCTGCTCCGCATCGCGATGGGCGCGGCGATGCGCGCGCTCGACGCGCTGAAGGCCGAGGGCTCGCTGCAGTCCGAGGTCGCCGGGATGCAGACCCGGGCCGAGCTCTACGAGCTGCTCGACTACTCGTCCTACAGCCGCTTCGACGAGGGCGTCTTCGACTTCAGCCTCGCCGGCCACCACGGCGCCTGAGCCACGACCCACCCCGGCGGCCCCGGCCGCCGATCCGATCGCGAAGGAGCGAGCGATGAGCACCACCGAGCAGGACATCCGCAAGGGACTCGTGGGGGTCGTCGTCGACACCACGGCGATCTCGAAGGTCGACCCGGAGTCGAACTCGCTGCTGTACCGCGGCTATCCGGTGCAGGAGCTGTCGGCGTCCTGCTCCTTCGAGGAGGTGTCCTGGCTGCTGTGGAAGGGCGAGCTGCCGACTCCGGCCGAGACCGAGGAGCTCCGCGCCTTCGAGCGCGCGCACCGGGAGCCGGCGCCGGAGGTGCGCGCGGTGGTCGAGCTGCTGCCGGTGACGGCGCATCCGATGGACGTCGTTCGCACTGCGGTGAGCGTGCTGGGCGCGCTCGAGACGGACCCCGAGGACGAGTCGCCGGAGGCGGTCCTGCAGCGCTCGATGCGGCTCTGGGCGGTGCTGCCCGCCGTCGTCGCCGCGATCCAGCGCCGCCGGCACGGGCAGGAGCCGATCGCCGCGCGCGACGATCTCGACTACTCGGAGAACTTCCTCTGGATGACCTTCGGCGAGCTGCCCGACCCGGTGGTCGTCGATGCCTTCCGGGTGTCGCTCGTGCTGTACGCCGAGCACTCGTTCAACGCCTCGACCTTCACGGCGCGCGTCGTCACCTCGACGCTCTCGGACGTCCACTCGGCGGTGACGGCGGCGGTCGGCGCGCTGAAGGGGCCGCTGCACGGCGGCGCGAACGAGGCCGTCCTGCACGTCTTCGACGAGATCGGCCTCGGGCCGGAGGCGGGTCCCCGCGCGCGGGCCTGGCTGGCGGTGGCGCTCGGGGCGAAGCGCAAGGTGATGGGCTTCGGCCACCGCGTCTACAAGTCGGGCGACTCGCGCGTGCCGACGATGGAGGCGGCGCTCCGCCGGGTCGCGGACCAGGCCGGGGCGGACGACATGCTCGAGCTCTACGACGCGCTGGCCGCGGAGATGGCCGAGCGCACGGGCATCCTGCCGAACCTCGACTACCCGTCCGGTCCGGCCTACCGCCTGATGGGCTTCGACACGGAGCTCTTCACCCCGCTCTTCGTCGCGGCCCGCGTCGTCGGCTGGACCGCGCACGTCCTGGAGCAGCGCGCCTCGAACGCGCTCATCCGCCCGCTGTCCGCGTACGACGGCCCGGCCCGCCGCACGGTCCCGGAGCGCTGACCCCCCGCATCTCGCCGTCCTGCGGAGCCGGCGCGGTCGGCGCGGTTCCCAGTGCGCGCTGCGCGCGCCTCCCATGCTGGTCGAGTAGCCGCGCAGCGGCGTATCGAGACCCGGCGGTTTCATACGGTTGTTGCAACGGAGGGGTGGTTGCATGCCGGGTCGTCGGTTGGATGCGGGTGAGCGGGGTCA
>NZ_JALGRS010000030.1:0-433 GCF_022815565.1 Rathayibacter sp. VKM Ac-2926 | reverse complement strand
TGTAGTTCCTCGGGACGTTGTGAACGGGTGACGTAGAAGAAGACCTCCGGGACGATGTGGGTTACCACACACGCATCGTCACCGGAGGTCTTCGTGACTCACGCTAATGCCCCCTTCACGCCGACCGGCAGGGAACGTCTGGCTCGGCTGATCGTTATCGACGGCTGGCCGGTGCGCCGGGCGGCGGAGAGGTTCCAGTGCTCACCGGCGACTGCCGCGAAGTGGGCCGAGAGATACCGATCCGGTCTGCCGATGACCGACCGGTCGTCCCGGCCTGTGACCAGCCCGAACCGGCTTGCGACTCGCCTTGAGCGGCGCATCATCGGTCTGCGTTTCACGCGTGGTTGGGGTCCGCACAGGATCTCGTTCCACCTTGGAGTTCCTCGATCAACGGTCGGTCGGGTGCTCACCCGCTTCCGAATGCCGCTGCTCG
>NZ_JALGRS010000003.1:272617-385711 GCF_022815565.1 Rathayibacter sp. VKM Ac-2926 | reverse complement strand
ACCCTCGCGACCCTCGGCTACGACGTCACCCTCACCCCCAGAACCGCGTGAAAGGTCACCATCCCTTTCCAAGTAGATCCACCAGCGTCAGAAGGGGAGTCTGCAGACCTGCCCTGCTGATCACGGCGGGTCTCGATACGCCCCTGCGGGGCTGCTCGACCAACATGACGCCGATTCGCCTCGCGGACAGCGGCGGGACAAGCGAGCCGCTGCTCGCGATCCCGGATGCAGTGGGGTGGGCGTGGGCTCGCGGTGGCGACTGGCGGCGACGCGCTCAGCCGATGATCGGCGAGGTGATCGACCTCAGGTCCTGAAAGCGCGAAACCCGAGCGCCGCGTCCATTCCGGACGGGTCTCGGGTTCACTTCCCGGGACTCATCGGCCCGGGCTGCCATGAGTGTACCTGTCAGCGGCTCGGGCGAGCAGGCATGCAGGGGAGCATCGTCCCGATCTGTCGCGAGACGTCCGCACCGAGAAGAAGGCCGCTCGAAGAGGTGTCTCGCAGACATCGAGAGCGAGGACGATGTCGTCGTGCGAGGGGCCGGAGCTCCTCGAGGGTCACTCCGGCGCGTCGGCCTTGTACACCTTCCGGAAGGCGTCCTTGCGGGCGATCTTGCCGCCGCGGAACTCGTAGATGTCGCAGCCGCGGGTGACCTGGGGCTCGCCGTCGGGGCCGGTCCCGGTGAAGGACCAGGTGGCCGCGCCGCGCGTGCCGGCGATCAGGGGCTCCCCCTCCTCGTGCCGCTCCTGGCCGGTGTCGAAGGCGAGCATCAGCGCGAAGCCCTCGCGGACCTGCTCCTTCCCGGACCAGGTCCGGCCGGGCTCGGGACCGACGGACGCGCCGTAGACGCAGTCGTCGGTGACGTGGCTCATCAGCTCCTCGAGGTCGTGGCGGGACCAGGCGTCGCTGAACGCCGCCAGCACCTCGGGCGTCATCTCGCTCGTGGGGTGATCGGTCGACAGGGAATCGCTCATCGGTGAACTCCGGTCCTTCGAGTCGTGGACCGTCGTCGGTCGCTCTGCGACAGTGGCAGGCTCCGGGTCGTGGAGGCAACGTCCTCTAGCGGTCATGTCCGGAATCGGACGACCGGGGGCGACGCGG
Organism: Rathayibacter sp. VKM Ac-2926; assembly: GCF_022815565.1. Taxonomy (NCBI): domain Bacteria; kingdom Bacillati; phylum Actinomycetota; class Actinomycetes; order Micrococcales; family Microbacteriaceae; genus Rathayibacter; species Rathayibacter sp. VKM Ac-2926. The sequence goes on along the minus strand of NZ_JALGRS010000003.1, from coordinate 384,610 downwards.
GGCGGTCGTGATCCGGCGGGCCGGTGACGCCGCGGCCGTCGCAGACCGCGGCGCGATCACTGCAGGACGAGTCCGACCAGCGGGGGTAGGACCAGCGTCGCCAGGCCCACGAGGACGCCGTGCGCCCCGACGCCCAGGGCGATCGCGGCGAGGATCCGCGGGCGTCCCGGCCGGACCACTCCGGCGACGCCGAGCCCGGTGGTGGTGGCGGCGAGCAGCAGCTGAACGAGGGCGATGCCCGCGAACAGCGCGCCGATGCTCGTCGCGTCGATGCCGTTGCCGTAGGCGAGCACCGGTATCGCGGTGGTGACACCGGCGAGCACGATCTGCGTCAGCGTCTGGAGGACCGCGAGCAGGAAGCCGATCAGCCCGACCGTGTTGCGAGGACGACCCGGCGCGTCAGTGCGTGTCATCGTCGAAGCGTAGGGCGGAGCGGGCCCACGGGTCGATCCCCGGGGGCGAGGGCTGGTGCTCCCGGCCGCAGTCCCCCGATGCGGCCGAGAGCACCTCGGCACCGACGTCCGCGTCGGTCCGCCCGCGGCGTCGCCGGAGCCCCCACTCCTCGACCGCCCCTCCACAGTAGGTTTCCGGCGCGTTATTCACCATCTGTCGTTTTGCGTCAGCGGGCCACTACCGCTCCTCCCTTCGTGCCCGCACACTGGGAGGAGGCTCGCGGAGAGCCGGCACGGTGAAGCGGCCTCCGGCGGGGCCGTGCTGCGAAGGAGCGTCCGATGATCGTGCGAGGTCCGCGATGAAGCCCGGTCGTGCGTGCGCTCTCGGCGGGGTGGCCGTCCTCCTCGCCGTCGGGATCGCGGGCTGCACGGCGCCAAGTCTGGACGGCGCTGCTCCGGACGGCACCGCTCCGGACGGCACCGCTGCCGGCGGCACCGCGTCCGCCGGCCCCGTTCCGAGCGGCACCGCGAGCGCGACGACCACGCCCTCGGCGGTCGCCGAGGAGTGCACGCTCGCCGCCACGTCCACCTTCGAGGTGCAGGACACGGTGACGGTGATCGTGGAGCTGACCGACGCGGGCACCGGCACCTGCGTGCTGCAGGGCACTCCGGAGGTGACCTTCCTCGACGACGCCGGCGCCCCGGTGGACACCGTGGTCCAGGCGGGTTCCGGCGAGCAGTTCTCGGGGGAGCCGGTCACGGTCGAGCCGGGCGGGCACGCCTACCTCACGTTCCTCACCGACACCACCGGCTCGTGCGCGCCGACGGCCGCGACCGTCATGGTGCTCGCGGTCCCCGGCGCTCCGGGAACCACGCAGGTCGATCTCGGCTCGACGTCCTTCTGCCCGACCGCGGTCGACCTCCCGCCGCTGTCCTACCCCGTGACGCTGGAGCCCACGACGCTGGCCTGACCGCCGCCCGCGGCCGCCGTCACACCGCTGCGAGGACCGCGCGGGCCGTCACCGCGTCGGTGACCAGCGCGTTGATCAGGGAGCCGCGGACCGCGCCGAGGATGCTCGGGGCCTTGTCGACGCCGACGGCGACGCCGACCGCGTGGGGGAGGGCGGCGAGGTCGGCGCGGGAGACGCGGACCATGCGCTCGCTGCCGGGGAACTCGACGGCCGAGCCGTCGGCGCGGAAGAAGTTGAGGCAGACGTCGCCGGCGGCCTCGTCGAAGAGGTGACGGTCGCTGGGCAGGCCGGAGGAGAGCTCGTGGCGGGTGGCGGTCGGGGCGCCGATGCCGAGCAGGGCGCCCTTGGCGCTGCTCCAGAGGTCCATCACCTGGAGGAACGCGGGGTCGGCCTCGAGTCCGGAGCGCATCGCCGGGCTGGGCAGGGCCTGCGCGAAGAGGAAGCTCGAGCGGGCGCCGGTGGCGGCGGCGGCCATCCGGGTGATCTCGTTGGTCTGGAACCAGGACTGCGGCTCGGCCTGGCCGCCGACGGCGGGGACGATCGTCACACCGGGCAGCGGCGGCAGCATCCCCGAGCTGGCCAGGTCGTGCACGGTGCGGCCGAGCGACATCAGCAGGGCGTCGCCGACGCCGAGCTGCATGTCGGCGAGGGCGGCGGCGACCGGGACGGCGAGGTCGCGGCCGAGGGTGGCGGCGTGCGTCACGGGGGCGAGGTGCACGGCGTTCAGGCCGAGCGCCTCGCGGAGGGCGTCGGCGAGGCCGGTGTTCTCGTCGACGAAGGGGTCGATCACGCTGATCCGGACGAGGCCCAGGCGCCGGGCCTCGGCGATGAGGCGGCTGACCGTGGGCCGCGAGACGTCGAGCCGCGCGGCGATCTCGACCTGGGTCGCGTCCTCGAGGTAGTACATCCGCGCCGCCTGGTAGACGACGTCGAGGGGGAACCTGACGGTGTCGGAGCGCCGGGGGGCGCTGGGCGGCGGAGTCACGTGCGTCATTGTGCCCTCTTCCTCGGCGTCGTGCAGGTCCCCTCCCCCTCCGCGAGATGCCACTTGTGAGCGCGACACGCCGTGAAAGGCGCTCATAAGTGGCATCTCGCGGAGGGAGGAGGGACGGGCGGGTTACTCGGAGAGGGTGAAGGGGGCCGTCATCTTGTCGACGTTGTCCTTCGTGATGAGGATGCAGTCGAAGGCCTGCTTCTCCTCCGAGGCGCCGGTCTCGCCGGTGCGGAGGAAGGAGTCGGCCTGCTGGACGGCCTCCTTCGCGAAGGTCGCGACGGGCTGGAGCACGGTGTACTGCAGCTCGCCGGCCTTGATGGCGTCGACCGCGTCGGGCGAGCCGTCGAAGCCGCCGACCTTGACCTGGTCGAGCTTGCCGGCCTCCTTCAGCGCCGCGATCGCGCCGAGCGCCATCTCGTCGTTGCCGGAGATGACGCCGGTGACGTCCGGGTTGGCCTGCAGGATCGACTGCATCTTGTCGTGGCCCTGCGTGCGGTCCCAGTTGCCGACCTGGTTCGCGACCTCGACGAGGCCCGGGTACTGCGAGATGACGGTCGCGTAGCCGTTGGAGCGGGTCTGCGCGTTGTTGTCGGAGGGGGATCCGAACAGCTCCGCGTAGTTCGCGGTGTCGCCGACGTCGGCGACCCACTGCTGCGCGCCGAGGGCCGCGCCCTGGGCGTTGTTCGAGACGAGCTGCGCCTTCGCGAGGCCGGTCTCGTTGATCTCGGCGTTCACCAGGATCACGGGGATGCCCGCCGCGTCGGCCTTCTTGACGGCGCCGACCGAGCCGGAGGCGTTGGCCGGGTCGAGGATGATCGCGACCGACTTGTTGGTGATCGCGGTGTCGATCAGGGTGCTCTCGGTGTTGGTGTCGCCCTTCGAGGCGCCCACGTTGGCCGTGTAGCCGAGCGCCTCGGCCTCGGCCGACGCGACGTCGCCCTCGGTCTGCCAGTAGGGGTTGGCCGGGTCGTTGACGATGATCGAGATGAGGCCGCCCTCGGAGGCGCCGGGGGTGCCGGCGGCCTCTCCCGCGGTCCCCGCGTCGGAGGAGCATCCGGACAGGACGAGGGTGAGCCCCGCGCCCGCGGCGAGCACCATTGCCAGCTTGCGGTTCATTGGTCTGTTCCTTTCACTGTGGTCCGATCGGCGGTGGCCGACCGAGGTCTTCTCTCGGGAGGCCGGCCTAGGCGGCCGGGGCGCCCGATGTCTGGGGGACGGGCGCCGGAGCGCCCGCGTCGGAGGCGGGCCGCGGGCCGGAGCCGCCGCCCTTGCGCGGCTTGCCGCGGTACTGCACCGCGTTCAGCAGGACCGCGAAGACGATCACCGCGCCGGTGAAGACGGTCTGCCAGTACGACGAGACGCCGATGATGACGAGGCCGTCGGAGAGGAAGCCGATGACGAACGCGCCGAGCAGCGTGCCGCGGACGGTGCCGACTCCGCCGGTGAGGGCCGCGCCGCCGATGACGACGGCGGCGATGGCGGTGAGCTCGTAGGAGCTGCCGGCGGTGGGGCTGGCGCTGGTGAGCTCGGAGGAGAGGATGAGGCCGGCGATCGAGGCGAACAGGCCCGAGAGCACGTAGACGCGGACCTTGACCCGCTTCACCGGCACGCCGGAGAGCTCCGAGGCGCGCTCGTTGCCGCCCGAGGCGTACAGCCAGCGGCCGAAGACCGTGCGGTTGAGCAGGAGGCTGACCACGATCGCGACGACGATCATGATCACGACGCCGATCGGCAGGCCGAGCAGGCGGTTGAAGCCGAGCCAGTCGAAGCCGGTGTTGCCGAGCTCGGGCTGCCCCGCGAGGTCGTTGTAGGTGAGGCCGTTGGTCATCAGCAGTCCGACGCCGCGGACGACGTAGAGCATGCCGAGCGTCGCGACGAACGGGGCGACCTTGAACCGCGCGACCAGGATCCCGTTGATCAGGCCGATCAGCGCGCCGGCCGCGCAGGAGAGCACGACCACGACCCAGAGCGCGGGGTAGAGGGTGCTCCCGCCGATCTGCACGCCCTGCATCAGGAAGCCGGCGATCACTCCCGAGAAGCCCAGTGTCGAGCCGACCGAGAGGTCGATGCCGCCGTTGAGGATCACCAGCAGCATGCCGATCGCGAGGATCGCGTAGACCGCCACGTGCGAGGACATCGTGAGGATGTTGCCGACGGTGAAGTAGTTGGGCGAGAGGATCGAGAACACGACGATGATCGCGATCAGCGCGAAGAACGCGCGCCCCTGCAGCAGCAGGCGTCCGAGGTCGAAACCGTCCTTGAAGAGCGCGGGGCGTCGCTGCCCGGTCGCGGTGGAGGTCATTAGGGGCTTCCGTTCCGTAGTGGTCACGAGATCACGGCCTCACCGGAGGCGGCCATGATGTCTTCTTTGGAGACGTCCGAGCCGAACTCGGCCGCGATCCGGCCTCGGCTCAGCACGATGATGCGGTGGGCGATGCTGAGGCACTCGCCGACCTCGGAGGTCGTGTAGACGACGGCCAGGCCGTCGCGGGCGCGCTCGGAGAGCAGCCGGAAGACCTCGGCCTTGGCGCCGATGTCGATGCCGCGGCTCGGCTCGTCGAGCAGGATCACGTCGGGCTGCGTGGCCAGCATCTTGCCGATGACGACCTTCTGCTGGTTGCCGCCGGAGAGCGAGCCGATCATCGCCTCGCCGCCCGCGGTCTTCACGTGCACCGTGCGGATCGAGTCGGTGACGAGGTCGACCTCGCGGCGGGGGGAGAGGAACAGTCCCTTCACGAAGGAGCCGATGCTCGCGAGCGAGAGGTTCCGGCCGACGGTCATGGTCTGCACCAGGCCGTCGCGCTGGCGGTCCTCGGGGACGAGGCCGAGGCCCGCGCCGATCCGCTCGGCGATCGACATCCCGGCCAGGTCGCGTCCGCTCTTCGAGATCGTGCCGGCGGTGACCGGGGTGCGGCCGGCGATCGCCTCGAGCAGCTCGGTGCGGCCGGCGCCCATCAGCCCGTAGAGGCAGACGATCTCGCCCTCGCGGACGTCGAGGTCGATGCGGTCGACCACGTCGCGGCCGGGGATCGACGGGTCCGCGACGCTCACGCCGCGCACCGAGAGGGCGACGTCGCCGAACGGGTAGCCGGTGGGCGGGGAGCCGAGGTCGAAGCCCTCGCCGACCATCGCGCGGACGACCCAGGCGAGGTCGATGTCGGCGGCGACGGCGGTCGCGGTGACCGAGCCGTCGCGGAGGACGACCGCGTGGTCGGTGATCTCCAGCGCCTCCTCCAGGTGGTGCGAGATGTAGACGATGGAGACGCCGCGGGCGGTGAGGTCGTGGATGACGGTGAAGAGCACCTCGACCTCGGCGGCGCTGAGCGCGCTGGTCGGCTCGTCCATGATCAGGATCCGCGCGTCGACGGAGAGGGCGCGGGCGATCTCGATCAGCTGCTGCTGGCCGAGCCGCAGGTCGGCGACGAGGGTCAGCGGATCGATGTCCTCGCCGAGCTCCTCGAGCACCGCGCGGGCCTGGCGCGCCTCCTCGGCGTAGTCGACGCCGGACGGGCCGGTGATCTCGCGGCCGAGGAAGATGTTGTCGCGCACCGAGAGGTTCGGGGCGAGGCTCAGCTCCTGGTGGATGATCGAGACGCCGTGCTCGCGGGCGTCGACGGTGTCCTCGAAGGCGACCGCGGTGCCGTTCAGCACGATCTCGCCCGACGTGGGCTGCTCCACGCCGGACAGGATCTTCATCAGCGTCGACTTGCCGGCGCCGTTCTCGCCGAAGAGGGTGGTGACCTGGCCGCGGTGCACCGAGAAGCCGACGCCCTTGAGCGCGCGGGTCGCGCCGTAGGTCTTGACCACGTCGACGGCCTCGAGGACGACCTCGCCGATGCCGGCGACCGGGGCCTCGGCGGTGCTCACTGGACCACCAGCTCGGACGGCGTGACGAGCCAGCCGGCCGGGTTGATCAGCTGGAACGCGCCGGTGACCTGGATCGTCTTCCCCTCGAGCGCCGTGGTGTCGACCGCGTTGAGCACGGTCGTCTTCAGCTGCTCGTTGAGGGCGCTCGCCGCATCCTGGTAGTCGATCTGGTTGGTGAACTGGCCGAACTCGACGGTGCCGGTGGCGTCGCGGAGGTCGGTGCCGTTGATCGCGGGGCCGGTCTGCACGCGGATCAGGACGTCGCCGGGGACGCCCTCGACGGTGACCGGGTAGATGCCGTTCTGGCCGGCGCCGACGGTGCCGGTGAAGGTGGTGGCGAACTCGGGGCCGGTGCCGCCGGCGACGCCGTACTCGGTCGCGGCGCCCGCGCTGTCGGCGGCGATCGCGGTGGCGAGGGTGGCGGCGTCGACCGCGCGGTCGGCGATGCCCTCCTGGATGACGGGGAAGTTCTCGGCGGCCCAGGACTCGGCCGAGAACTCGGCGGGTCCGGCGCCCAGGTCGGAGTCGGCGCCGACGACCTTGGTGCTGAACGCCATCGCGGCGAGGACGACCACGACGACCGCGGCGAGGATCAGGCGCTTCCGGGAGGCGCCGATCGGGGGCCTGCTCGTGGTGGGAGGGAGTGCACGCGTCATCGCGGTGTCCGTTCGCTGGTCGGGAGTGCTGGTCGTGGTGGTGCTCGTGACGGCGTCCCCCGGGGGCGGCTCCGTCGCTGCGGGAGGTGGGCGAACCCGCCTCCGGAGAAGAAATTATGTTCAACACAGAATTTCCGCAAGGGCCGCGATGGAATTGGCGGCAGATCGGCCACGTCCCGTGGAGAACAGAAATTCTGTTCTTGACAAGTGTTCTGGACGGGGTAGGTTCGGGAAGGCCGCGACGAAGCGGCCCCGCGAACCCCTCGGAGGCTTCCCATGACCATCACCACTCCTTCCCCGCAGACGGCCCCGCAGTCGCGGCACTCCGACGGCTCCGACGTGCCCGAGTCCATGCGCGCCGTCGTCGTGCACGGCCCGGAGGACTACCGCCTCGAGACCGTGCCCGTGCCGGTCCCCGCCGCCGGCGAGCTGCTGCTGCGCGTCGACGCGGTCGGCGTCTGCGCGAGCGACCTGAAGTGCTACCACGGCGCCGCCAAGTTCTGGGGCGACGAGAACCGTCCCGCGTGGGCCGAGCGCGACCGCATCGCGGGCCACGAGTTCGTCGGCACCGTCGTGGCCGGCGACGACGCGGCGCTCGCCAAGCGCGGCGTCGCGCTGGGCGACCGCATCGCCTGCGAGCAGATCGTGCCCTGCTGGGAGTGCCGCTACTGCCTGATGGGCGCCTACTGGATGTGCGGACCGCACGACATGTTCGGCTTCAAGGGCTTCGACGGCGCGATGGCCGAGTACGTGCTGGTCCCGACCCGCGCGCTCACCCACCCCGTCAGCCGCGACCTCGCCCCGCAGGTCGCCGCGTTCAGCGAGCCGCTGTCCTGCGCCATGCACGCGGTCGAGCGCGGCAGCATCCAGTTCGACGACGTCGTGGTCATCGCCGGCGCCGGCCCGATCGGCCTCGGCGCGATCGCGGGCACCCGGCAGAAGAACCCGAAGATGGTCATCGCGCTCGACATGAGCGACGAGAAGCTCGCGCTCGCTACCAAGGCCGGCGCCGACCTCGTCATCAACATCACGAAGCAGGACGCGGTCGCCGTCGTCAAGGAGCTCACCGGCGGCTACGGCGCCGACGTCTACATCGAGGCCACCGGGCACCCGTCCGCGGTCTCGCAGGGCCTCAACATCCTGCGCAAGCTCGGCACCTACGTCGAGTACTCCGTCTTCGGCTCCAACGCCTCGGTCGACTGGTCGATCATCAGCGACGACAAGGAGCTCAACGTCCTCGGCGCCCACCTCGGCCCGAACTGCTGGCCGGCCGCGATCAAGCTGCTCGAGAGCGGCGTCCTGCCGATGGACGAGATCTGCACGCACCAGTTCCCGCTCGAGCAGTTCCAGGAGGCGCTCGACCTCGTCGCCGACAGCCAGGGCGGCTCGGTCAAGGTCTCGATCGTGCCGTCGCTGACCGAGGCGGTCGTCGCGGCCGACGCCCGGAGCTGACGGCATGACGACGATCTACGACGACCCCGACGAGTTCGCCGAGGACCAGCTCGCCGGCTTCCTCTCCCTCTACGCGGACCGTCTGCGCGGCGTGCCCGGCGGAGTGGTCGCGCACCGCAGCGCGGGCGCGTCGCCGCAGGTGGCGGTCGTCATCGGTGGCGGCTCCGGGCACTACCCGGCGTTCAGCGGCACGGTCGGCCCGGGTCTCGCGACCGGAGCGGTGGTGGGGAACATCTTCACCTCGCCCTCGGCGGCGCAGGCCTACTCGGTCGCGAAGGCGGCCGATCAGGGGCGCGGAGTGGTGTTCAGCTTCGGCAACTACGCCGGCGACACGATGAACTTCGGCATCGCGGCCGAGCGGCTGCGCAAGGAGGGGATCGACACCCGGATCGTCGTCGTCACGGACGACATCGCCTCGGCGGAGGAGATCGGGAAGCGCCGCGGGATCGCGGGCGACTTCCCGGTGTTCAAGGCGATGGGAGCGGCGGCGGCCGAGGGGCTGTCCCTCGACGAGGTCGAGCGGGTCGGGAACGCGAGCAACGCGGCGACCCGCACGCTCGGCGTCGCGTTCTCGGGCTGCACGATGCCCGGCGCCGCCGAGCCGCTGTTCAGCGTGCCCGAGGGTCACCTCGGTCTCGGGCTCGGGATCCACGGCGAGCCCGGCATCCAGGACATCGAGCTGCTGCGCGCGGCGGAGCTGGCGGACCTGCTCGTCGACCGGCTGCTGGCGGACGTTCCCGAGAGTGCGGGGGTGAAGGGCGGCACGACACGCGTCGCCCCGATCCTGAACGGGCTCGGCACCACGAAGTACGAGGAGCTCTTCCTGCTCTGGCGCCACGTCGCGCGCCGGCTGGAGGAGGCGGGGCTGCAGACGGTCGAGCCCGAGGTCGGCGAGCTGGTCACCAGCCTCGACATGGGCGGCGTCTCGCTGACGCTGCAGTGGCTCGACGACGAGCTCGAGCGCTTCTGGCGCGCCGACGCCTACACGCCGGCCTACCGCCGGGTCGCGGCGCCGGTCGCGGCGCTGCTGGCGCCCTCGGGCGAGGACGCGGCAGCGGGTGAGGAGGAGTCCGCTCCTTCCGCCACGGACGGGGCCGTCGCGCTCGGCGAGACCGTGCGCGCGGCGCTCGCCCGGATGCGTGAGCTGCTGCAGCGCGAGGAGGAGACCCTCGGGCGGATCGACGCGGTCGCCGGCGACGGCGATCACGGCCGCGGGATGCTCAAGGGCATCGGCGCGGCGACCCGGCGCCTCGACCGGATCGAGGAGCGCGCGGGCGGCGCCTGGCTGCTGTCCCGCGCCGGGCAGTCCTGGGCGGAGCAGGCCGGCGGGACCTCCGGGGTGCTCTGGGGCGCGGCGCTCGAGGCGCTCGGCGCCTCGCTCACCGACGGGCGCGAGGAGTACGCGGCGGCGGACGTCGTGGCCGGCGTCGACGCCTTCGCGGAGTCGATCGTCGATCTCGGGCGGGCGAGCGAGGGCGACAAGACCATGCTCGACGCGCTGCTGCCGTTCGCCCGCGTGCTGCGCGAGCGGGTGGCGGGCGGCTCGTCGCTGGTCGAGGCGTGGCGGGAGGCGGCGGGCGTCGCCGTCGAGCGCGCCGCGGCGACCGCGGACCTGCGGCCGAAGGTCGGCCGCGCACGACCCCTGGCCGAGAAGAGCCTGGGCACACCGGACGCGGGCGCGACCTCGATGGGGATGATCCTGACCGCGGTCGGCGACGTCCTCGCGGAGCGCGCCGGTGCGGATGCCACCACGGAAGCCGCCACGGAAGCCACTGAAGAAGGAGGAGCGGAATGACCACCACCTATCGGGTCGTCGTCGGATCGGACGACGCGGGCTACGACTACAAGGAGGCGCTGAAGGCCGACCTGCTGAAGGACGACCGCGTCTCGCTGGTGACCGACGTCGGCGTCGACGCCGAGAGCCACACCGACTATCCGGACATCGCGGTCACGGCCGCGCGGATGATCGCCGACGGGTCCGCGGATCGCGCGATCCTGATCTGCGGCACGGGCCTGGGCGTCGCGATCGCGGCGAACAAGGTGCCGGGAGTGCGCGCGGTGACGGCGCACGACTCCTACTCGGTGGAGCGGTCGGTGCTCTCGAACAACGCGCAGGTGCTCTGCCTGGGGCAGCGCGTGGTCGGGCTGGAGGTGGCGCGGCGGATGGCGCGGGAGTGGCTCGGCTACGAGTTCGACCCGTCCAGTGCGTCGGCGGGGAAGGTCGCGGCGATCTGCGGGTACGACGGCAGCGCGCCGGCGGGCGTGGACGCCTAGAGATCAGCCGCCTGCCCGGAGATCCCGGCTCCGCTGCGCCAGGCGGTGCACGGTGGCGCGGGTCTCGGGGTAGAGCCGGCGGAAGTCCGCGTACAGCCCGTCGTAGAGCGCGGCGACGGCCGGATCGGGCACGAGGGTCGTCGCCGCGGGGTTCCACTCCTCGATGTCGACCTCGGTGACCAGGCCCGCCGCGAGCACGGCCGAGCCGTAGGCCGCGCCGACCGAGACCGTGGGGATCACCTGCTCCAGGCCGCAGACGTCGCTGACGATCTGCGGCCAGAGCTCCGCGGCGACTCCGCCGCCCGCGCCGACCAGCGCCTCGAGCCGGACGCCGTGCTCGCGGAGCACCTCGAGGTGGTGCCGGACGGCGAAGGCCGTGGCCTCGAGGACGGCGCGGTAGAGGTCGCCGCGGGTGGAGCCGACGCCGAGCCCGGCGATCACGCCGCGCGCGTCGGAGTCGGCGAACGGCGAGCGCTCGCCCGCGAAGTAGGGCAGCACGAGCAGCCCGCCGGCGCCCGGTCCGGACCGCGCGGCCTCGTCGAGCAGCTCGGCCCAGGAGGCGCCGGTCAGCCGGCGCAGCCAGTCGGTCACGGCGCCCGAGGTGGCCATGCCGCCGGCCGCGGTCGGCTCGCCGGGAGCGGCGCCGACGGTCGTCCACATCCCGCCGAGCGGGGTCGGGGCGGCCATCGGCGCGACCAGGAACATCGTCGTGCCGTACTGGAGGAACACCCGGCCGGGTCGCCGGCGGCCGGCGCTGAGGCTCTCGGCCCAGGCGTCGATGGTGCCGAAGACCACCGGCACGCCGGCCGGCAGCCCGGTCGCGGCGGCGGCCTCGGGAGTGATGCGGCCCGCGGTCTCGCCGGGCCAGCCGAGGCGGGGGAGCTGCAGGCCGGGGGCGAGCAGGGCGGCCCACTCGTCGATCCACTCCTCGCGGGCGACGTCGTAGAGCGGCGTGCACTGGCTGGCGGAGTGGTGGTCGAGCACGTACTCGCCGGTGAGCAGCTCGACGATCCGCGAGGACGGCATCGTGAAGCGGACGGCGCGGCGCCAGAGCTCCGGCTCGTGCCGGGCGACCCAGGCGAGCTTGACGCCCGCGGCCTGCGCCGAGAGCCCGGAGCCGGTGCGGGCGCGCATCGCCTCCTCGCCGCCGAGCAGCGCGGTGACCTCGTCGAGCATGCCGACGCTGCGGGTGTCGACGCCGTAGAGGATCGCGGGGCGGAGCTCGTGGCCGGCCGCGTCGGTCAGGAGCACGCACGGGCCCATGCCGCTGACGCCGACCGCGACGACGACCCCGTGCGGCGCGGCGGCGGTCAGCTCGGCGACGAGGCTGCGGAACTCGGCCCACCAGACGCCGGAGTCCATCTCGACCCAGCCCTGCCGCGGCCGGTCGACGACGTGCGCGCGGGCCGCCTCGGCGACGACCCGCCCGTCGAGGTCGACGAGGATCGCCTTCGTGCTGGACGTGCCGACGTCGACTCCGAGAACCACGTCCACGACTCGTCCTCCTGCTGGGCTGCACCGACCACCGACGCCCTCGAGCTTAGGGCGGCCGCCTGCGGCCCCCGGCGGGGACCTGGAGTGCGCCGCCGAGGCGTCCTCGAACCGTCGAGGCGTCCCGCTGCTCCTGGACGTCTCGACCGTTCGAGGACGCCTCGGCCGGAGGGGGCGTCAGCGGGGCCGGCACTCCAGGCTGAGCCAGAGCTCGAAGCAGGCGCTGCGGGAGAGGGCGGTGGCGCCGATCGAGGCGCGGCCCATCCGGCCGGCGTCGGGGCCGAAGACGTCGAGGAGGAGGTCGCTCGCGGCGTTCGAGACCTCGTTGAGGCGCTCGAAGCCGGGCGGGCAGAGCACGAAGCAGAGCCCGCGCGAGAGGGCGACGACCTCGTCGAGCGAGCCGAGGGCCGCGCGGATCATGCCGAGCGCGTTGACGGCGGTGTAGCGGGCCGCCTCGCGTGCCTGCTCGAGGGTGATGTCGACCCCGACCGCGCCGGGGTGCAGCAGGGCGCCGTCGCGCGACTCGGGAGTGATGCCGCTGAGCTCGAGAAGGTCGCCGGTGCGGTGGAAAGCCCGCAGGGTGCTGCCGCCGTAGCGGCCGCCGTAGGGCGGGTCGAGGTAGTCGGGGATCGCAAGGCCGAGCTCGCGGGCGCGCTGCTCGGCGGAGTGCTGCTCGGCGGAGTGCTCAACGGCGGGGTGGCTCATACCGCCAGCGTATCCGACGGTAGCCAGAATGGATACAACCTGCGTACGATGGGATCCATTAAGGGGTCGGCGGTACGGCGACCGCGAGAAGGGACCTGCAGATGACGATCGGCCTCACCGGTGGCGCCCCCGCCCGGACGTCCATCGATGTGGCCGCCGAGCGCGCTCGCACCGCCGGCACGGCCGGCCGGCACTACTTCAACGCGGCCGGCGCGGGCCTGATGACCGACTCGGTCCTCGAGACCGTCATCGCGCACCTCCGCCTCGAGCAGCGGATCGGCGGCTACGAGGCCGCGAACGCCGTCGCCGACCGGGTCGACGCCGCCTACGCCGCCGCCGCCGCGCTGCTCGGCGCGGACACCGACGAGATCGCCTTCTTCGACAGCGCGACCAGCGGCCTCCGCGCGATCTTCGACGCCCTCCGCCTCGGCCCCGGCGACACCGTGCTCGCCCCGCGCTCGAGCTACGTCAGCCAGGCGCTGCGGCTGCTCGCGCTCGAGCGCTACGACGGCGTCCGCCTGACGCTCCTCCCCAACGACTCCAGCGGCGGCCTCGACGTCGAGGCGCTCGAGAGCGCCCTCGCCACCGCGAGCGGCCGCACCGTGATCAGCGCCGTGCACGTCCCCACCTCCTCCGGACTCGTCGAGCCGGTCGCCGCGATCGGCGCGCTGGCCCGCCGCTACGGCGCGATCACGGTGCTCGACGCGACCCAGTCGGTCGGTCAGCTCGACATCGACGTCCGCGCGATCGACTGCGACGCCCTCGTCACCACCGGACGCAAGTTCCTCCGCGGGCCGCGCGGAACCGGGCTGGTCTTCCTCCGCCGCGGCCTGCTCGACGGCATCGGGGCCTGGGCGCCCGACGTGCGAGGCTCGCAGTGGACGAGCGAGCAGGAGTGGACGATGGACGGCACCGCGAGAGCCCTCGAGACCTGGGAGTCGTCGGTGGCCCTCCGCCTCGGACTCGGCGAGGCGCTGCGCGAGGCGCACGAGCGCGGCACGGCGGCGACCGAGGCGCACCTGGTGGCGCTCGGCGCCCGGCTGCGCACCGAGCTGTCCGCGATCGGCGGCGTCACCGTGGCGGATCCGCCCGTGTCGCCGTCCGGCATCGTGACCTTCACCGTCGACGGCGTCCCCGGCAAGACCGTCTCGGCGCGGCTGCGCGAGGCGGCCGTCGACTCGCTCGCGGTGCCCGCCTCGCACGCGCAGTGGGACCTCGGCGCCCGCGGCCTCGCGAGCGTCGTCCGGGTGTCGCCGCACGTCTACACCGACGAGTCGGACGTCGAGGCGCTGCTGACGGCGGTCGCAGGGGTGACCTCGTGACGGTCTCCGACGACACCGTCCACGACGCGATCGTCATCGGCCTCGGGATCCACGGCTCCGCCACCGCCTTCGAGCTCGCCCTGCGCGGGCGCAGTGTGGTGGGGATCGAGCAGTTCGGCCCCGGCCACGTCCGCGGCTCCTCGCACGGCGCCACCCGGATGATCCGCCGCGCCTACCCGAGCCCGGTCTGGAACGACCTCGTCGATCGCGCCTTCAGCGGCTGGGACCGCTGGGCGGCCGCGGCCGGGGCGCCGTTCGTGCACCCGACCGGCGGTCTCTACGCGCACCGCGGCGAGGCGGCGCTGCAGGGCGGGCGCAGCCGGCCGGTGCCCGTACCCGATACGTCCTTCTCTCCGCCCGCGGACTACGGGGTCGTCCACGACCCCGACGCCGGCGTCGTCGAGGCCGCCCGCGCGCTGGCCTTCGCGCAGTCCGCCGCCCGGGAGGCCGGCGCCGAGCTGCGCTTCGACGAGGAGGTGCTCGACTGGAGCGTCGGCACCGGTCCCGAGGCGGGCGTCGTCACCGTCCGCACCTCCGCGGGCGAGCTGCGCGCGCGCCGCCTCGTCGTCTCCGGCGGCGCCTGGGTCGAGCGGCTGCTGCCCGAGACCGCCGGCTTCTTCGAGGTGCAGCGGATCCTCACCCTCACCGTCCCGGCCGGTCAGCGCGTCGCGCAGCCGCCGGCGCTCGGCTGCTTCTCCGTCGATCTGCCGGACGGGCTCGTCTTCGGCCTGCCCGAGGCGGCCGGCTCCGGCGCCAAGATCGGCGTCGACGCGGGACCGGTCTGGGACCCGGCCGTGCCCGTCGCCCCGCCGACCGCGGCGGAGATCGCGCACCTCGAGAGCCTGCTCCGTCGCTTCGTCCCCGGGATCGACACCGCCGGCGGCGAGGCCGTCGCCTGCCTCTACACGATGACCCCCGACAAGCGGTTCGTCGTCGGCGCGCTGCCCGGCCGGCCCGAGGTGCTGGTCGCCGCGGCCTGCTCCGGCCACGGCTTCAAGTTCGGCCCCGCGATCGGCGAGGCGCTGGCCGACCTCGTCGACGGCGTCGACCGCCCCGACCTCGACTTCCTCAGCCCGGACCGGACGGTGACCGCATGACCCTCTCCCCGCCTCCCGCTCGCGTCGCCGTCGCGGCGCCGCACCCCGCCGCACTCGACGCCGCCGCCCGCGCCATCGCCGACGGCGGCGACGCGATCGACGCCGCTCTCGCCGCCGCGACCGCGCTCACGGTCGTCTACCCGCATCAGTGCGGCCTCGGCGGCGACCTGATCGCGCTGGTCCGCCGCCCCGGCGAGGACGTCGTCGCGGTGGTCTCCGCCGGAGCGGCGCCCGCCGGCATCGACGTCGCGGCGCTCGCGCGCGAGGAGCGGATGCCGCGGCAGGGCGCGCAGACCGTCACGATCCCCGGCGCGGTCGCCGGCTGGCAGGCGATCGCCGGTCTGGGTGGTCGCCTCGGTCTCGACACACCGCTCCGCCGGGCCGCGACGCTCGCCGCCGACGGCTTCCCGATCTCCGCCGGCCTCGGCCGCGCGATCGGGCTGCGCCGCGACGAGCTGCTCGCCGACGAGGGCATGCGCGGCGTCTTCGGCGACGGCGACGGCGGGCTCCTGGGCGAGGGCGACCTGCTGGTGCAGCCCGCGCTCGCCGCCTCGCTGACCGAGCTCGTCGACGATCCCGGAGCGTTCTACCGCGGCCGGATCGCCGACTCCCTCGCCGCGCGCCTGGCCGCCCTCGGCGGCGCGCACACCCCCGCCGACTTCGCCGCGCACGAGGCCGAGCTGGTTGAGCCGGCCGCCTCCCGCGAGGGCGGCGTGCGCTGGTGGGTGGCTCCGCCGCCGAGCCAGGGCGTGGTGCTGCTCGGCGTCCTGCCCGAGGCGCTCTCCGGCGACACGGCGCAGCTCGTCGAGGCCGTCCGCGACGCGGCGCTCGTGCGGCAGTCCGCGCTCGGCGACCCGCGCGGCGGAGCGATCGACGTCGCCGCCATGCTCGACCCCCGCTCCCTCTCCCGCGGCTCCCTGCCGCGGGCCGGCCGCGCGCTCGGCGACACGGTCGCGGTCACCGCGGCCGACACCGACGGCACCGTCGTCACCCTGATCCAGAGCGTCTACCAGCTCTTCGGCTCCGGGATCCTCGACCCCGGCACCGGCATCGTCCTGCACAACCGCGGCTCCGCCTTCAGCACCGACCCCGCCCACCCCGGCCGGGTCGGCCCGGGCCTGCGCCCGCCGCACACCCTGCTGCCGGTCATCGCCGAGAGCGGGGACCTCCTGCTCGGCCTCGGCTGCCAGGGCGGCAGCGCCCAGCCGTGGATCCTCGCCCAGCTCGTGCGCGAGCTGCTCGATCCCGCCGCGGATCCGGCCGCCGTGCTCGAGCGGCCGCGCTTCGTCGTCGGGGCGCGGGATCTCGGGCACGAGGAGCTGACGCTGGTGGCGGAGCCGGGGGTTCCGGCTGCGGTCGCGGCGGCGCGAGAGCTCGGGCTGCCGGTCGCTGAATCGTCCGGGCCGATCGACGAGGCCGGGCACGTGCAGCTCGTCCGGCTGCATCGCGACGGGCGGCTCGACGCGGCCAGCGATCCGCGGGCCGACGGCCGCGCGATCGTCGCGGGGGCGGGCTGACCGCTCTCGACCGTCGCGGCCGGGAACCGCGCCCGCCTCGACGGACCGGCCCCGTCACTCCGCTCCTCTTATCCCGCTGAACTCCCCTCTTCTTCCGCACGCCTGACGCCCCGAACCGAAGGACCGCCGCCGCCATGAGCTCCACCAGCACCACTGCACACTCCCTCGACCCGCTCGCCGCCGCCGAGATCGCCTCGTTCGTCGCCGCCGTCCGCGCGAGCGACCGGATCGGCGCCCGCCCGCGCTTCTGGGGCATCAGCCTCGACGAGGAGAAGGCCCGCGGCATCGCGCCCGGCGGCGCCCGCCCGGTGCGCCTGGTCGTGCTCGACCCGGACGCCCGCGCCGCCTGGGAGGTGCGCGGCTGGACCGCCGGCCCTGACAGCCCCGCGATCGTCGAGGTCTGGACCGACGTCGACCACCGCCGCCCCGGCGTCTCCAGCGACGAGGCGCGCCTGATCGCCCAGGCCGCCCGCAACTCGCCGCTGCTCACGGAGGCGCTCGCCCTCCGCGGCATCACCGACACCTCGCTGGTCTGGGTCGACCCGGAGTCGATCACCGGCTTCGTCCCCGACGACCTCGCCGACCGCCGCCTCAGCTGGGGCACGGTCTGGTACCGCGAGTTCCCCGAGGACAACGGCTACGCCCGCCCGGTCGCCGGCCTCGTGCCGATCCTCGACCTCGACACCCTCGAGGTGATCCGGATCGAGGACCACGGCGTGATCCCGATGGCGAGCGAGACCGGCGTCTACACCGCCGGCACCTGGGGACCCGACCGCGAGGTGTCGAAGCTCGACATCGTGCAGGCCGACGGCCCGGGCTTCGCGATCGAGGGGCACCGCGTCGAGTGGCAGAACTGGTCGTTCCGGGTCGGCTTCAGCCACCGCGAGGGCCTCGTGCTGCACGAGCTGACCTACCGCGACGGCGACGTCGAGCGACCGGTGCTGGCGCGCGCCGCCGTGAACGAGATGTACGTCCCGTACCTCGACAGCGACCCGACCGCCTACCGCAAGAACTTCTTCGACTGGGGCGAGTACGGCGCCGGCCCGCTCACCGCGAGCCTCGAGCTGGGCTGCGACTGCCTCGGCGAGATCCGCTACTTCGACGTCGACTACCTCGACGGCCACGGCGAGCCGCAGACCATCGTCAACGGCATCTGCCTGCACGAGGAGGACGACTCGATCCTCTGGAAGCACGTCAACACCCGCACCGGCAGCGCCGAGGTGCGCCGCAGCCGCCGCCTGGTGATCTCCAGCTTCGCGACCGTCGCGAACTACGACTACGGCTTCTACTGGTCCCTCTACCAGGACGGCTCGGTCGAGCTCGAGGTGAAGCTGACCGGACTGATGTCGGTCAGCGGCATCGCCGACGGCGAGTCGCCGCGCTCGGGGCGGATGGTCGCGCCGAACGTGCAGGCGCCGATCCACCAGCACTACTTCGCCGTCCGCCTCGACACCGCGATCGACGGCCCGCTCAACCGCCTGGTCGAGGTGCACGCCGAGGCCGACCCCGACGAGACGACCAACCCCTACGGCAACGCCTGCCTCGCCGTCGAGACGCCGCTGGCCTCGGAGTCGGTGGCCGCCCGCCGCGCCGACCCGTCGCGCGCCCTGCACTGGCGGATCGAGAGCGAGTCGGCGCAGAACCGCTACGGCGAGGCGACCGCCTACCGCCTCGCGCTGCAGAACACCGCGCAGCTCTACGCCCGCCCGGGCAGCGTCGTCGAGCGGAAGGCGCCCTTCGTCGGGCAGCACCTCTGGGCGAGCGCCTTCGACCCGGAGCAGCGCTTCATCGCCGGCGAGTACCCCAACCAGGGCGAGCTCGGCGACGACGGCGTGCACGTCTGGCAGCAGGCCGACCGCTCGCTCGAGAACGAGCGCCTCGTGCTCTGGCCGGTCCTCGGCGTGCATCACTTCCCGCGGCCGGAGCAGTGGCCGATCATGCCCGTCGACCGGATCAGCCTGCGGCTGGAGCCGGACGGCTTCTTCGACCGCAACCCGTCGCTGGACGTGCCGGCGTCGGAGTCCGCGCACTGCGCGCCGGGAAGCTCGGGCGATGCGCACGCGTGCCACACCGATGGCGCGTCGGACGCCCACGCCGGGCACGAGCACGCCGAGCAGCAGCACGGGCACGAGGGCGGGCGCTGATGGCGGGCCTGGCTGAGCACCTGGCCGACAGCAGCGCCGTCGCGCTCGCCGCGGCCGTCGCCTCGCGCGAGGTCTCGGCCGTCGAGGTGATGCGCGCGCACCTGGAGCGGATCGAGGAGCGGAACCCCGCGATCCGCGCCGTCGTCTCGCAGCAGCCCGACTCGGTCTCGCTCGCCGCCGCGGAGGCCGCCGACCGGCGCACCGCCGAGGCGCTCGCGGCCGGCGAGGCGCTGCCACCGCTGCACGGCCTGCCGACCGCGGTGAAGGACCTGATGGACGTCGCCGGCTTCCCGACGACGAACGGCTCCGCCGCCTTCGCCGACGCCGCGCCCGCCGCGCACGACAGCGTCCTCGCGACGCTGCTGCGCGAGTCCGGCGCCCTGATCATCGGCAAGACTAACACCCCCGAGATGGGCCAGGGGGTGCTGACCTTCAACCCGGTGTTCGGCACCACCGTGAACCCGTGGGACCTCTCGCGGCACGCCGGCGGGTCGAGCGGAGGCGCGGCCGCCGCCCTCGCCGCGCGGATGCTGCCGATCGCCGACGGCTCCGACAGCGGCGGCAGCCTGCGCTACCCGGCCGCGTTCTGCAACGTCGTCGGCGTGCGGCCGAGCCCCGGCCGCGTGGCGAGCGGGCGCACCGGCAACGCCTGGACCCCGCACGGCGTGACCGGGCCGATGGCCCGCGACTCCGCCGACGCCGCCCTCTTCCTCGACGCGCTCTCGGTCGAGAAGAGCGTCTGGCCGCTGTCGTCGCTGCCGGTGCACGTCGCGCGCCCGGTCGCGGTCGACGGCCTGCGGATCGCCTGGAGCGACGACGCCGGCGGGCTGCCGATCGACCCCGCCGTGCGTGCCGTGCACGCCGCGTTCGCCGCGCAGCTCTCCGGACTCGGCGCCGTGCTCGAGGCGGACGAGCCCGACTTCGCCGGCGCCGACGAGGCCTGGGAGACCATCGAGACCTTCGAGTTCTTCCTCGGCGGCCGGCACGCCGTCGACGCGGGCGCCACCGGCTTCCGCCCCGACTACGTCCGCAACGTCGAGCAGGGCCGAGCGATGTCGGCGACGCAACTCGCCGACGCCTACGAGCGCCGCACCCGCCTCTTCCGCGACACCGCCCGCGTCCTCGAGACGCACGACGTGCTGATCCTGCCGGCGACCCCCGTCGTCGCGCCACCCGCGGAGCTCGAGTGGGTGCCCTCCGTCGACGGCCACGACTTCGACCGCTACTTCACCTGGCAGATGCTCGCCAACCGCCTGACGCTCACGGCCCACCCCGTCGTCGTCACCTCGGCCGGCTTCACCCCCGACGGCCTCCCCGTCGGCGTCCAGGTCGTCGGCCGCCACGGCCGCGAGGCCCAGCTGCTGGCGGTGACCCGCGCCCTGGAGGAGGCGACGGGCTGGATCGCCCGCGCCCCGTCGTTCTGACGCCGGGCCTGCATCCCTCCTCGACTCTCCAGAAGTTGCGGTAGTCGCGCGCCACTACCGCAACTTTCGGAGAGTCGCGGGGGCCGGGCGGCGACTCGCCGCGGCCGGCGAGGGGATCGGCGCGCACAACATCAGCCAGAACGGACCGGCCTCCCCTGACAGCGGAGGCCCTCCACTCTCAGCTGATGTTGTGCGGCTGCACTCCACGAGAGCGAGTTCGCGGAACCCGCGTGGGACGATACGGCTCGGCGGATGCGGTCTTCGGACCTCCGCACGCCGCGAGCGAGCTGACCGCGCTGCCGCGACCGATGTCCGCGAGAACGGAGCTGCCGTGACCGCCCTGCTCCTCCGCGGCGACGGCCGCTACGCCGATCCCTGGCACCCCTTCGCGGAGACTGCGGCCGCCCTGGCCGCGCTGCTCTCGGCGCGCGGGCACCAGGTCGAGATCCGCGGCGACGTCGACCAGGCGCTCGCCGATCTCGGCTCCGGCCGCGCACCGCTCCCGGACCTGCTCGTCGTCGATGTCGGCCAGCCGCGCGACGGCGGCGCGAGCCCGCTCGCCGAGGGCGCGGCGGCGCTCGCCCTGCTCGACCGGTCGGCGGTCCCGGTGCTCGGGATCCACGTCAGCTCCACGAGCTTCGGGGACTCCCCGGAGTGGGCGGCGCTCCTCGGCGGCCGCTGGGTCCGCGGCACGACCATGCACCCGGACTACGGACCCGCCTGCATCGCGATCGCCGCGGGCGCGCATCCGATCACCGCGGGCCTCGACGACTTCGACGTGCAGGACGAGCGCTACTCCTGGCTCGAGGTCGCGGACGCCGCCCGCATCCTCGCGACGCACGAGCACGACGGCGAGCGGCACCCGATCGCCTGGGCGCTCGAGCGCGAGGGCGGCGGCCGCACCGTCTACGACGCGCTCGGCCACGACGCCGCGTCGTACTCCTCGCCCGGGCACGTGCGGCTGCTCACGGCAGCCCTCGACTGGCTCGAGGGCTGACCGCGGGTCACGCCTCAGAGGTCGACGCCGACCCCCGCGAGCTCCTCGACCTGGCGCCAGAGCCGGTCGGCCGCGTCCGCCGGGGGAGCGGCGGTCCGGGCCGGCGGCGCGACGAGCACGGGCGCGCCCCGCAGGCGGCCCCGCGGGGAGACGTACTCCCCGCCCTGCAGCTGCGGATCGGTGAGCGCCCGCACGGCCGACCAGGCGGCGGTGTCCTTGCCCTGCGCCCACGGCGTGTACGGATTGCGCTGGTGAGGGGTCGTCACGTCGCGGATCCCCGCGCGCTCCGGGGTCTTCGCATCGACGCCCACTCCGGGCCGCGTGACGATCGACGCGACCGGGACGCCCGCGGCGCGCAGCCGGCGGTCGAGCTCGAAGGCCCAGATCTCGGTCGCCGTCTTGGCCTTCGTGTAGGCGCTGATGCCCACCCGCGGGACCCGGCGCAGGTCGTCCACCCGCATCGGGAACTGCTGCACGTACCCCGTCGACGTGTGCACGATCCGGCTCCGGCCGCCGTGCTCGGCCGCGGTGGCCGCGAGTGCGGGCAGCAGTCGCGCGACCAGTCGCGCACTGGCGGCGACGTGCGTGCCGAGCAGCAGCGGCAGCCCGTCCTCGGTGACCGCGCGCGGGTCCATGCTCATCGCGCCGCCGTTGAGCAGTATCCCGTCGAGGCGGGGCAGCGCGGCGAGCTCCGCGGCGGCCCGGTCGACGGAGGCGGACGAGCCGAGCTCGAGCACAACGGTCCGGACCCGGGCTCGCGGGACCACGCCGCGCAGGGTGTCCGCCGCCCGCCGGAGCTTGCCCGCCGAGCGGGACGCCAGGACGACATCGGCGCCTGCACCGGCGAGCTGCTCGGCCGCGAAGTAGCCGATGCCCGCGGTCGCACCGGTCACGACGACAGTGCGCCCGGTCTGGTCGGGGAGTCGGTCGGTGTCCCAGCTCGGCTGCTCGCTCGTCATGCGGTCCTCGTCTCTCGAAGCGGATGATCTATCCGTATCGGACGCTAGCACGAAACGGATGACTCATCCGCTTGCGTAGGATGGGGCGCATGGCAGCCCTCCGATCCGACGCCGCGCGGAGCCGCGCGCTCATCCTCGAGGTCGCGCGGACCCACGACCGCGGCACGCTGCGGCTGAACGAGGTCGCCCGCGAGGCCGGGGTCGGCGTCGCCACCGTCTACCGGCACTTCCCGACCGTCCACGCCCTCGTCGAGGCCCTCTCCGCCGACACCCTCGACGCGATGCTCGCCGTCTCGCGCCGTGCCGCCGCCCTGCCCGACCCCGGCGCCGCCCTCGCCGTCTACCTGCGCGAGGCGCTCGACCTCCAGCTGTCCGACGGTGGACTCCAGGCGGTGCTGCTCTCGCCGGAGGACGAGGCCGAGTCCGTCCGTGCGGCCAAGCGCGAGATCTTCGAGTCCTTCACGGCCGTGCTCGCGGCGGCGCGCACCGCCGGCGCCGTCCGCCCCGACCTCACGATCGACCACCTCGAGCACCTCGTCTGCGGCATCGAGCACGCCGTCCGCCTCGGCTCTCCCGCCGACCGGGCGGTGCTGCTCGACGTGCTGCTCGACGGCCTGCGGCCGCGTCGCCTCCCGTCGACGATCCTCGGTCGACCTCGCTAGGATCCGCGCATCACGACTGGTCGTCATCCCCGATGAGGGGAGGCGGCCAGTTCTCTCTGACATGGCGGCCCGGCGGCGAAGCGACGCGATCGAGATCGCGCGGGTCTTCGCGCTCAGGCGATCGGCCGGCGCGCGGCGACCTCCGCGGCCTGCGCGACTCCGGATCGCCACGGAACCCCGTGCCCCGGCAGCAGCACGTCCGCCCCGGTCGCCGCCAGCACCTCGAGCGACGCGAGCGAGACCGCCGTGTCCGCGGTCGCCGCCCGGGCTACGAGGTGCGGACCGGTCCTGGCCGAGTACGGATCGAGCGTCACCAGGGCGTCGCCGCCGATCACCGCCCCGCGCTCGGGCAGGTGCAGCGAGACGTGCCCGTCGGTGTGCCCGGGGGTCGCCAGCACGGCGGGCGAGCCGGGCACGTCGAGCACGGAACCCGGCTCCAGCGGCGTCGTGCCGGTGAGCGGAGGGACCCGCAGCGCCCCCGCCCGCGCCATCGCGCCCAGCACCGGAACGGCCGACGGGTGGCGCAGCGGGTACAGCAGCGGCGTGCGCTGCCGACGGTAGGAGTAGGGATGCGCGGCGAGCCGGGCGTCGGCGGTGTGCAGCCACACCGGCACGCCGCGCTCGCGCAGCCGCCGCGCGAAGCCGAGGTGGTCGAAGTGCGCGTGCGTGAGCACCAGCGCGTCGATCGCGGCGAGCCCGCGGCCGAGGACGTGCAGCGCCCGGAGGAGGTGCGGCCAGGTCCCGGGCAGCCCTGCGTCGACGACGGTCAGCCGCCCGCCCTCCTCCAGCAGGAACACGTTGGTGAACGCGTGCTCGATCCGGTGCACCCCGTCGACCTCGTGCCGGTGGAGGCTCGGACCTCCGCGCCGCCGCCCGCCCGTGCACGCGCTCATGCTGCCTCCTGCTCGTCCCTGACCGGGCGCTCACCCGGATCCGACGACGGTAGGACGCCCCGCCCCGCCGGCATCAGGGCGTTGACAGCCCATGCTGATCGAGTAGCCCGCGCAGCGGGCGTATCGAGATCCACCCGCGTTCGCAGTCGGGTCTGCAGACCGCCCTGTCGGGCACGGTCGGTCTCGATACGCCCCTGCGGGGCTACTCGACCAGCATGGAGGGCGGCCGCTGCCGCGCCCTTTCCGTCACGGGAAAACCATGCTGATCGAGTAGCCCGCGGAGCGGGCGTATCGAGATCCACCGACGTCTGAAGATGGGTCTCGATACGCCCCTGCGGGGCTACTCGACCAGCATGAAGCGCTCGCTGCTCACGCCCGCGAGCCGCCGCTCGCCTCCTCGTCCGCGAGGCGCTGCAGGACGCGCTCCGAGGCCGCGGACATCTCGGACGGGACCTCGAGGGCGGTGAGGTACTCGACGACGGAGGTCATCTCGTGGCTGCGGCGGACGGCGTGCTTGCGGCTGCCGGTCTCGTAGCGGTCGATCTTCGCCTCGACGTCGCCCGAGAGCTGCGCGGCGATCTGCTCGCGGATCCACGGCTCGCAGCCGGCGGCGCGGCCGGCGGTGACGGCCTCGACGACGACCGCGGCGAGGCTCTTCATCAGCACGCTCCGGAGCAGCTTGCGCGAGGTCGCGACGCCGGCCGGGCCGTCGATCCGCTCGACCTCGGCGCCGAGCGACGACAGCCAGGCCTCGACGTCGGCCGCCGCGGCGCCGCTGACGATCGTCTCGGTGCGCGCGCCCTTCGCGGGCACCGGGCCGAGGATCGCGACGTCGGCGAAGCGGGCGCCCGCGGCGTCGATCACCCGCTCGACCGCCTCCATGGTGGCGGGGGAGGCGGTGGTGAAGTCGGCGTAGACGGCGCCCGCGCGCAGGTGCGGGGCGGCGTCGGCCGCGATCCGCTCGCTCAGCGACGCCGCCGTCAGCACGACGACGAGGTCGGCGGAGGAGACCGCACCCGCCAGGTCAGCCGTCCGCTCCACCCCCTCGGGAGTGCCGGGGGCGGCCGGGTCGTAGCCCGAGACCGTGTCGCCGTGGGCGGCGGCGGCCGCCGCGTAGAGGCCTCCGGCCTCGCCGAGTCCGATGAATCCGATGCGCATCGCGCGTCCTTCCTTCGCCGGACGCTCGTGCGCTCCGGCTGATCAGCGCTGGAGGGCGTTCGCCGCTCGGCGCAGTTCTGGCACCTGCGCCTCGAGGTGGGCGCGGGGGGTGGTCTCGAGGGGGCCCGAGGCCGAGATCGCGGCGATCACGTCACCGGCAGCGCCCCCGAGGGGCACGCTCACGGCGGCGACACCGGTCTCGCGTTCGTTGATGGAGATGTGGAAGCCGTCACGGCGGACCTGCTCGAGCTGCTCGCGCAGCTCCCGGGCCGTGACCCGCTCGCCGGCCGCGGTGTCGGTGTCGCCGAGCCCCTCGAGGATCCGGTCGCGCTCGTCCTCCGGCAGGGCGGCCAGGATGTTCTTCCCGGCGCCCACGTGCAGCGGGAGCCGCCGGCCGAGCGGGAGCTGGTAGCGCAGCGGGTCCTGCCCGTCGACTCGGACCGTCAGGATCCGCGAGTCGCCGATCCGCGCGTAGAGCGAGGCGGTCAGGCCCGTGCTGCCCGCCAGCTGCTGCAGCACCGGCCGAGCCCGGGCGATCAGCGGGTCGGTCGCGAGGTAGCTGTGCCCCATCCCGAGCGCCGCCGGTCCCAGCCGGTAGAGCCCGTTCTCGGTGGCGACGAGGCCGCGGTGCTGGAGCGAGCCGAGGATCCGCAGCACGGTCGCGTTCTGCAGGCCGGAGCCGCGGCTCAGCTCGACCAGCCGCAACGGGGAGTCGCTGCGCTCGAGGAGCTCGAGCAGGTCGAGCGCGCGGTCGACGCTGCGCACGGTCGAGGCGGACGCGTCCGCGGGAGTCTGGGCCATGGAGCCCATTGTCCCGGGCCGCGGCCTCGACGTCCCCGGCGGCGGTCCCGTCCCCGGTCACGGCCCCGCCAGGATGCTCTTCCGAGTCGCGGTCTCGGTGGCATGCTTGGCCTCCGCTCGCTCCAGCACGGCCTCGGCCTCGCCGCGCGGGACGACCGCCAGGCCGTCGGAGTCGCCGAGCACGAGGTCGCCGGGCGAGACCACGACCGAGCCGATCGCGACGGGCACGCCGAGCCGGAACGGTCCGTTCTTGTAGGGGCCGGCCGGGCTGACCGCGCGGGCGAACGCCGGGAAGCCCATCTCCTCGAGGTCGTCGACGTCTCGGAGCGCCCCGTCGATCACGATGCCGATGCAGCCGACCTTGCGCAGCCGCTCGCCGATCAGCTCGCCGACGAGGGCGCGGTCCTGCACGCCGTGGCCGTTGACGACGAGCACGTCGCCGGGGCTGAGCCGCCCGATCGCCTCGTGGATGCCGGCGTTGTCGCCGCCGGCGACCTCCACCGTGAAGGCGGGGCCGGCCAGTCGGGCGCCGCGCCAGACGGCCTGGATCGCGGCGTCGACGACGCCGAGGCGGTCCATCGAGTCGCCGACGTTGGCGACGGGGAGGGCGGCGAAGCGCTCGAGGAGGGTCTTCGGTGCCGCGACGTTCTGGGAGGGCTCGTTCTCGGTCATGTCGTTCTCGTTCCGTGTCGAGGGGTCGCCGCCTAGTCGGCGGGCTTCCAGCCGTGGGCGTAGGAGAGGAGGAGCGTCCAGATGCCGAGCACGCCGGCGACGCCGAACGTCCACGGGCTGAGCGCGGCGGAGGCGCCGGCGATGAGGGTGCCGTTCACGACGACCAGGCCGGCGATCTGCAGCAGGACGAGGATCGTGCCGAGCACGAGCATCGTGACGAGGAGGACCACGAAGACGGTGGTCATCAGCGAGATGACGCGCTGACGGCCGGGGCCGTGCGGGGAGTCGCGGGGGGCGGTTTCTTCGGACATCAGTGTCTCCAGGACGAGGGCGGGACGGCGGCGGGGTGGGGGCGGGGGCGGGCGCGCATCAGTGCGGCACCGGCAGCCAGCCCGGCCCGATGAGGGCGGCGATGAGCAGGATCGGGAGGACGTAGAGCACGATCAGCGGGACGAACGTCTTCACCGGGTTCACCTGCGCGATGCCGGTCGCGATGTAGATCGCGGCGGCGCCGGGCGGCGAGGCGCCCTCGGTGGAGGCGGCGACGAGGACGACGCACGCCGCGAGCACCGGGTCGACGCCCGAGGCGACGAGGACGCTGAAGCCGATGCCGCCGATCGTCGCGATGGTCGCGGTCGAGCTCAGCGGCCCGGCGACCAGGACGACCATCACGGCGACGATCACCGACATCACGACGGGCGAGGCGTTCAGCCCGTTCAGCACGCTGGAGAGCTGCTCGGCGAGCCCGAGCTCGGTGAGCACCGCGCCGCCGGCGAAGGCGAAGACCAGCGTGGCGCCGATGTCGCGGTAGCGGGGGGCCGTCTTCGCGACGAAGCCGTACCACTCCCGGCCTGACTTCGGCAGGCCGCGCCAGCCCAGCGCGGCGGCGAAGAGGCCGAGCAGCACGGGGATCCAGACGATGATGCTGATCGCGTCCATCACGTCCGCGCCGAGCACGCCGGTCAGCGCCTCGCCGGTGGGGCCGAGGGTGACGACGACGGGGATGATGATGCCGAGGAAGACGAGCAGCGAGGTCCAGCCGCGGCGGAACGACTTGGCGAACGGCAGGATGTCGGCGGCGGCGACGCGGCCGATCTTGTACTTGCGGACGAAGTAGAAGACGACGATCAGGCGCCAGAGGATGCACCAGGCGGCGGCGGCGAACATCGCGAGCAGCAGCTGGTCGATCGAGATGTACGGCGCGACGGTGGCGGTGCCGATCAGGATGAAGAACGAGGCGCTCGGCGGGATGACGGTGCCGTTGCCCGCGTTCCCGGCGATCAGCGTCGCGGCCACGTGCGGCGGCCAGTTCGAGCGCTTCATCCACGGGATCGCGACCGAGCCCATGGTCGCCGCGTTGGCGGATCCGGAGTGCGCGACCGCGCCGAACAGCGCCGAGCCGACGGTGGCGACGTAGCCCGCGCCGCCGCGGAGGCGGCCGAGCAGCGAGTTCAGCAGGTCGACCTGCCGATCGATCACGCCGGTGGAGGCGAGCAGGAAGCCGATGAACGTGAAGGCCAGCGCGGCGAACACGATCTCCTGGTCGAAGGCGGCCTGCATGCCGACGAGGACCAGGCGGAGGAAGTCGCCGCCGCCGAAGGCGCAGACGACCAGGAAGCCGACCACCATGGCCTCGCCGATGCCGCGCTTGAGCGCGACGCTCCAGATCACGATGACCGCGATGTACGCGATGAGGGCCCAGACAGCCAACCCCATGGGGTGTTCCTTCCGCTCGTCGTTGAGGGATGCGGAGTTCACTAGGTGAACTCAAAGTTCGTTTTGACGAGTATGGGGGGCTGGGGCGGCGGGGGTCAAGTCGGAGGGGTGGCGCTGGAGGAGGGCGATGTTCCTGAGGAAGGGCGCGCAGCGCCGCGGGGATCAGGCGACGGTGGCTCGACCGGCGGCGGCGGCGGCGGCGACCGCGCACTGCGCACTGAGACGTTCAAGAAGACCGCCCGGCTCGGCGTCACTGAGAGCCCCGGTGCCCCAGTGAGTCGGCTGCACCGGGGGACGAGATGCTCTCTGCCTCGTTCGAAGACATGATTCTGCTGACCGCCGACCCGCGGTGCGGTGTATCGACTTCACTCGGCACCCCCGCGACCACGGCGTCGGCGCGATCAACGCCTCCAGCGCCGCCTGTTACGCGAGCAGCAGACCGACGAACACTGCACCCGGCCCGTCGTGACGGCCGTGCCTCCGCCTGGAATGCAGTAGTCGACGGACGTCGACGTGCACCAGGACGCGACTCGGTCCTTCCGTTCGCGTCGAGGGTGCCGACGCTCAGCCCGGCTGATGCACGTGGATGTCGCTGCTCGACGTCACGCCGTTGAACTCGAGATACAGCTGCCCCTCGACGACCGACACGGTCAGCGAGTTGCGGCGCTCGAGTACCGCGACCGCGGCATCGAGGAACCCATGGTCGAAGCTCTGCACGGTGATCTGCTCGAGCTGGTGGATTCGCTTGCCGGACCACGCCGCGATCACCTTCTCCGGGTTGCGATGCGTGTAGACCGTCGTCCGGTCGGCCAGCTTGCTCCCGAAGTGCAGTCGCTCGGCATCCGGCGCGCCCACCTCGATCCACGTGGTCAGCCTGCCGGTGAGATCACGGACCAGCACCGCCGGCTCGGTCGCCGTCGACGAGATCCCCTCGCTGAAGGTGATCCCCTCCACGTATTCGAGGCAGTAGGCGAGAACGCGCGTCATCATGAACGCGTCGGTCTCGGAAGGGTGCCGAGCGGCCCGCAGTGTGATGTCCTCGTAGACGCCGCGGTCCACATCAGCCAGCTGTATCGCGAAGTTGTACATCACTGCGCCGGCTGCCATGCGTGCGAGCCTATGTCCTCTCGCTCATCGAGGATCGCGAAGCTTCTACGGCGCCGTTGGGGCATCGTGTTCGCGCGCCTCCTCGCAAGAACGGCCCGGCAGGAGGCATTCACTCCGTCGAGACCGTCTCACTCGCTGATTCGTAGCAGGGGAGGTCTTTCGGTGCTCCATGCGCGATGGCTGGACGCACGCTCCCGTTCTCGAGGGGCCGCCGAGTCGAGCCGGATACTCAGGGGATGACATCACCACTCGTCTCGGCCGTCGCTCACTCCGGCCTCACCGTGACCGATCTCGACGACTCGGTGGAACTGTGGTGCTCCGGTCTCGGCTTCACACTCGACCGCACCTTCACGCTCGATGCGGCCACCACGGTCGCGACCACGGGCGTCGAGGGAACGACGATCCGAGGAGCGGTGGTGACGCTCGGAGACCACCGAGTCGAGCTGCTGCAGTACGACCCCCCTCGGTCGGCTCGAGCAGCCGGCTCACCCGCGGACATCGGCACGGTGCACATCGCCCTGACGGTCTCGGACCTCGACCGGGTGCTGGACCTGTGTGCCACGCACGGTTGGCGGCCGGTCGGTCCGCCCCACCGGATGACCAGCGGCGCCCGAACGGGTACGCGCATCGTCTACCTCGAGGGTGCGCTCGGCGGCTTCCTCGAACTGATCGCGCCACCGCGACTTCCCTAGCGCGAGTCTGAGGGGGCTGAACTGCAGGAGGGCGGCGGCGCGGAATCGCGCGACGCCGCCCCGAGGGATCAGGCGATGGCGGCGATCAGGCGATCGCGGCGCGGAGCGCAGCCGCCGCCGCCCCCACGTCGGGCGCCCCGTAGATCGCGCCGCCCGCGACGGCGACCACGGCGCCCGCGCGCTGGACGGACTCGATGGTGGCGGTGCTCACGCCGCCCGCGACCGAGAACGGGACGCCGGAGGCCTCGCCGTCGCGCAGGAGCGTCTCGAAGGTGAAGCCCTCCTCGGCCTGCTCGTCGAGGCCGGCGTGCATCTCGACGAACTCGGCGCCGAGGGCGACGACCTCGCGGGCGCGGGCGGCCTTGTCGGGGACGCCGATCAGGTCGACGACGACGCCCTTGCCGTGCTTCTTGCCGGCGGCGATCGCGCCGGCGATGGTGCTGTCGCCGGCGACGCCGAGGACGGTCACGAGGTCGGCGCCGGCCGTGAAGGCCATGTCGGCCTCGAGCTCGCCGGCGTCCATCGTCTTGAGGTCGGCGAAGACCGTCTTGTCGGGGTGCGCCTCCTTGATGGCGGTGATGGCCGAGAGGCCGGCGCTCTTGATCAGCGGGGTCCCGAGCTCGAGGATGTCGACGTGCGGGGCGGCCGCGGCGGCGAGCTCGAGGGCGGCGTCGGTGCTGAGGGTGTCCATGGCGAACTGGAGCTTCACGGGGTGCTTCTTCCTGTCGAGGTGGGGATGGTGAGGAGGGTGGGGCCGGTCGTCATTCGAGGTTCGCGTGGCGCGGCCAGAGCTCGTCGGCGCTCGCGCCGCCGCGCTTCCAGAGGGCGTGGAACAGGGCGTCGCCGGTGAGCACGACGACCTGCTCGAAGAGCCCGCCGGAGTACTGCGCCGAGGCGGCGCCCGAGCGGTCGAGCTTGTCGGCGGCCGGCACGATGACGACGGCGGAGGCGAGCTCGGCCAGCGGGGATCCGGCGGCGGTGGTGATCGCGGCGACCCGCGCGCCGGCGTCGACGGCGGACTGCGCCG
This sequence comes from Rathayibacter sp. VKM Ac-2926, assembly GCF_022815565.1. Lineage (NCBI taxonomy): Bacteria > Bacillati > Actinomycetota > Actinomycetes > Micrococcales > Microbacteriaceae > Rathayibacter > Rathayibacter sp. VKM Ac-2926. Next base: position 353,620 of record NZ_JALGRS010000003.1, on the reverse strand, counting down.
CGCGGACGATGCCGCCGGTGGTGCCGGAGCCGCTCGCGGTGAGCAGCACGTCGCCCTCGCGGATCGCGGGGGTGGTGACGTCGCCGACCACGTGCACGACGAGACCGAGGTGCATCAGGCGCATGGCGGTCATCCGCAGCGCGAGGCCGGAGCGGCCGGCGCCGTGCACGAAGACGCGCTCGGCGTCCGCGAGCAGCTCGGCGACGGGCTCGAGGCGGTCGGTCGTGAGCGCGGCGGTCGCCTTCGAGACCTCGGCGACGATCGCGGCGAGGGCCTGGGCGGGGTCGGTGGTGACGTCGGTGGATGCGGGCATGTGGCCAGCCTGCGCGCGGGGGACGCCGGCTCCCACCACCCGATGGAGCGGTTCTGCCTACCCGATCGGGTGGGTGGCGCCGTGCGCGGGTAGGCCGGGTAGGTTCGAGGGATGGAGCCCGCCGCGACCGCCGCCGAGACCCCCGCCGAGACCCCCGCCTCCCGCTCGCTGCTGCAGCAGCACGCCCGCACCGTCGCCGAGCAGGCCGACCGGCACGCGGTGGCGCTGGAGTCGGTGCTCGCAGCCCTGCGCGCCGAGCGCCTGGACGATCGGGCGGCCCGCACCGTCGCGATCGACATCGCGGCGAACGCGCTGGTCGAGCTGCGGACCGCCTCCGACGAGCAGCGCAGTGCGATGCTCGAGCCGGTCGTCGGTGCGTTCGCCCGGCTGCGGCGCGACTTGAGCCCGCTGGTGCGGTTCGGCGACCTGGACGTGCAGTTCGTCGAGCCGCCGGCGACCGGTCGCGCGCTGCCCGGCGAGGTCGCGCACGCGGCGCGCGCGATCGTGCGGAGCGCGGTGCTGGCCTTCGTGGAGTCGGAGCAGACGCGGCGGGTGCGGATCCAGTGGGACTGCGACGGGCTGAACCTGCTCGTCGAGATCCGAGACGACGGCCGCGGCGAGCTGACCACCCGCGACGAGGCGCTGCGCCCGATCGCGGAGCGCGTGCGCGGCCTCGACGGCGAGCTGTCGATCGCGTCGACGGCGGGCTGGGGCTCGACCCTGTCGATCCGCCTGCCGCTCGATCCGCCGGCTCAGCCCGACGGGCTGGACCTCGCCGAGCTCAGTGCCCGCGAGCGCGAGGTGCTGAACCTGATCACGCTCGGCGCCTCCAATCAGCGGATCGCGGACGACCTCGGCATCAGCGGCAACACCGCGAAGTTCCACGTGTCGAACCTGCTGCGCAAGGCCGGCGCGCACAACCGGGCCGAGCTGGCCGCCCTGGCCCGGTGACGCGCGCCGACCGCGCAGGACCGCCGGCGGGTCAGCCGATCAGCTCGGCCACCGTGTAGCCGAAGAGCGCGCCGTCGGCGTCCTCCGCCTCGACGCCCGCGTAAACGAAGCCGAACGGGTTGTCGCCGCCGACGATCGCGTTGTAGACGCCGTGGACCTCGAAGCGGCCGGTCGCCGGGTCGACCGCGACGTAGCGGCCGGCGTCGCGGCGGAGGTCGACGCGTCCCTCGCTCACCTCGGAGAAGTTGAGGAAGACCTTGGCCGGCAGCGGGCCGCGGGAGATGGTGACGACACCGGTCAGCACCGGGAACTCGACCCGGTCGCCGGCGCGGGTGCCGCGGTACTGGACCGGGGTGAACGCGATGGTGCCGGTGATCGGGCCCTTGTCGGCCTCGGGGGCGGTCGAGGCGGCGGCGGCCGGCGTGGCGATCGCGACGGCGATCACGGGGACGGACCAGGCGGCGCCGGAGAGGACGCTGCGTCGGGGCAGGGCGGGCGAGGTGGGCAGGGTGGAGCGCAGGCGGGTGTCGTTCATCAGGGTGTCCTTGGGGGTGAGGTGCGCGGGCCCGGGCGCTCCGGAAGGAGGCGGGCCGGCGGCGGGCGTGAGAGCGGCGGGGCAGCGCCGCACGCGAGGTGCGCCGCTCGGGATGCCCGTGCCGCTCGGATCTTCGTCACGACGGCAGTTTCGGGTTGCGTGTCGCGACAACCGACCTTCTCACACCCTGCATGCGTATGCATAGACCGTCTCCGGCAACTGTCGGGTTTCGACGGGCCGGCGGCTCGGGCCGTCTGCATGCTGATCGAGCGGCCCGCGGAGCGGGCTTGCATGCTGATCGAACAGCCCGCGCAGCGGGCCTCCATGCCGATCGAGTAGCCCGCGCAGCGGGCCTCCATGCCGATCGAGTAGCCCGCGCAGCGGGCGTATCGAGCGGAGGGGGCGCCTTCGGCGCCAGCGCAGGGCGGGGAAGAGACCGACGTCCTTGCGGTGGTGGGTCTCGATACGCCCCTGCGGGGCTACTCGACCAGCATGTCTGCGGGCGTCTCTTCCAAGTAGATCCACCACGGCCCGAAGGCGAGTCTGCAGTCTTGCCCTGCCGGCGACGTCGGGTCTCGATACGCCCCTGCGGGGCTACTCGACCAGCATGGGGCGACGCCTCTGCGGCGTGCGGAAGCGCTTGCTGATGGAGCGGCCCGCAGGGCGGGCCTCCATGCTGGTCGAGGTGCCCGCAGGGCAGGCCTGCATGCTGATCGAGGTGCCCGCAGGGCAGGCCTGCATGCTGATCGAGTAGCCCGCGCAGCGGGCGTATCGAGATCCACCACCGCCCGGAGGCGAGTCTGCAGTCCCGCCCTGCTGACGAGGTCGGGTCTCGATACGCCCCTGCGGGGCTACTCGACCAGCATGCCGGTGCGCGCCGAGGCGTCCCGGAGTGGTCGAGGCGTCCCGGTGCAGCTGGACGCCTCGACCGCAACGGGACGCCTCAGCGGATCCGCGCAGGTCTCGATCCGGGGGTCAGCGCCTCGCCGGTGCTTCCCTCCGCCCGCACGCGCCTGCTACGGTGCCTGAACCGGTTAAGTAAACCGGTTCAGATCCGGACTCGACGACGAGCAGGAGGCGCGGCCATGGCGGCACGACCGACGATCCTCGACGTCGCCCGCGCGGCCGGCGTCAGCAAGGCGCTCGTCTCCTTCGCGCTGAACGACCGGCCGGGCGTCTCGCCGGAGTCGCGCGAGCGGATCCTCCGCGTCGCCGGCGAGCTCGGCTACCGCCCCAGCCTCACCGCACGCTCGCTCTCGACGAGCGTCTCCTTCGCGGTCGGCCTCGTGGTCGCCCGCGACCCCGAGGTCATCGCGGCCGACCCGTTCTTCCCCGCCTTCATCTCGGGGGTCGAGCGGGTGCTCGCCGAGCACGGCCGGGTGCTGGTGCTCAGCGTCGTCGACCCGGGCGCCTCCGAGGAGGCGGTCTACCGCACGCTCGCCGCCGACCGCCGCGTCGACGGCGTCTTCCTCAGCGACCTGCGCGAGGCCGACGCCCGGCCGGCGCTGCTCGCCGAGCTCGGCCTGCCCGCGGTCACGCTCGGCCGCCTCGACGGCTCGAGCTCGCCCGCGGTGGTGATGGACGACACCGCCGGCATCACCGGCGCGGTGCAGCACCTGGCCGAGCTCGGCCACCGCCGCATCGCGCACGTCGCCGGCTCCGGTCACCTGCTGCACTCCCTCCGCCGCCGCGAGGCGTTCGAGCGCGCCTGCGCCGACGCCGGCCTCGAGCCCGGCCCGGTCGTCGTCACCGACTTCAGCGCCGGCCAGGGCGCGAGCGCCACCGAGACCCTGCTCGACTCCGCCGTCCCGCCCACCGCCATCGTCTTCGCGAACGACCCGATGGCCATCGCCGGCCTCGGCGTCGCGCACACCCGCGGGCTGCGCCTCCCGGACGACCTCTCGATCACCGGCTTCGACGACTCCGAGATCGCCGCGCACGTCTACCCCTCGCTGACCTCGGCCCGCACGCGCCCCGCGCGCTGGGGCGAGGCGGCCGCGCGGACCCTCCTCGACCTGATCGAGAACGGCACCGCCCCCGACGTCGACCTCGAGCCCGCAGGACTCGTGGTCCGCCACTCGACCGCGCCACCGCGGTCCCGACCCACCGACACCCCGAACACCTGACCCGCCGAACACCTGACGCGCGTGCGCACCGCCGCGCACGCGCAGAACAAGGAGAACACCATGGCCTCGATGAAGAGACGCTGGCTGACCGGAGTGGGCATCGCCTCGCTCGCGACCCTCGGACTGACCGCCTGCAGCGGCGGTGGGGGAGGCGCCTCCACCGACCTGACCGCGACCGGCCCGATCACCATCTGGTACTCGAACAACGAGCAGGAGGTGCAGTGGGGCAAGTCGATGGTCGACGCCTGGAACGCCGACCACCCCGACGAGCAGATCACCGGCCAGGAGATCCCGGCCGGCAAGAGCAGCGAGGAGGTCATCGGCGCCGCGATCACCGCCGGCAACGCGCCCTGCCTCGTCTTCAACACGGCGCCCAGCGCGGTCGGCCAGTTCGAGCGCCAGGGCGGACTCGTGAACCTGTCCGAGTTCGAGGACGGCGTCGACTACATCGAGACCCGCAGCGGCGACCTCGCCGAGCAGTACCAGAACGCCGACGGCGAGTACTTCCAGATGCCGTGGAAGAGCAACCCGGTCGTCATCTTCTACAACAAGGACATCTTCACCGCGGCCGGACTCGACCCGGAGAACCCCTCGCTCGCCACCTACGACGAGTTCACCGCCACCGCGAAGACCCTCGTCGAGTCCGGGGCCGCGCCCGCCGCGATCCAGCCCGCGCCGACCAGCGAGTTCTTCCAGACCCAGTTCGACTTCATGCCGCTCTACGCCGCGGCGACCGGAGGGACGGGGCTGGTCGAGGACGGCAAGGCCACCTTCGCCGACGACGCCGGCTACCAGGTCGCCGACTTCTGGAAGAGCCTCTACGACCAGGGCCTCGCCGGCCGCGAGCAGTACCAGGGCGACGCGTTCGCCGACGGCCAGGCCGCGATGTCGATCGTCGGCCCGTGGGCGGTCTCGGTCTACAAGGACCTCAACTGGGGCTCCGTCTCCGTGCCCACCCCCGACGGCACGCCCGCCGAGGACACCTGGACCTTCAGCGACGCGAAGAACGTCGGCCTCTACTCCGCCTGCGAGAACAAGGGCACCGCCTGGGACGTGCTGAAGTTCGCCACCAGCGAGGAGCAGGACCGCTCGCTGCTGGAGACCACCGGCCAGATGCCGCTGCGCACCGACCTGCAGACCACCTACGCCGACTACTTCGAGGCCAACCCCGCCTACCAGCGCTTCGGCGACCAGGCGAGCCGCACCATCGAGGTGCCCTCCGGCCCGAACACCGTGCAGATGCTGCAGGCGATCCGCGACGCCTGGGGCAAGACCGTGATCTTCGGCGACGGCGACGTGCAGTCGGCGCTCGACGGGGCGGCGGAGACCGTCACCGGGCTCGCCGGCCAGCAGTGAGACGCCGGACGGCAGTGAGATGACGACTCTCGCCCCGAAGGCTCCGGCGTCGCAGGGCGCCGGAGCCCCGCGGCCCCAGGACAAGCGGAGCCTGCTCCGCCGCGTCCTCGGTCCGCAGCCGTTCGGGCTGCTGCTCGGCAGCCCCTACCTGCTGTTCGTGCTCGCGGTCTTCGCGTTCCCGGTCGGCTACTCCGTCTACATCGCCTTCCACGACTTCTTCTTCGCGGCCCCCGGCGTGCAGGTCGAGCGCCCGTTCGTCGGCTTCGACAACTTCGTCACCGCGTTCTCGAGCCCGCAGGTCATCCGCTCCTTCGGCAACATCGGGATCTTCCTGGTGATCAACGTGCCGCTGACGGTGGTGCTCTCGCTGCTGCTCGCCTCGGCGCTGGACAAGGTCGTGCACCTGCGCACGTTCCTCCGGGTCAGCTTCTACGTGCCCTACGTCACGGCGAGCGTCGCGGTCGTCGGCGTCTGGCTGTTCCTCTTCAACGGGAACGGACTCGTGAACAGCCTGCTCGGGCCGCTCGCGCCGGACCCGTCCTGGCTGATCAACGACAAGCTGGCGATGCCGATCATCGCGCTCTACGTCACCTGGAAGCAGCTCGGCTTCTACATCCTGCTGTACCTGGCGGCGCTGCAGAACGTGCCGAAGGAGCTCTACGAGTCGGCGTCGACCGACGGCGCGGGCCGCATCCGGCAGTTCTGGTCGGTGACCGTGCCGAGCGTGCGGCCGGCGACCCTGCTGGTGCTGCTCGTCTCCACCGTGACCGGCGCGAACCTCTTCACCGAGCCCTACCTGCTCACCGGCGGCGGCGGGCCCAACGGCGCCTCCGCCTCGCCCGTGCTGCTGATGTACCAGCTGGGCATCCAGCAGGGGCAGCCCGACGTGGCCTCGGCCATCGGCGTCGTGCTGGTGCTGCTCGTGCTCGTCATCGCCTACCTGCAGAACCGCTTCGCCGGGGAGAGGAACTCATGAGCACGCTCGCCAGTGCCGGAGGCGCGACCTCCGCGGTCCCCGCCGCCGCCGCCCCGCCGACCCGGCGGAAGCGCCCGGCCTCGAGCCGATCGGCCGTGATCCTCCGCGGCGTCGTGCTCGCGCTCGGCGCGATCGTCTTCCTGTTCCCCTTCTACTACATGGTGATCGGCTCGCTGCAGACCGACCCCGACCCCACCCTGGCCGGGGCGATCCCCGAGGCGGGGAACCTCACCCTCGACAACTACGTCAACGTCAATGAGCGGATCGACCTGCTCACCGGCCTGATCAACTCGGGGATCTTCACCGGCGGCGTCCTGCTCTGCACGATCGTCTTCGGGGTGCTGGCGGGCTACGCGCTCGCGATGCTCGAGTGGCGCGGCCGGAACGCCGTGTTCGCGCTCGCGCTGCTGGTGCAGGTCATCCCGTTCCAGCTGCTGCAGATCCCGCTCTACGTGCTGATCGCCCGCGACTACGGACTCGCGGACAGCCACCTGGGCATGATCCTGCCGTTCGCCATCAACTCGATGGCGGTGATCATCTTCCGGCAGTACTTCCTGCAGCTGCCCAAGGAGCTGTTCGAGGCCGCGCGGATCGACGGGGCGGGCGAGATCAAGCTGCTGTGGAACATCGCGCTGCCGCTCGTGCGCCCCGCGCTGGTGACGGCCGTGCTGCTCACCTTCATCGGCCCCTGGAACGAGTTCCTCTGGCCGTTCCTGATCACGAAGGACGCGTCACTGCAGCCGCTCGCCGTGTCCCTCGCCAACTACATCTCCAACGTCGCGTCGTCGACCGACAACCCGTTCGGCGCGATCCTCGCGGGCGCCGTCGTGCTGGCCGCCCCCGTCGTCGTGCTCTTCATCGTGTTCCAGCGCTACTTCGTCTCGACGGATCTCGGATCCGGAGTGAAAGGATGACCATGACTCCCACCCCCGGTACCACCACTCGCACCGCCGTCCCCTACCGCCTCGAGCGCGTCGGCGTCGTGATGGAGCCGCTCCCCGGCGACGACCTCGAGGCCGAGGGGGTGCTCAACCCCGGCAGCGGACGCGGACCCGACGGCGAGCTCTACCTCCTGCCCCGGATGGTCGCCGCCGGCAACGTCTCGCGGATCGGCCTCGCCCGCGTGCTCGTCGAGGGCGGCCTGCCCGTCGGCGTCGAGCGCCAGGGCGTCGTGCTGGCGCCCGACCGCGGCTTCGAGCGCGGGGCGACGCACTCCGGCGTCGAGGATCCGCGGGTCACCTTCATCGAGGCGCTCGGCCTGCACGTGATGACCTACGTCGCCTACGGGCCGCTCGGGCCGCGGACGGCGCTCGCCGTCTCGGAGGACCTGCGCGAGTGGCGGCGCCTCGGCCCGGTGACCTTCGCCTACGACGACGACCTCGACATCGATCTCGGGCTCTTCCACAACAAGGACACGGTGTTCTTCCCCGAGATCGTCGCGGCGCCGGACGGCACGCGCTCGTTCGCGGTGCTGCACCGGCCGATGTGGGACCTCGGCGAGACCCGCCCGGGGGAGGGCGTGCGGCTGCCCGCGGGCGTCGACGACCCGCGGCAGAGCATCTGGATCAGCTACGTGCCGGTCGACGAGGTGGACCGCGACCTGGCGAACCTGACGCGCTGGACCCGGCACCGCTTCGTCGCGGGCCCCGAGTTCGCCTACGAGGAGCTGAAGATCGGCGGCGGCCCCGTGCCGCTGCGGGTGCCCGAGGGCTGGCTGCTGCTGCACCACGGCGTCACCGGCACGATCGACAGCGCCTTCTCGCAGCAGCAGCACGTCAACTACGCGGCGGGCGCCATCCTCCTCGACGCCGACGACCCCTCGAAGGTGATCGCCCGCACCTCCGAGCCGCTGCTCGAGGCCGAGACGGAGGAGGAGCGCAGCGGCATCGTCCCCAACGTCGTCTTCCCCACCGCCATCGAGGAGATCGACGGCCGCCACTACGTCTTCTACGGCATGGCCGACTCCAAGATCGGCGCGGCCCGCCTGCTCCGCACGGACGAGTAGGCGCGGCGGAGCCCGCGTGGCGGGCGCCGTTCCCTGCTGATCGAGTCGCCCGCTTCGCGGGCGTATCGAGATCCACCGTCCTGCAGGCGCCGGGTCTCGATACGCCCCTCCGGGGCTACTCGACCACCATGCAATTCCTGATCCGCCCCCTTTTCATGCTGATCGAGTAGCCCGCTTCGCGGGCGTATCGAGATCCCCCACCCCCAGCCACCCCCCCTTCAAGGAGAGAGTTCAATGACGAACTTCAGACCCCGCGCCGCCGCCGTCCTGGCCGCGACCGCGCTCGCCGCCGGAGGCCTCGCCGTCGGCGCGGCCCCGGCCCAGGCCGCCGAGCCGCTGACCAACACCGCGCACCTCGACTTCCTGCTCGACACCGCCACGCCGGAGCCCCAGCCCGGCCACAGCACCTACCGCCTCGCCGAGGAGCCCGATCTCGTGCTCCCGTGGACCTACGCCGACGCCCGCGACGGCGGCACCTTCGAGCGCGTCGGCGGCGGCCCCCTCGACCCGGCGACCGGCGACTGGGCGCAGGGCGCCTACAACACCGACGACGTCTCCCGCGCCGCCGTGGTCTACCTCCGGCACTGGCAGCAGACCGGCTCGACGGCGAGCCGCGACAAGGCCTACGAGACCCTCCGCTCGCTCGCCTACTTCCAGACCACCGACGGCGACGACGCCGGCAACGTCGTCCTCTGGATGCAGCCCGACGGCGAGCTGAACCCCAGCGCCGAGCCCGTGGAGCTGCCCGACCCGAGCGACTCCGAGGACAGCTACTGGCTCGCCCGCACCCTCTGGGCGCTCGGCGAGGGCTACGCCGCGTTCCAGGACGAGGACCCCGACTTCGCCGCCTTCCTGCAGGAGCGCCTGCGCCTCGGCGTCTCCGCCGTCGACCGCGAGGTGCTCACCCGGTACGGCGAGTACGCGGTCGCCGACGGCGTCGACGTGCCCGCCTGGCTGATCGTCGACGGCGCCGACGCCACCGCGGAGGCCCTGCTCGGTCTCTCCGCCTACGTCGAGGCCGCACCCGACGACGCCGCCGTGCGCGCCAGCACCGCGAAGCTCGCCGAGGGCGTCGCCGCGTACGCCCGCACCACGACTCAAGGCGACACCACCTCCTGGCCGTACGGCGCGATCCTGCCCTGGACGAAGTCGCGCTCGCTCTGGCACTCCTGGTCCTCGCAGATGGCGGGCGGCCTGGCCGCCTCGTCCGTCGCGCTCGGCGACGCGTCGCTGCTCGAGCCGGCCGTCGTCGACGCCGCGCGCTTCGCCCCCGAGCTGCTGACCGCCGGCGGCCCGGACAACGGCTGGAACCCGACGCCGACCGACCGCGTGCAGATCGCCTACGGAGCGGACTCGCGGCTGCAGAACTCGCTCGCCCTCGCCGACGCGACCGGGTCGAGCGCGACCGGTTCCAGCGCGTACCTCGACCTCGCGGGCGTGCAGGGCGCCTGGTTCTTCGGGCTCAACCTCAGCGGCGCCCCCGTCTACGACCCCGCGACCGGAGTCACCTACGACGGCGTCCAGGCCGACGGCAGCGTCAACCGCAACAGCGGCGCCGAGAGCACCATCCACGGCCTGCTGTCGATGCTCGCGCTCGACGCGCACCCGTCGGTCGCCGCCCGCGCGACCGCGGTCACGACCCAGGCGAGCCGCGACGGCCTGCGCCTCGTCGAGGCCGAGTCGGCCCGCGGCGGCGCGGTCGTCACCCCGGAGTCGGCGTGGACCGGCGAGTCCGGCTGGAGCGGCTCCTACCTGTCGCTCACGAACTGGCGCCGCGCGGCGACGATCCCCGTCGGCTCCGCGACCCAGGACCGCCTGGTCGAGGCCGTGATCTTCGCCGCCGAGCGCGGCACCGAGAAGACCCCGATCAGCCTCTGGAACTCGGGCCGCCGCCCGCTCGACGTGCTCACCAGCACCGTCGGCGCGCAGGGCGTCACCGAGGCGTCCGGGATCCTGCTGCCGCAGAAGCTGCGGCGCACGCTCCCCGCGAGCTCGACCACCGTCGAGGTCCGCGCCCTCTCCGGCGAGACGAAGCTCGACGCCCTGCTGGTCCGCCCCGTCGTCTCGCGCCTGGTGCTCGTCGGCGACACCGGCCGCACCGAGCTGGTCCGCAACTCGACCGCGACGCCCCAGCCGACCACGGTCGACGGCACCGGCACCCTCCGCGTCTACGCGCAGGACGGCACCCTCGTCAGCGAGTCGCCCGCCACGGGGCCGACCCCGGTCACCCTCCCCGCCCAGGGCTTCGCGATGCTCCTCGGCTGACGGACCCGCCTCCGCATGCGTCTGATCTCCGACCGCGGTGAAGTTTACGCTCGCGCAAGTGTGTCTTTACATTCACGCGACCGCTCGAGCTGTGGACCCGGAGGGTGCGCGGCGCGAAGTGCTAACGCTCTACTGACCTCGGAAGGCGACGGGCTTCACGACTCGGATCGTTTGTTGTGGAAAAGCGAGAAACTTTCATGAATGAAACCTACGGGTCGTGATGGCGCGGCCCATCCCCAGCGCATTAAGGTGAACGCTTGAGAAGTCCAGTCACTCCGAACGCAAGAATAGCGATCATTGCCCAACTCAAGGACGTAATACCGATGGTTACGAAAGTGAATAGGTTTGTCTCCCTGAATGGTGCCCAATTTGTCGTTTGAGAGCGAGGGATGAACGGCAATATGGTTTCGGCGGCGTAGCGAATAGCGTCGAAACAAAGCCTTCCGGAGTTCACGGAGCACGAGTCGGCCCCTGTGACAAGAGGCTCTGCGGTTGGCGCCAGATAAAGAAAGCTGGCAGCCTGGAGGGTGAAGAACACGCTCGTAACGACGAAGAACAAGGCAAGCCAAAGCACTGCTAATAGGGGATAGTACCCGTAGCCCGTAGTTACGCAGTATAAATAACGAAGCAAAAGAGGTAATGCGCGCCGTTCAGAATGCGTAGCTAAACCTGCTGCCTTGAAGCGCATGCGGCGGGCGTCGACATGCTGACCGTACTCGTCGAATACACTGGCCACTGCGTGCAAAGGCTGGGGCGAGAAGTTCTGACTATTCTTCGTAAGCCACGAGCTAATAATTTCGTGACTAGTCCTTATGTGTCCGGTCATCCCCTCTATAAGTAGACCGTGCGCACCGACTAGGACGGGAAGATCATGCGTCGAAAACGCAGGTTCGGGACTACGTAAAACCTTCAAACGAGATGCGTCGAATGCAATGGAGTAACGATTTGCAGAGGGCACTCGCACTTCAAGAGTATTTAGAGAGCATCCTTCGAATATGATATTCAGTGAGGCAGAATCCAGGCTTCCCGATGCCCCGTTTGCTTCTCCACTAGCAGAATCCGCCTCAAAAAGTGTAATTCCGCCTAGCTCGCTCTCCAGGATCTGAATAGTACCTGTTGCTGCCATTCTATTTTTAAAGGTAATACCGCCTCGTATTTCAGATTGGCCTATATGAAGCGATGCGCCGAACTTCGCGTAAAGACTAATCTTACCAAGATGAATTGTCCCGCTAATCCGAGCAACTTGTAATCGAAGCGTACCGAAGATCTCCAAGTCGCGATCTAAATGGAGTGAACCGGCGAGACTCAGGTCAGAGAGCAGGATCGTATCTGCGTGCGGATCCTCCCACACCTGGCTTTCGATCAAGTTAACATCAGCAAGTTTCGATCCTGGGGTGAACTTCGATCCGTCTAGTACCAGGTCGCCGCCAATTGCTGTCTGCCATACTTGGAACGTGCCGACACAGTCGGCATCCATGAATCGCATATATCCGCCGACATTGACTTTGTTAAGCATCAGCGCAACGTCAGACGGATTATATATCTTGGCCTCGCTGAGTCGTAGGTCTCCGCCAATTCTTGTCCCTTCGACTACTACTGCCCCCTGGATTCGTAGCTCGTGATCGAGAAAGGCGGTTCCGCCAATTTGCGAGCCTCGAATTAGAAGAGCGTCTCGTTTGATGCTCGAAAGACTCGTATCTGTAATCACTAATTGACTCGAAATTGCACAGCCATCAATGACAAGTGCGGAGGTGAACGTGCTTTCGATCACGTACAAACTGTCGCCGATTGATACTTTTGCGAAGCGCGCGGCGAACTCGCCCGCGGATATTACTGTTGTGCCTTGGATGGAAAATGCTCCGTCAATACGAACATTGCGCATTGCAATTCGCCCAGAAAGCCGCAAGTTATCAAGATTGAGTGATCCTTCGATTATTGCATCTGAGATAAAGAGGCCGCTCTTCTTTGCCTCCATCGCGCAACCCTGAAAAGAGAGTAATCCTCCGATACGCGCTCCGTGCGCATGGGTGGGGCCTCGTACAACGGAGTTGTCAAGCTGGAAGTCACCAATTGTAGTAATACCATCGGCATGAAGGCCCGGAAGGAAACAGTTTGTGATTGCGAACGATGCTATTCGTAGGTTTGTGATGATCGGCGCGAAGTCAAACGCACAGGAAATAAAACGCACAGGAAATTCTAGGTGCAGGTTCGATAGGTCTAATTGGCCAAGAATGCGTGCACCATGCACGATTAGACCGTTCGGGTCGGTTCTACCCTGTGCCGTTTTCAATGCTCGACGAATTTCGTGGGCAGAGACATGCCGCTCTGACGCCCAGAGGTGGAAGAATTCGACGGAGTGCGAGAAGTTTTCATCGCTTTGTGGATGAAGACTTAAGGTATCGCCATCAACGATGGCCTGGGTGATCCTCGCAGAATCCGCTGGTATGAATGGCAAGCTTCTCGCTCCTTCAAACTCTGGGCGAATCGATCGGGCATGATCTCGATTTAACGCGTATCGCGACTATACACCATATGTCGAGCGATCAAGTTTGCAGCATTCGGGTCACCGATAAGTGTCTGCTCGGGATGGTTCTCCTGGGGAAATCTTAATATTCAGCGATTCCGCGAGTAATCCTCCCGCACGGCCATCCTTGCCGGTTGTCTTCAGTGCCCACCCAGTATTGATAGGTTCGCAGGCTTTTACTGCGATCAATGCGCAGAGAAGGTCTGATTTGCTGATGATTGTACTTTTAGCTGCCCGCTGGGCTTCACTTGGGAGATGCCGGGCGATTGGCGGTCAGCGGCTGCGGTGCAGCGTCTTCGACGCGAGGCCGGCGATCGCCGCGCCGAGCACCGGCGCCAGCAGGAACACCCAGACCTGGCCGAGCGCGTCGGGGCCGGCGAAGACGGCGGCCGCGATCGAGCGGGCCGGGTTCACCGAGGTGTTGCTGATCGGGATGCTGATCAGGTGCACGAGGGTCAGCGTGAGGCCGATCGCGATCGGGGCGACGGACTTGTACTCGCTCTTCGCGGTGACGGAGAGGATCACGCCGACGAAGGCGGCCGTCAGCACGACCTCCGCCAGGAGCACCGCGCCGAGGCCGAAGCCGCCGGGGGAGTGCGCGCCGAAGCCGTTCGAGGCGAAGCCCGAGTCGCGGGCGGCGTCGAAGTAGCCGGCGGGTCCGTCGGCCGCGATCAGCGCGACGACTCCGGCGCCGGCGATGCCGCCGACCAGCTGCGCGACGATGTAGCCGGGGATGTGCCGCCACTCCGTCCGCCCCGCGAGGGCGAAGCCGATCGAGACGGCCGGGTTGAAGTGCCCGCCGGAGATGTGGCCGACGGCGTAGATCCCAGCGACGAGCGTGAGCCCGAAGGCGAGCGCGACGCCGAGGAAGCCGACGCCGAGCGCGTTGCCGCTGTCGGGGAAGGCGGAGGCGAAGATCGCCGTGCCGACGCCGCCCGCGACGAGCAGGAAGGTGCCGAACGCCTCGGAGGCGTAGCGCGCCGCGGCGGAGTACTGCTCGGCGTGCTCCTTCCGCTGCTCACTCGTGGTGCGGCTGGCGGGCTTCGATGACGGCATGGGGGTTCCTCCGCGGGTCGTGGACGGCCCCGCGGCGCGCGAGGGCAACGGCCACTCCAGCACCCGCCGGCGCCGGCGGAGCCGCGCGCCCAGTCGGCTCCCGGCCGTGCGGCCCCGGAGGCGCCCTGCGCGGCCACCCGCCCCTCGCTCAGCGGCCAGCCCTTCCGCCCGCATGCCGGTCGAGCAGCCCCCATGCTGGTCGAGTAGCCCCGGACGCGCCGCCGCATGCTGGTCGAGTAGCCCCGGAGGGGCGTATCGAGACCCACCCTCCGAGCGACGGTGGATCTCGATACGTCCGCTGCGCGGACTACTCGATCAACATGCAGGGGCCGTGCTGAGTGGGGCCGCACTCTCTTCTTGCATGCTGGTCGAGCAGCCCCGGAGGGGCCCGAACATGCTGGTCGAGTAGCCCCGGAGGCGCCCCAACATGCTGGTCGAGTAGCCCCGGAGGGGCGTATCGAGACCTACCCTCCGAGTGACGGTGGATCTCGATACGCCCACTGCGCGGGCTACTCGATCAGCATGCGGGGGGCCCGCTCCATGAGTGCGCGACCGCCGTGCCGCGCGTCACGCCGCGAGGTGGAACGTGCTCGCGAAGCGCCCGAGCAGCGCGTCCCGCCCGCGGAGCACCGTGACCGCGCCGGTCGCGATCGCCCGCTCCGGCGGGAGCTCGCCCGACAGCAGCAGCCGGATGTCCGCCCCGGTCGAGAACGCGAGGTCCACCGGAGCCTCCCCGCCCGGCACCTCGCCGCGCGACACGTCCAGCGCCGCGCCGTCGACCCGGATCAGCAGCCCGGCCGGCCCGACCTGCGCCGCGTACACCGTCGCCGGCAGCTCGGCCGCGACCTGCGGGCGGAACGCGGTGCGCAGATCCACCGTCATCGAGTCCGGGGTGATCACCTGCTCCTCGCGCGGATCGCCCAGCGCCTTGAACCCCCAGGCGCCGAGCGCGAGCACGATCGGCTCGAGCTCGCGGCCGTAGGGCGTCAGCTCGTAGACGATGATGCGCGAGCGCGGCGCCCGCCGGATGATCCCGGCCGCCTGCAGCTCCTTGAGCCGGCCGGCCAGCACGTTGCTCGGGATGCGCGCGAGCCCCTGCGCGAGCTCGCTGTAGCGGCGCGGCCCGACCAGCAGGTCCCGCACGATCAGCAGGGCCCAGCGCTCGCCGACCAGCTCGACCGCGCGGGTGAGCGCCGAGTACTGCCCGTAGTCGCGTGCGGCCATCGCCCTCAGGCCTGCTCGCCGGTGAACGCCTCCGGGCCCTGCGCCGCGGCGACCGGGTCCATCCAGCCGAACTCGAGCAGGTTGCCGTCGGGGTCGGCGACCTGGCGCTGGTACATGAAGCCGTAGTCGGAGGCGGGCCGCGACTCGGAGCCGCCCGCAGCGAGTCCGGCGGTCACGGCGGCGTCGACGGCCTCGCGGGTGTCGAGGAAGATCGCGGTCGAGACGGAGGGGTTCACGGCCGGGTCGCCGATCGGCAGGTCGCTGAAGGTCTGGAAGTACTCGCGCACCAGGATCATGAAGTAGTTGTGGTCCTCCTCCACCACGACGCAGGCCGCGTTGTGGTCGGAGAACGCCGGATTGATCGAGAAGCCGAGCGCGACGTAGAACGCCTTCGCGCGCTCCAGATCGGTGACGGGCAGGTTGACGAACATCGAGGGCATGGCGGTCTCTCCTTCTCGGCGGAGCCGCGGACTGCGGCGTCTGCGCTCATGCTTGTGAAAAACAAGTGCCACGTCAAGAGGCGGACCCGAGACGCCGCGACCGCGCGGCCGCCTCCGGCTCGCGCGGCGACCTCCGGCTCGCTGTCTCGTCCGGTCTCACGTGCCGAAGGTGATCAGGCGAGCCGGAGTCGCCGCGGGCCACCGCCGGCTCGCCTGATCGCCTCCGGCTCGTCGTTTCCGCGGGTTTCCGCGTGCCGAAGGTCGTTCCACGAGCCCGAGGTGCTGCGGAGTCGCCTCCGGCTCGCGCGATCGTCTCCGGCTCGTCGTTTCTGCAGGTTTCCACGAGCCGAGGGTGATTCTGCGCGCCCGAGCTGCGGCGGAGTCACCGCCGGCTCGCGCGATCGTCTCCGGCTCGTCGTTTCCGCGGGTTTCCGCGTGCCGAGGGTGGTTCCGCGTGCGCGAGTAGTCCGGGGCTACCTCCGGCTCGTGAGATCACGGCCAGCTCGTCGTTTCCGCGGGTTTCCGCGTGCCGAAGGTCGTTCCACGAGCCCGAGGTGCTGCGGAGTCGCCTTCGGCTCGCGCGATCAGCTCCGGCTCATCGTTTCCGCAGGTTTCCACGAGCCGAGGGTGATTCCGCGTGCCCGGGCAGTCCGGGGCTAGCTCCGGCTCGCGAGACCACGTCCGGCTCGCGGTTCTGCCGGATCTCCGCGTGCCGAGGGTCGTTCCGCGTGCCGGATCCGTGCGGAGTCGCCCGAGGTCCCGGCGGATCTCGAGCTCGCACGTCTCCGGCTCGCGGAATCCGCTCCGGCACGTCGTTTCGTCCGGTTTCCGCGTGCCCGAGGCCGTTCCGCGTGCCGGACGTCGCCCGGCGTCACCTCCGGCTCGCGGGAGTCGCTCCGGCTCGCGATTCCGCCTCGTTTCGACGAGCCGAGGGAAATTCCGCGTGCCGGAGTTCGCCTGGTGTGGCCTCCGGCACGCGGAAGCACCTCCGGCTCGCGGTTCCGGCTCGATGCCGCGTGCCGAGGCCGATTCCACGAGCCGAACCTCCTCCAGGACCCGCCGCAGCCGCATGAAGAGAGCGCTCTCACAAAACCCTTGACCTCCCCGCAGCCCGCTCCGTATGCTCGCCTCACACCTCGTGAGAGCGCTCTCACATACGGCAGCACAGCACCGTGGGAGCGCCCCCAGGGGTGCCCTGACACCCATCACGAAGGAGTGACCGTGCTCGAATCACGACGCGCCAGGATCGCCACGGCGATCGCCGGCGCCGCCACCCTGGCCCTGCTCGTCTCCGGCTGCTCGTCCGGATCCGGCGCGGCCGAGGACGGCGACATCGAACTGACCGTGACCACGTTCGGCGCCATGGGGTTCGACGACCTCTACGCCGAGTATGAGGCCGCCCACCCGGGCGTCACGATCGTCCCGAACAACATCGACACCGGCGGCAACGCCCGGACCGACGCGTTCACCAAGCTCGCCGCGGGCTCCGGCCTCGCCGACGTCGTCGCCATCGAGGAGGGCTGGCTCGGCTCGATCATGGAGGTCTCCGACCAGTTCGTCGACCTCCGCGACCACGGCATCGAGGACCGCAAGGCCGACTGGGTCGACTGGAAGTACGAGCAGGCGGTCGACCCCGACGGCCGCGTCATCGGCTACGGCACCGACATCGGCCCCGAGGGCCTCTGCTACAGCACCGCCGCCTTCGAGGCCGCGGGCCTGCCCACCGATCGCGCCGCCGTCGCGGAGCTGCTCGGCGGTGCGGACGCGACCTGGGAGGACTACTTCGCGGCCGGGAAGCAGTACCACGACGCGACCGGCAAGGCCTGGTACGACCAGTCCGGCTTCGTCTGGAACGCCATGGTCAACCAGCTCCCCGAGGGCTACTACACCGCCGACGGCGAGCTGAACATCGACGGCAACGCCGAGCTGCAGGAGCGCTGGGGCTGGATCACCGACGGCGCCGCCTCCGGACTCTCGGCCGCGCAGAAGGCCTGGGACTGGAACAAGGGCAAGTCCTTCAACGACGGCACCTTCGCGACCTTCGTCTGCCCGGGCTGGATGCTCGGCCAGGTGAAGGCGCAGGTCGAGGCCGGCGGCGGCGACCCCGAGGCCACCGGCTGGGACTTCGCCGACGTCTTCCCCGGCGGCGCGGCCAACTGGGGCGGCTCGTTCCTCTCCGTCCCGACGCAGTCGAAGCACCCCGCCGAGGCCGCGGAGCTCGCCTCGTGGCTGAGCGAGCCGGAGCAGCAGATCGCCGCGTTCGACGCGACCGGTCCGTTCCCGAGCACCGTCTCCGCCCAGGAGCAGCTCGCCTCCGCTGCAGCGCCCGACCCGGCGCTGAACGGCTCGCCGACCGGCGCGATCCTCGCCGAGCGCGCCCAGGGCGTCGTCGCCCAGTACAAGGGTCCGGACGACTCGCTGATCCAGGAGAACGTCTTCGGCCCGGTGCTGCAGAAGGTCGACCGCGGCGAGCTCGACGGCGACAAGGGCTGGGACGAGGCGCTCTCGCTCCTCGACGAGCTGGTCGACTGACCCGCTCCCCTCAGACAGGGCCCCCGTCCGGTAGCAGGCCGGGCGGGGGCCCTCCCTCCCTCTTTATGACGAGTCCCGCGACGCGTCCCACGAACGAGTCCCCCCACGAGAGCGACCGACGAGAGCGACCCATGACGAGCACCCTGACCCCGCCGACCGCGTCGGCCGCGCCGCCTCCCGGCCGCCGCCCCGCGCCCCGCCTGCCGCTGACGGCCAAGCAGCGGATGAGCCGCTTCGACGTCAAGGCGTCGCCCTACCTCTACATCTCGCCGTTCTTCCTGCTGTTCGCGATCACGGGAGCCTTCCCCCTCGTCTACACGCTGGTGGTCTCGCTCTACGACTGGCAGCTGCTGCAAGGTCAGGGCGACTTCGTCGGCCTCGGCAACTTCGCGGCGGTGCTCGGCGACCGCTTCTTCTGGAACTCGATCGGCAACACGCTGAGCATCTTCCTGCTCTCCACCATTCCGCAGCTCGCCGTCGCGCTAGTGCTCGCGGCGGTGCTCGATCAGTCGCTGCGCGCCCGCACCTTCTGGCGGATGAGCGTGCTGCTGCCCTACGTCGTCTCGCCCGTCGCCGTGGCGCTGATCTTCTCGAGCATCTTCGGCGACCAGGAGGGCCTGGCGAACAATCTGCTCGGCCTGGTCGGCATCGCCCCGATCGACTGGACCAACGACCGCCTCGCCAGCCACATCGCGATCGCCTCGATGGTCAACTGGCGCTGGACCGGCTACAACGCGCTCATCCTGCTCGCCGCGATGCAGGCCGTGCCGCGCGATCTGCACGAGTCGGCCGCGCTCGACGGAGCGGGCTCGTTCCGCCGCTTCACCTCGATCACCATCCCGAGCATCCGGCCGACCCTGATCTTCGTGATCATCACGGCCACGATCGGCGGGCTGCAGATCTTCGCCGAGCCGCGCCTGTTCGACGTCTCGAACGCCGGCGGCATCGGCGGCTCGGACCGCCAGTTCCAGACGACGGTCCTCTACCTCTGGGAGATGGCGTTCTTCCGGCAGAACTTCGGCGAGGCGGCGGCGGTCGCCTGGCTGCTCTTCCTCCTGATCGTGCTGATCGGACTGGTGAACTTCGCGATCTCGCGGCGGATCGCCTCCGTCGAGAACCGCGTGAGAACGCGCACGCGCCGACCGGCGCAGAAGGTGAGCGACCGATGACCGCGACGATTCCCACCGCTCCCGCCGTTGCGCCAGTCGCGGCCGAGCCCGAGCGTCGCGCCCGGCGCCCGCGCTTCTCCGGCGCCGGCCGTGTCGACCGACCCGGCTTCCTCACCTACGGCCTGCTCAGCGCCTTCATCCTCGGCTCGACCTACCCGCTCTGGTGGTCGTTCGTGGTGGCCAGCGGGAGCAACGCGACCCGCGGCGAGACGCTGCCGCTGATCCCGGGCGGCAACTTCCTCGCCAATGCGGCGCAGGTGTTCACGGCGATCCCGTTCTGGACGGCGCTGCTGAACAGCGTGGTCGTCTCGGGCGTCATCACGCTCTCGGTCGTGTCGTTCTCGACCCTGGCCGGCTACGCCTTCGCGAAGCTGCGCTTCCGCGGGCGGGACGGGCTGATGATCACCGTGATCGCGACGATGGCGATCCCGACCCAGCTGGGCATCATCCCGCTGTTCATCCTGATGCGGCAGCTCGGCTGGACCGGGACCCTCGGCGCCGTGATCGTGCCGACGCTGGTCACCGCGTTCGGCGTGTTCTTCATGCGGCAGTACCTGGTGGACGTGATCCCGGACGAGCTGATCGAGGCGGCGCGGGTCGACGGAGCGAACCAGTTCCGGACCTTCCTGACCGTCGCGGTGCCGGCCGCGCGTCCGGCGATGGCGATCCTCGCGCTGTTCACGTTCATGATGGCGTGGACCGACTTCCTCTGGCCGCTGATCGTGCTGAGCCCGACCAACCCGACGCTGCAGACCGCGCTGTCGCAGCTGCAGTCGGGCTACTACGTCGACTACTCGATCGTGCTGGCCGGCGCGGTGCTGTCGATCATCCCGCTGCTCGTGCTGTTCGTGCTCGCGGGCAAGCAGCTGATCGCCGGCATCATGGGCGGCGCGGTCAAGGGCTGACCGCGGGCGCTCAGCGCGATGGTGGATCTCGATACGCCCGCTGCGCGGGCTACTCGATCAGCATGGACCGGCCGCCGTCCATGCTGGTCGAGTAGCCCCGGAGGGGCGTATCGAGACCCGCCGTCCTCAGCAGGGCGGGTCTGCAGACTCGACTTCCGGCGATGGTGGATCTCGATACGTCCGCTGCGCGGCCTACTCGATCAGCAGGGGAAGCCCGCCGCACGGCCCGCTCGATCAGCAGGGGAAGCCCACTATGGCCGTAGTGCGAGCGGACCCCCGGAGGTGTCTCGAAGGGCACCCGCCCGCTCGGCTACTCTCGGGCCCGGGGGTCCACCGCTCGAGAGGCACGCATGAGTCACGACACCGCACCGGCCGCACCCACGCTCGAGGCTGTCGCCGCGCTCGCCGGAGTGTCCCGGGCGACGGTCAGCCGGGTCGTCAACGACTCACCGAAGGTGAAGGCCGAGGCGCAGGCCGCCGTCCGCCTCGCGATCGAGAAGCTCGGCTACGTGCCCAACCGCGCGGCCCGCTCGCTCGCCAGCCGGCGGACCCAGGTCCTCGCCCTGCTCGTGCCCGAGTCGATCGGCAAGGTCTTCGGCGACCCGTTCCTCGCCGCCGTCGTGCAGGGCGCCGCCACCCGCCTCGCCGCGACCGACTACATGCTCAACATCGTCATCGCCTCCGAGGCGACGCCCGACAAGACCCGCCGCTACCTCCTCGGCGGCAACGTCGACGGCGCCCTCGTGGTGTCGCACCACAGCGGCGACCACTCCTACGCCCGGATCGGCGCGAGCGTGCCCCTCGTCTTCGGCGGCCGGCCGCTCAGCCTCGACGACCACGACAGTCACTTCGTCGACGTCGACAACGTCGGAGCGGCGCGGCAGGTCACCGAGCACCTGCTGGGTCTCGGGAGGCGCGCCCCGGCGATGATCGCGAGCCGCCAGGACATGCCCGGCGCGATCGACCGGCTGGCGGGGTGGCGCGCCACCGTCGAGGCGGCCGGCCTGGACGCCTCGCTCGTCGAGATCGGCGACTACTCGCCGCGGGACGGGGCCGAGGCGATGCGGCGCCTGCTCGACTCCGGCCGCCCGATCGACGCGGTGTTCGCCTCCAACGACCAGATGGCCTCCGGCGCCCTGGCGGTGCTGCGCGAGCGCGGCTTGAGCGTGCCGGGCGACGTGGCGCTCGCCGGCTTCGACGGCGACTACTCCTCGGAGGCGGCCGAGCCGCCGATCACGACCGTCCGCCAGCCGGCCGCCGGCCTCGGCGACGCGATGGCGGAGGTCCTGGTGCGGCTGCTGGCCGGCGACGACGTCCCGCGGGCGACGCTGCTGCCGACGGAGCTGCTGATCCGCGCCTCGACGGTGCCGCGGAGCTGACTCCGCCGCACAACATCAGCTGAGAGCACCCGGCCTCCTCTGTGGGAGGAGGCCCACCCTTCTCAGCTGATGTTGTGCGGCCGACTCCGCCCCTCAGCCCGTGAACACCGTCGAGGAGCGGCGCTCGTACCAGTGCGCGAGGTGCTCGCCGGCGCGGAGGACGTGCTCGCGCATGATCGCGGCGGCGCGCTCGCGGTCGCCGGCGACGAAGGCCTCGACGATCTGCTCGTGCTCGCGGAAGTTCTCCTCGCGGTGGCGCGAGTTCTCGCGGAGGACCAGGCCCGAGACGTTGCGGGGGAAGGCGTCGTTGATCTCGATCAGCATCCGGCTGAGGCGGGTGTTGCCCGAGGCCTGGTAGATCAGCCCGTGGAACTGGTCGTTGGCGCTGCCGTCGCGCTCGGCGGCGGTGCCGGCGGCGACGGCGAGCGAGCGCTCGTACATGGCCGTGTTGACGGAGCGGAGCTCGGCGATCGTCGCATCGTCCAGGCGGTCGACCGCGCGGCGGGCGGCCAGCGACTCCAGCTCGGCGCGCACCTCGTAGGCCTCGCGCACCTCCCACGGCACCGGCACGCGGACGACGGCGCCGCGGTTGGGGACGACCTCGATCAGCCCGCCGGTCTGCAGCTGGCGCAGCGCCTCGCGGACCGGGGTGCGGCTGATGCCGAACTGCGTCGCGAGCTCGGCCTGGCGCAGCGGGGCGCCGATCGGGATCTCGCCGGACATGATCTTCGCCCGGATGCGGGCGGCCAGATCGTCCACGAGTGCGTTGTCGCCCTGGGTCGTCACGATGATCCCCTCCGATCAGCGGCCAGGTCGGCCGGGATCCAATCATGGCAGGCATTGGATCCCACGCGAGGGTCGGTGTCGTCGAACGGCGAGCCCACTCCCGCGTCCGGCTTGACCCATGGATCCGCGCAGCCCTAGATTGGATCCAATGTTGCCCCCCGTGGTGACCGATCGAGGTCAGGAGGCCGGCGTGGACGTGCTGCTGGTCGTGATGCTCGCGGGCGCCGCCAGCTCCCTCGCGCTCGGTCTCGCCGGCTGGCGGGGAGTGGGCCGCGGCTGGCTCGTCGCCGAGGCGGCCATGCTCGCCGCGATGCTCGACGTGCACCTGCCCGCCCTGCACCTCCTGCCCGCGCCGCTCTGGTCCGCGCTGCTCGCGGGCTGCGCGCTCGTCGCCGCCCTCGTCGACCGGGTGCGCCGAGGTCGGGGAGTGCGGCGGCACGGTGCCGACGCGCTGCACGCCGTCGGGATGCTGCTCGCCGCCGTCCTCGTGCTCCTCGCCGATGCCGCGCCCACCGCGGGTGCTCTCGCAGGCGCCGGGCACGCGCACGGCGGCGGACTCGCCCTGCCACTCGGCGCCGCCGTCGCCGTCTACGCGACGTGCACGCTCCGCATCGCCCTCGCTGGCCGCCCCGGCCGACTCGACACCGCCCGGAGGCTCGCCTCCCTCGCCGCGCTCGTCGCCATGGGCGCGATGGCCGCGGTCGGCTGAGCAGCCCGCCCCGCCCCCGAACGACACCCCACCCGCACCACACCGGAAGAAGGAGACACCGCATGATCATCGACGCGTACAACACCACGCAGGACCGCCGAGGCCGCAGCGACTACCTCAGCGGGGTCCGCCCCGGCGAGCAGCCCCCGGCCTACACCCCGTTCGACCCCAAGCGCATCCTCGACCGGATGGACGCCGCCGGTGTCGACCGCGCGATGGTCTGCTCCCTCGCGCAGGGCATCGAGAACGACTTCCTGATCGACCTCGTGAAGGCGCACCCCGACCGCCTGTTCGGCTTCGGCCAGGTCATGCCGCAGTGGGAGAACGCGACCGACGAGATCCGCCGCTTCGCCGACGCCGGTCTGGTCGGACTCAAGCTGCACCCCAGCCTGCACGGCTACCACGTCGCCGATCACGGGCTGCTCGACCCGCTGTTCGCGGTCTGCGACGAGCTCGGCCTGCCCGTGCTGATCAACGCGCTCGACGACGCGTTCTGCGCACCGTTCGCGATCGAGGAGATCGCCAAGGGCTTCCCTGGAGTTCCGACGATCATCGCCCACATGGGCGCGGTCTGGAACGTGCCCGAGGCGATCATCGTCGCCGAGCGCAACCCGCACGTCTACCTCGAGACCTCGGCGACGCTGATGTCCGACGTCAAGCGCGCCTACGCCCGGCTCGGTGCCGAGAAGATCCTGCTCGGCTCGGAGTGGCCGGGCAGCGACTTCGACCTCGAGCGGATGAAGATCGCGAAGGCCATCCCCGACGAGGCCGACCGCGCGCTGGTCGAGGGCGGCAACATGGCGCGGATCCTGGGCTGGTCGTGACCGAGGGGGCGGAGTCGGGGCCTTCGGCGCCGGAGAGCCCGGTGCTCGATCGGCCGGTGCTCGACGGGCCTCCCGCGGGGATGTCCGCGCCGGACCGCGAGCTGCTCGAGGTGGCCTCGGCGATCCTCGACGCGCGCTACCGGACCGGCGTCCACGAGGTCGCGGCCGCCCTCCGGCTCGCCGACGGGCGGATCGTGACCGGCCTGCACGTCGAGGCGAGCGCCGGCCGGGCCTCCGTCTGCGCCGAGTCCGCCGCCCTGAGCGCCGCGGTCGTCGCCGGCTCCCCGGTCGTCTCGATCGTCGGAGTGCTGCAGCGCCCGGCCGGCTCCCGCCACCTCATCGAGCCCTGCGGCGTCTGCGCCGAGCTCCTCGGCGACCACGCCCCCGACGCGACCGTCTGGGTCGCCGTCGCCGACGCCTTCGCCCCGGTCCCCGTCGCCGCCCTGCTCCCGCACCGCCGCCGCCGCGCGGCCCGCCCGGTCTGACGGCCGCCCCCTCCACTCCGCAGAAGTTGTCGTACTCGCCCACCCGCTACGACAACTTCTGCGCAGTGGATCCGCCGGGCCCTGCGCTGCCACCGCCGCTCTCCAGAAGTTGTCGTACTGGGCGCGCGGGTACGACAACTTCTGCGCACCGGAGGAGCCGACTCTCCTCCACAAGCCGAGCATCCCGAGGTTTTACCCCGGGGAAACACGGCCGACCCCCGCCCGAACGATCGCCTGGCCAGACTTGCCGGGCGGACGACGGGCCTCGGCCCTCGCGCCGCCGGGGTCGTGGGGGCACCTCACCCGACCCGCGCACCACCCGGAAGGATCCACCCGCATGCTCGCCGTCTCCGGCACTCCCGTCCTCCTCGTCGTCGACATCCAGGGCGGGGCCGCCTCGGACCTGCCGACCCCCGGCATCCCCGTGATGAGCGGCCGGGCGGAGCGCACGCCCCGGGTGCGCGACCTGATCGCGCACTGCCGCAGTGCCGGCGTGCCGGTCGTCTTCGTGCAGGAGGTGCACAAGCCCGACCTGATCGACATCGGCCGCGAGCTCGACGGCGCCGAGGGTCCGCACTGCCTCGAGGGCGACCCGGGCACCGAGCTGGCGTCCTGGCTCGAGCCGCGGCCCGAGGAGTTCGTGATCCGCAAGCGCCGCTACTCCGCCTTCTTCGGCACCGAGCTCGAGATCGTCCTGAAGGCCTACCGCGCCGGCACGCTGCTGCTGGTCGGCGGCCTCACCGACGTCTGCATCCACTACACGGCGGCGGACGCGCACCAGCACGACTACGCCGTCCGGGTGCTCACCGACTGCGTCGCCGGCTCGAGCGAGCGCGCGCACGCCGCCACCCTGGAGGCGATCGAGTACCTCCAGCGCGACGCGCTCGTCACCGCCGCCGACGTGCACGACTGGCTCGACCGCCGGGAGAGCACCGATGCCTGAGCCCCGCACGATGCCGGACACCCAGGGGACAGCGGCGCCCCGCCTCCTCGTCGCCCGCGTCCGCACCATGGACCCCGAGAACCCGCTCGCCGAGGCGCTCCTGATCGACGGCGACCGGATCGCCGCGGTCGGCACCCTCGCAGACGTCCGCGCCGCAGCCCCCGCAGGCACCCCCGAGGAGCACCTCGACGGCACCCTCCTCCCCGGCTTCATCGACGCGCACTCGCACGCCCAGCGCGCGGGCCTGAAGGCCCTGCAGCTGCTCGACGCGGGCGCCGGCGCCGACGCGTTCTCGGCCGCGATGCTCGCCGACGCGGACGCCGATCCGGACGCCCCGGACTGGCTCGGCGACACCCCGCCCACCCCCGCGGACCGCCGCGCGGCCCTCCTGCGCATCCAGCCGCTGCTGCACGAGCTGGGCTTCACCGGCGTCATCGACCCCGCCGTCACACTCGACGAGCTCGCCGCCTACCGCGCGGCGCACGAGCGTGGTGAGCTGTCGCTGCGCGTCGTCGCCATGCCCTACCCCGAGCTCGTCACCGCCAGAGTCCCGGGCGTCGACGAGGCGCTCGCCCTGCTCGGCACCGTCGGCGGCACGACCGGCGACGGCGACGAGCTGCTCCGCCTCGGCCCGATCAAGGTCTACTACGACGGCGAGGGGATGAAGGGCCAGGCTCTCCTCGAGCAGCCCTGGCCCGGCGGAAGCCACGGCGTGCAGCGGATCGCGACGGCCGAGTTCGCGCGGCTCGCCGCGGAGTGCGTCCAGCGCGGCTGGGGCCTGGGCGTGCACGCGGTCGGCAGCCGCGCGGTCGCCGAGGTGCTCGACGCCCTCGAGGCGGCGGGCCCGCCCGAGCGGATCGCCGCCCTGCGCTGCCAGCTGATCCACGCCTACCTCGAGCCGTCCGCCGAGAGCCGCGAGCGCGCGGCCCGGCTCGGCGTCGTCGCCTCGCTGCAGCCCTCGATCGCCTGGAGCAACGCGGCCGGACTGACCGCCCGGCTCGGCGCGCGGGCCGACCCGGTGAACCCGATGCGCGACTGGCGCGACTCCGGCGCCGTGATCGCGCTCGGCTCCGACGCCCCCTACTTCCCGTTCGACCCGCGGCGGGTGGTCGCGACCGCGGTGAGCCGTCGGATGCGCCGCCTGCCCGACCCGCTCGGTCCGGAGCAGGCGCTCACGGTGCTCGAGGCCGTCGAGGGCTACACCCTAGGCGCGGCGCACGCGGCCTTCGCGGAGGACCGCCGCGGGATGCTCCGCCCCGGCTTCCTCGCCGACCTGGTGCTGTTCTCGGTCGACCCGGGGGAGTGCTCGGCGGAGGAGTTCGCCGGGGCGCGCGTGCTGCGCACGGTGGTCGGCGGGCGGACGGTGCACGGGCACGCGGCGGAGGACGCCAACCAGATGTAATCCCGACGAAACACAATGGGATCCGCATTGCCTTAGATTGGATCCAAGTTGAGCGGCCCCCCGAGCAACTCCGCCCCGCCCCCGATGCACCACCCGTACCCCTTGGAGGACAGCACCATGGTCAGGAAGAGCTTGCTCGCCGGCGTCGCACTGGCGGCCGTCGCGAGCCTCGCGCTCACCGCCTGCGGGACCACCAGCGCCCCGCAGAGCGCCACCGGCACCGCCGGCACCACCGACACCATCAACGCGGAGCTCTGGTACGCGCCGTCCACCTTCGACCCCGCGAAGGCCTCCGCCGACGCCGACGTGACCGTCGCGCGCCTCGGCTTCGACACCCTGCTCCGCCAGGGCGAGACCGAGGGCTACATCGGCGGCCTCGCCACCGAGTGGAACGCCGTCTCGGCCTCCGAGTACACGTTCACCCTCCGCGACGACGCCACCTGCGCCGACGGCACCGCGATCACGCCGACCGTCGTCGCCGACTCCTTCACGTACCTCACCGGCCTCGACGACTCGGGCGCGCTGACCTGGAAGAACCAGGCCTTCGGCTCCGGCGACGCGACCTTCACCCCCGACGACGCGGCCGGCACGCTGACGATCTCGCTCAGCCAGCCCTACTCGCAGCTGCTCGGCGGCGTCACCCGCCCCGGCACCGGCATCATCTGCCCCGCCGGCCTCGCCGACACCGAGGGCCTCGCCGCGGGCACCGTCGACGGCGCCTGGTCCGGCCCGTACATGCTCTCGAACCTGTCGGCCGGCGTCAGCGCCGCCTACACGCTGCGCGACGACTACGACGCCTGGCCCGACTGGCAGGACGTCGAGGGCGAGCCCGCGAAGACGATCAACCTCACCGTGCAGTCCGACTCCAACACGAGCGCCAATCTGCTCGAGTCCGGCGGCGTCGACCTGGCCCGCTTCTACGACTCCAACGCGCTGCGCTTCGAGGACGACCCGGCCTACACGACCGTCACCTTCGCCAGCTCGGCCTACAACCTCGTCTTCAACGAGGCCCCCGGCTCCGGCTCGATCTTCGAGGGCAAGGAGGACCTCCGCGCCGCCGTCGCCCAGGCGATCGACACCCAGGGCTTCAACTCCGCCGGCCTCGACGGCCTCGGCGTGCCGCAGTACACCGTCAACGCGGCGAGCTACCGCTGCGCGCTGGACGACGAGTCGCTCGTGCAGAAGTACGACCCTGCCGCCGCGACGCCCGAGCTCACCGGTCAGTCGATCCGCCTGCTGATGATGTCGAACTGGGACCCGGCCGCCGACTACCTGGCCGAGTCGCTCCGCGCCGCGGGCGCCACCGTCACCGTCTCGGCGCTCGACCCGGCCGACTGGTCGAAGGCCATGCGCACCGAGCCCGCCACCTGGGACGTCGCGATCGCCGCGGAGAACGCCGGCCCCGGCCTCATCCACACCACGATCGCCCGCTACCTCGGCCCGACCTACGCCGACGGCGGCACGAACGTCTCCTCCAGCGACAACCCCGAGGGCGTCGCCTACTACGAGGCCGCGATGGCCGCCTCGGACACCGAGACGCAGTGCGAGAACCTGCTCGCCGCCCAGAAGACGATCCTCGAGCGCGTCGACATGACGCCGCTGATCACCGACACGCACCGCTACGTGGCCCGCTCCGGCTTCGCCACCTCGGTGTTCTCGGGCTACTGGGACATCTCGGCCATGCGGATCCTGTCCTGATCCGCTGACGCCCTGATCCACTGAGCAGCCCACCGAGCCGGACGACACGAGGAGACGACGCGATGAGCACCACGACCGCCACCACCCTTGCGTCGTCCGGCGCGGCCGGCCCGGGCCCCGGCCCGGGCGCCGTCCGCGCCGGCACCCTCGGCGGGGCCTGGCGGAGGTTCCTCCTCCGCCGGGCCCTCGGCCTGCTCGTCAACCTCGCGCTGCTCGTGCTGGTCACCTTCCTGATCGTGCAGCTCATCCCCGGCGACCCGGCGATCGCCATCGCGGGGGAGGCGGCCTCGCTCGACCAGGTCGAGCTGGTCCGCACCCAGCTCGGGCTCGACCAGCCGCTGCCCGCGCAGCTCTGGACCTACCTCGTCGGCGTGCTGCAGGGCGACTTCGGCGCCTCCTACCGCTACAAGATCCCCGCGATGGACCTCGTGATGACGGCCGTCCCGTACACGCTGACCATCACGATCTCCGCGGTGCTGCTCCTGCTCGTGCTCGGCATCGCGCTCGGCATGGCGGTCGGAGTCGCGACCCGCGGCGACCGCCGCCGCTGGCTCGACGCCGTGTTCAGCACCGTCACCGGGCTGATCTCCTCGGTCCCCACCTACGTGCTGGCGACCGGCTTCGTCGTCGTCTTCGCGGTGCTGCTGAAGGTGCTGCCGCCCGCGTACTCGCCGGCCTACGACTTCGGCACCGCCGCGATCCTGCCGATCGCCTCGCTCACCGTCGGCGGCACCTGCTCCGTCGCGAGGATCGTTCGCCGCGAGACCGCGGTGATCCTCGAGCAGGACTACATGCGCACCGCCCGCGGCTGGCGGCTGCCCGCGCTCACCCTCTACGCCAAGCACATGCTGCCCAACCTGCTCACCACGGCGCTGACGCTCTCGGGCATCATCCTCACCGCCCTGCTCGGCTCGGCGCTGATCACCGAGGCGGTCTTCGCCTGGCCCGGCCTCGGCGGCGTGATCGTCCAGGCGATCGCGATCGACAAGGACTACCCGGTGATCCGGGCGGCCGTCTTCGTGATCGGGCTCATCTCCCTCGTGATCACCCTCGTGATCGACGTCATCCTGGGTCTGATCGACCCGCGCACCCTCGGAGAGCAGCGTGGCTGAGTCCCTCCCCGCCGTCCGCGGACTGAAGCCCGCCGGCGCGCGCACCTTCGCCTGGAACCCCGGGCTCGTGATCGGGCTCGGCCTGCTCGGCGTGATCGCCCTCACCGCGCTGATCGCCCCGATCGCGCTCGAGGGCCAGGCGACCGGCCTCGGCGGCAGCCCCAGCCTCGGCTCGACCGCCGAGCACCCGCTCGGCACCGACACCCTCGGCCGCGACATGCTCGCCCGCACCCTCGTCGCCACCCGCTCGACCGTGCTGATGGCGCTCGCCGCGACCGTGCTCTCCGCGATCGTCGGCATCGCGGTCGGCATCGGCGTCTGGCTCGCGCCGCGCCGGGTCCGCGAGCTCGGGCTGCGCGCGATCGAGCTGGCCGTCAGCTACCCGACGATGCTCGTCGCGATCATCGTCGCCGCCATCCTCGGTCAGGGCGTCGTCCAGGTGGTGGTCGCCATCGCGGTCGCCAACATCGCCGGCTTCGCGCGGCTCACGGCCAACCTCGCCTCCAAGATCGCGGCGAGCGAGTACGTCACGACCGCCCGGCTGACCGGAGTGCCGACGCACCTCGTCGCGCTGCGGCACGTGCTGCCGAACATGGCCGAGCCGACGCTGATCCTCGTCGCCGGCGCCTTCTCCGGCGCGCTCGTCGAGATCTCGGGCCTCTCCTTCATCGGCCTCGGCGCCCAGACGCCCGCCTTCGACTGGGGCACGCTGCTCAACGACGGGCTGAGCCGGATCTCGGTGAACCCCGTCGTCATCCTCGGCCCGGCGCTCGCGCTCACGGTCGCCTCCTTCGCGGCGCTGCTGGTCGGCGACGGGCTGGCGGCGGCGGCGAACCCGCGCTCGAACACGACGCGGGCCCGGATGACGAGGGCCACCGGCTCCTCGACCGCCGCGCCCGCCCCCGCCGACGCCGTGCTCGTCGCCGACGGCATCACGGTCCGCCACGGCGCGACCGGCCGCGAGCTCGTCTCCGACCTCTCCTTCACCATCCGCCGCGGCGAGGTGCTCGGCATCGTCGGCGAGTCCGGCTCGGGCAAGTCGCTG
The DNA here is from genome assembly GCF_022815565.1 of Rathayibacter sp. VKM Ac-2926. Taxonomy (NCBI): domain Bacteria; kingdom Bacillati; phylum Actinomycetota; class Actinomycetes; order Micrococcales; family Microbacteriaceae; genus Rathayibacter; species Rathayibacter sp. VKM Ac-2926. The sequence continues at coordinate 322,860 of NZ_JALGRS010000003.1, read as the reverse complement.
ACGGCGTCCGTGGTCGCGAAGCTGCTCGGCGAGGGCCTCGAGGCGTCCGCGCGCCGGCTCGAGCTCGGCGGCACCGACCTGCTCGGCCCCGTCCCGGACCGGGTGCTCGCCGCGAAGATCGGGCTGATCTACCAGGACCCGGGCACCGCGCTGAACCCCGCCATGGTCCTCGGCACCCAGCTGTCCGACGTGCTGCGGATCCGCCTGCGCCACTCCCGCCGCGACGCGCTCGACCTGCTCCTGCGCGGCTTCCGCTCGGTGATGCTCTCCGATCCGGAGGGGCGCCTGCGGCAGTACCCGCACCAGCTCTCCGGCGGCATGAAGCAGCGCGCGATGATCGCCTCGGCGATGAGCGCGAAGCCCGACCTGCTGATCGCCGACGAGCCGACCACCGCGCTCGACGTGACGGTGCAGCGCGAGGTGCTCTCGGTGCTCAAGCGCATGAACGAGGACTCCGGCACCGCCGTGCTCTTCATCTCGCACGACCTCGGCGTCGTCCGGGCGCTCTGCGACCGCGTCCTCGTGATGAAGGACGGCCGCATCGTCGAGCGGATCGAGGACATCGCCCATCTCTCGGAGGAGACCGTGACGCATCCGTACACGAGGCAGCTGCTCGCCGCGACGCCGGTCGTGACCGTGCCGACGCCGCCGGAGGTGCGCTCGTGAGCGCCGCCGCCGCTTCGGCCGCCGGAACCCCCGCGTCCTCCGCGATGGTCGACGTCCGCGGTCTCGACGTGGTCTTCGGCCACGCGAAGGTCCTGCACGGCGTCGACCTGCGGGTCGAGCGCGGCCGCACCGTCGGCGTGGTCGGCGAGTCCGGCTCCGGCAAGTCGACCCTCGCGAAGGTGCTGGTCGGCTCGGTCCGCGCGGCGGCCGGCACGGCGAGCGTCGACGGCGTCGACATCGTGGCCGCCAACCGGGCGGCGATGCACGCCTACCGCCGGCGCACGCAGATGATCCCGCAGGACCCCTACTCCTCGCTGTCGCCGCGGCGCACCATCGCGCAGACCCTCGCCGAGGCGATCGACCCGGTCCGCGCCCGCGTCGGCCGGAACGAGGAGCTGATCGTCGCCTGGCTCGAGCGCGTCGGTCTCAGCGCCGACATGCGGCACCGGTTCCCGCACGAGTTCTCCGGCGGGCAGCGCCAGCGCGTCGCGATCGCCCGCGGGCTGATCATCGACCCGACCTTCGTGATCGCCGACGAGATCACCTCCGCGCTCGACGTCTCGGTGCAGGGGCAGATCCTCGATCTGCTGGCCGGGATCAAGGAGTCGCTCGGCCTGACGATGATGTTCATCTCGCACAATCTCGCCGTCGTCCAGCGCGTCAGCGACGAGGTCGTGGTGCTCTACCGCGGCGAGGTCGTCGAGGCCGGCCCGGTCGAGCGGATCTACGCCGACCCCCAGCACTGGTACACCCGCCGCCTGCTCGACGCCGACCCGGGCTCGCCCGGCTTCAGCCTGTCGGGTCCCGCGGCGGTCCCCGCGAAGGAGAGCGCATGACGGCCCGGCTGCCCGCCACCCCCGTCGCCGAGGGCGTGCTCCGCCTCGTCGGCGCGACGCTCGTCGACGGGACCGGCGCCGCTCCGCTCGAGGACTCCGAGGCGGAGATCCGCGACGGCGTGATCGCCTACGCGGGGCCGCGCCGTGCGGATCCCGCGCTCGAGGGTCGCGCGGTCGACGTGTCCGGCACGTTCCTGCTGCCGGGCTTCGTCGACGTCCACGTGCACCTCGCGATGGTGCCGGTCGCTCCGGAGGCGGCGCGCGAGCGCTTCCCGGAGGAGGACGTCCTCGAGATCGCCGGGCTCCTGCGCCGCACGCTCGACGCCGGCGTCACCACCGCCCGCGACCTCGACGGGCTCTCGCCGGGCTACCGCGAGGCCGTCGCGCGCGGCGCGGTCGACGGCCCGCGCCTGCACCTCGCGATCGCCATGCTCTCGCCGACCGGCGGCCACGCCGATCCGCACCACCGCAACGGCAGCCTGCCGGCCTGGGCCGTGCGCCCGGGCATGCCCGCGCCCGGACTCGTGGACACCGACGAGGACGTGGTCCGGATGGTCAGGACGCTCGTCCGCACCGGCGCCGACGTGATCAAGGTCGCCACCTCGGGCGGGCTCGGCTCACCGAACGACGACGCGCGCGACGTCGGCATCACCGAGAAGCAGGTCGCCCTGATCGCGGAGCTGCTCGCCGAGCGCGGCGGCCGGCCGATCACCGCGCACGCCCTCTCCGACGACGCCGCGCGCGCCGCTGTGCTGGGCGGCGCGACGAGCATCGAGCACGGCTACGACCTCTCCGACGAGACGATCGCGCTGATGCGCGAGCGCGGGACGACGCTCGTGCCGACCCTGAGCATCCTGGTGCGCGCGTTCGACCCGGCGACGACGACCGCCGAGCGGCTCCGGCAGCGCGAGCTCCTGCGCGAGCGCGGTCTCGACTCGGTCCGCCGGGCCGTCGCGGCGGGCATCCCGCTCGCCCTCGGCACGGACGCCGGCGTGCACCCGCACGGCCGCAACCTCGCCGAGCTGGCGCAGCTGGTCGCCGTCGGGCTCACCCCGCTCGAGGCCCTGAGCGCCGGAACCCTCGGCGGCGCCCGCCTGCTGGGCCTGGACGCGCAGCTCGGCTCGGTCGAGCCGGGCAAGCTCGCCGACCTGGTGCTGACCGATGCGAACCCGCTGGCCGACATCGCCGCGCTCGGCGATCCCTCGGCGGTGCGCGCGGTCCTGCAGTCCGGCCGCGTGGTCAAGGACCTCGACGGGCGCCTGGGCTAGAGCCCGGACGTCAGCGGCGGCTCAGAACTCCTCGTAGTTGTAGGGCTCCGGGTCCGGCTCGATCACGGGGCGGGCGACGGTGCGCCTGTTGTTCTTGATCCGCGAGCGGATGTCCTCGACGGCCGAGGCGACGGCCTCGTTCGTCGCGGCCTCGTCGTCGACGGCCACCTCCACGGGCACGGCGACGAGCTCGCTGCTCGCGTCGAGCGTCATCTTCGCCTCGATGAGCACGCCGTCGTCGGTGAACGCCGGGACGGTGACCGCCTCCGAGTGCTCCTGCCGGTCGATCGCGGTCACGAGGTCGAGGAGGGCCTCGGTGACGGCGTCGGTGGTGACGATGCTCTTGGAGGCGTAGGTCAGCTGCTGCATTCCTCCAGTCTGACAAGCGGCGGTCGGCTCCCTCCTGGGCTTGCGGCGAGGGCGGGTGGGCGTCTAGCGGGGGAGGGAGCTCGTGCTCCGTTCACCTCGGAGGCCTTGCGGCGGGCGTGGCGCCCGCCGCAGTCTGGAGGCATGCGAGACGTGCTGAGGAGATCCAGCGGCGGCGAGATCGCCGGCGCCGTCCTGATCGTGCTGGCCTCGATCGTGCTCCTGATCGGCGCGTTCGCCGCCGGCGCGGGCAGCGTCTACGGGATGCTCGGCGTGATCGTCGCGTTCGCCGCCGGCATCACCGGCCTCGGCGTGCACATCGCCGGCCGCGAGGCGCGCCTCCGCCGCGACGGGAACTGACGCCCCCTCATGCTGATCGAGTAGCCCTCGGAGAGGGCGTATCGAGATCCACCGTCGTCCGGTGGGCGGGTCTCGATACGCGCTGCGCGCTACTCGACCAGCATGGAACGGGCGTGCCCGCCCGTGCTGACCGAGCAGCCGTGTTCAGGGCGGTCACTTCATGGTGATCGAGTAGCCCTCGGAGAGGGCGTATCGAGATCCGCCCACCGCCGGCACGTGGGTCTCGATACGCGCTGCGCGCTACTCGACCAGCATGGAAGACGCCCGTTCATGCTGATCGAGTAGCCCTCGCAGAGGGCGTATCGAGATCCACCCGCCCGCGGGTCAGCGGTCGACGAGGGTGATCTCGAAGGAGTAGAGGTCGGGGCGGTAGCAGTGCTGGCCGTACTCGACGGCGCGGCCCGAGTTGTCGAAGGCGGTGCGGGTCATCGTCAGGACCGCGGCGCCCTTCCGGAGGTCGAGGAGCTGGGCCTCGCGCGGGGTCGTGGCGCGGGCGCCGATCCGCTGCTTGGCGACGCGCATCGCCACTCCGCGGGCCCGGAGCAGCTGGTAGAGGCCGTGCGTCTCGAGGGCGCCGAGGTCGAGGTCGACGAAGTCGGCCGGCAGCGTGTTGTCGAGCACGGCGAGCGGGACCCCGTCCGCGGACCGGAGCCGCACGAGGTGCAGGACGGGCGAGCCGACCTCGACGCCGAGCGCCTCGGCGGTCTTCTCGTCGGCCGTGCCGACGGTGGAGGAGAGGGTGCTCGTCGTCGGGCTCTGCCCGGAGCGCTGGAGGTCCTCGAAGAGGCTGGTGAGCTCGACGTTGCGGGTGACCCTTCCGTGCACGACCTGCGTGCCGATGCCGCGGCGGCGCACGAGGAGTCCCTTGTCGACGAGGTCCTGGATGGCGCGGCGGATGGTCGGCCGCGACATGCCGAGACGGTTGCCCAGCGACACCTCGTTCTCGAGCCGGGAGCCGGCCGGGAGCGTCTCGTCGAGGATGGCGCGCTCGAGGCGGGTCGCGATCTGGTGGTAGAGCGGGATGGGCCCGGAGCGGTCGAGGTCCATGAAGAGGTCCATCGGCAGGGCGTGCTCCTCCTGCAGCGCCATGTCGTCCCCCTCCGCCCGCCGACTCACCGCCGGCTGTCCTCGACACCTGTCGGCGTCACTACATTATGCAGCGCACATCAGCAGCTCAGCAGTCCGTCCCATTGTGCTATTGTAACGACATTACAGACCGCCCTCTCGAGGAGTAGTACACCGTCGTATGGTCCAGATGATCCGCCGCGCCCTCGCGCACGCCGCCCCTGCGCTCGCCGCCCCCGCGCTCGTCGTCCCCGTGCTCGTCGTCCCCGGAGCGTCCCGATGAAGGCCGCGGTCGCCGGCGCCCCCGTCAGCTTCGGCGTCTTCGAGCTCACCCCCGAGGGCGCCGACGTGGTCTCGCCCGACGACCTCGTCGACGTGCTCGCCGAGGCGGGCTACACCGGCGTCGACCTGGGACCGGCCGGCTACCTCGGCCGCGGACGAGAACTGCGCCAGCGCCTCGAGCGCTCGGGACTCGACATCGCCGGCGGCTGGATCCAGCTGCCCTTCTCGGACGACGAGGCCTTCGCGGCGTCGCTCCCCGAGCTCGACGCCGCGCTCCGCCTCTTCGCCGAGGCGTCCGAGCACGGCCCCGCGCGGCTCCCCCTGCCGACCCTCGCCGACGACGGCTCCGCGGCCCGGCGCTCCTCGCCCGGTCGCGGCGCCGGCGCCGACCCGCTCGATGACGCGCGCTGGTCGCGGCTGGTCGCCAACGTCGAGCGCGCCACCGCCGCCGTCCGCGCGGCCGGCTTCGAGCCGACCTTCCACCACCACGCGGGCACGTTCATCGAGTCGCCGGAGGAGATCGACCGGTTCCTCGGCGCCGTCGACATCGGGCTCACCCTCGACACCGGCCACCTCCTGATCGGCGGCGGCGACCCGGTCGCGGCCGTCGAGCGCTGGGGCTCCCGGATCAACCACCTGCACCTCAAGGACGTCGACGTCGCCGAGCTGCGCCGGGTCCTCGCGGCCGGCGGCGGGATGCGCGAGGTCTGGTCCTCCGGAGCGTTCGTCGCCTTCGGCCGCGGCGACATCGACCTCGACGCCGTGATGACCGCGATCGACGCCCAGGGCTATGACGGCTGGGTCGTCGTCGAGCAGGACGTCCTCAACGCCCCCGACGCCGACATCACGGCCTTCCGCGACGAGCGCCGCGACGACCAGGCCGTCAACCGCGAGGCCCTGCGCGCCTGGGCCTGACCCAGCGCCACCCTCTCCCGACACCCGACACCCGACACCCGACACCCGAACCCCGACCACCCCGACCGCCCCCGGGCAGCAAGGACATCGCCGTGACCGACACCCCTCTCCGCTTCGGACTCATCGGCACCGGCCGCATCGGCCAGGTGCACGCGGCGAACATCGCCGCCGACCCCGAGGCGACGCTCGCCTGGGTCTGCGACCCGTTCGTCGACGGAGCGAACGCCGTCGCGGCCCGCTACGGCGGAACCGTGACGACCGACGCCGCCGAGATGCTCGCCTCCGGTGAGATCGACGCGGTGCTGATCGCCTCGCCGACCGCGACCCACGTCGACCTGCTCGAGGCCGCGATCTCGGCCGGGATCCCCGCGCTCTGCGAGAAGCCGATCGACCTCGACATCGCGCGCGTCGACGCCCTGCTGCCCCGCGTCACGGCGTCGGGAGTGCCGATCGCCCTCGGCTTCAACCGCCGCTTCGACCCGGCCTTCGCCGAGGCGCGCGCCCGCGTCGCCGCCGGCGAGATCGGCGCGCTGGAGCAGCTCTCGATCATCAGCCGCGACCCCGCCGCCCCGCCCGCGGCCTACATCGGCGTCTCCGGCGGCATCTTCCGCGACATGACGATCCACGACTTCGACATGGCGCGCTTCTTCCTCCCCGACATCGTCGAGGTCACCGCGACCGGCACGACGACCTTCGACCCCGGCGCGCGCGAGCACGGCGACTTCGACACCGCCGTCGTCACGCTCCGCTCCGCCTCCGGCGCGCTCGTCTCGATCACCAACTCGCGGCACAGCTCGGTCGGCTACGACCAGCGGATCGAGGCCTTCGGCGCAGACGGCTCCATCGAGGTCGCGAACGCCCTCACCAGCCTGGTCAGCGTCTCGAACGGCACGAGCGTGCAGGCCAAGCCGCCGTACCAGGACTTCTTCCTCGAGCGGTACTCCGTGGCCTACCGGGCCGAGCTGAGCGAGTTCATCAAGCTCGCCCGCGGTCAGGAGTCGACGAGCCCCACCTTCGCCGACGGCCGCGCCGCCCTGGTCCTCGCCGATGCCGCCGCCCGCTCCGCGGTCGAGCGCGTGTCGGTGAGCGTCGAGCTGTAGGGCCCCGGCCGTGACCGTCCGTCTCGCAGCCTCCGCGGAGATGCTCTTCCCGGAGCTCGAGTTCGTCGACCGCGTCCGCCGCCTGCACGAGCGCGGCTTCGAGGTCGAGATCTGGGACTGGTCCACCAAGGACCTGCCCGCGCTCGCGGCGACCGGAGCGACGTTCTCGTCGATGACCGGCTACCTGACCGGCGACCTGATCACCCCCGACGGCATCGCCGAGACGCTCCGGACGGCCGAGCTCTCGCTGGCGGCCGCCGAGATCATCGACAGCCCGCGGCTGAACCTGCACGGCACCGGCCTCGCGCCGGGCGGCCTGCCCGTCCGGCCCGGCACCGAGGTGACGCCCGCGGACCGCGAGCGCGCCGAGGACACCCTCCGCCGGCTGGCCGCGCTCGGCGAGGAGCGCGGCCGGGTCTTCACCCTCGAGAACCTCAACACCGCCGTCGACCACCCGGGCACCCCGTTCGCCCGCGCCGAGGACACCCTCGCGCTGGTCAGCGCGGTCGACCGCCCGGGTCTGCGGCTGAACCTCGACCTGTACCACGCGCAGATCGGCGAGGGGAACCTGCTCGAGCTCGTGCGCCGCTGCCTGCCCTGGATCGGCGAGATCCAGGTCGCCGACGTGCCCGGCCGCTGTGAGCCGGGGACCGGCGAGATCCGCTACCCGGCCGTCGCCCGGGAGCTGCGGGCCCTCGGCTACGACGGGGTCGTCGGGCTCGAGGCGTGGCCGTCGACCGACTCCGAGTCGGCGCTCGACGCCTTCGAGGCGGCCTTCGCTCTCTGAAGGCCGCCCCGCGGGGGCGTCGGACGGCTCAGGCGTCGTAGGTGATGTCTCCGCTGACCGTCCCGACGCTCTCCCACGCCCGCGAGCGGTCGCTGCGGAGCGCGGCCTCCACGATCTCGGCGGCCGACCAGGCGTCCGCGGCCGACGGCGCGAGCTGGCGGCCCTCGAGCACCGAGGTGAGGAAGAGCGACGCCTCGATGGTCTTGAGGTCGTCGAAGCCCATGCTCGTCCCGGCGCCCGGCTGGAAGCGCGAGAAGTCGCCGAAGCCGGGCTGCGCCATGATCGTGCGGTAGCCGCTGGGGTCGTCGGCGAGCTGCAGCTCGTTCAGCCGCTGGAAGTCCCAGCGCAGCGAGCCCTTCGTGCCGTACACCTCGAGGGTGTACTCGGCGCGCGGCCCGACCGCGACCCGGCTCGCCTCCAGCACCGCGACCGCGCCGGACTCGAAGCGGCCGAGGACCGCCGCGTAGTCCTCGTTCTCGACCGCGCCGCGCTCGCCGCCCTCGGAGCCCTTGCTGAAGTGGCCCGCCGCGGCGGAGCCGGGCAGCGGGCGCTCGCGCACGAAGGTCTCGGTGAGCGCGGAGACCGAGTCGATCCGCCCCACCAGGTACTGCGCCAGGTCGGCGCCGTGCGAGAGCAGATCGCCGAGCACGCCCGAGCCGGCCCGCGCCTGCAGGAAGCGCCAGGTGAGCGCGCCGAGCGGGTCCGCGGAGTAGTCGGCGAGCAGGCGCACGCTCACGTTCGTGACGCGGCCGATCGCTCCCTCGCGGATCAGGGCGCGGGCCTGCGCGAGCGCCGGCGCGTGCCGGTAGTTGAAGCCGACCGAGGTGACGACGCCGGCGTCGGCCGCGGCGCGCGCGATCTCCGACGACTCGGCGGCGGAGCGGCCCATCGGCTTCTCGATCCAGAACGGCTTGCCGGCGGCCGCAGCGGCGAGGGCGACCTCGCGGTGCAGGAAGTTCGGCGCGCAGATCGAGACGACGTCGACCTCGGGGTCCGCCAGCACTTCGCGGTAGTCGGCCGTCGTCCGGCGGTAGCCCAGGACGTCCTCCGCCAGCGAGCGCGTGCCAGGATCGGTGTCGGCCGCCGACACGAGGTCCACGGCGACGCCGAGGTCCGGGTAGTGCTCCGGGACCGCGCGGTACGCCCGCGTGTGCAGGCGCCCCATCCAGCCGACCGACACCAGACCCACTCCGAAACGGTGCACCATTGCGCGCTCCTCCCTGCTCTTGACAGCAGCTCGGCACCCGATGTCTCTCACCGGTGAGCCGCTCCGAGCGTAGCGCAATGACAATATGTATTGACATTTGCAACCAGCGATTTCATACTCGACCCGACAACGACGTTCCGGACCGTCAGAGACGACGCCGTCCGCAGAGAAGGAGCTCTCCATGAAGAAGCGATTCCTCGCCGGCCTCGGCCTCGCAGCCTCGGCCGCCCTGCTGCTCAGCGGGTGCACGGGCACCGGGCAGGAGCCCGCCGCGACCACCGGCGGCGGCGGTGGCGCGGGCGGCGGCGGCGACTACACCTACGCGGTCGTCACCCACTCAGGCCCCGGCGACGCCTTCTGGGACCGCGTGAAGTCCGGCGCCGAGGCGGCCGGCGGCGACTACGGCGCGACCGTCACCTACAACGCCGACCCCGACCCGGCGAAGCAGTCGCAGCTGATCGACAACGCGGTCGCCCAGCAGGTCGACGGCATCGTCGTCTCGATGGCGAACCCCGACGGCGTCAAGGACAGCGTCGAGAAGGCCGTCGCGGCCGGCATCCCGGTCGTCACCATCAACTCCGGCATCGAGCGCTCCGCCGAGTTCGGCGCGCTGACCCACATCGGCCAGAGCGAGACGGTCGCGGGCGAGGCGGTCGGCACCAAGCTCGCCGAGGCCGGCGCCACCAACGCCCTCTGCGTCATCCAGGAGGCGGGCAACGTCGGCCTCGAGGAGCGCTGCAAGGCGGCCGCCTCGACCTTCGGCGGCAGCATGAGCAACCTGCAGGTGGACGGCACGAACGACGCCGACGTCAAGGCGACCATCAAGTCCAAGCTGCAGGCCGACCCGTCCATCGACGGCGTGCTCACCCTCGGCGGTCAGTACGCGATCGACGCCGTCGGCGCCGTGTCGGAGTCGGGCAGCTCGGCCCAGGTCGGCACCTTCGACCTCTCCGAGGACGTCGTCACCGCGGTCGAGGACGGCTCGATCGTCTTCGCCGTCGACCAGCAGCCCTACGTCCAGGGCTTCCTGGGAGTGACCGCGCTCCAGCTCTACACGACCAACGGCAACGTCATCGGCGGCGGCCAGCCGGTCTACTCCGGACCCGCCTTCGTCACCAAGGAGAACGCGGCCGCGGTCGCCGAGTTCGCCGCGAACGGCACCCGCTAGCGGCCCCGGCCCGTCCCCGACAGGAGTCAGCAGTGACGACGACAGACATCGTGACGATCGCGACGAGGCCCCGCCTCGAGCGCCGTCCGCTCCGCAAGATCCTGGCCCGGCCCGAGACCGGCGCGTTCGTCGCCGCCCTCGCCGTGCTCGTGTTCTTCTCCCTCTACACCCCGCAGTTCCTGAGCTTCGCCGGCGCCGGGGTCTGGCTGGAGTCGGCCTCGACCTTCGGGATCATGGCCGTCGCCGTGGCGCTGCTGATGATCGGCGGCGAGTTCGACCTCTCCGCCGGCGTGATGACGGGCTTCTCCGCCCTCATCGTCGGGATCCTGACCACCCACTACGGACTCAGCATCTGGGTGGCGGTCTTCGTCTCGCTGATCGTCTGCCTCGGCGTGGGCGCCCTCAACGGCATCCTGGTGATGAAGACGGGGCTCCCGAGCTTCATCGTGACGCTCGGCACCTTCTTCGCCCTCGCCGGCATCGACCTGGCGGTGACGAAGATCATCACCGGCCAGGTCGCGATCCAGGGCATGACCAAGGTCCCGGGCTACGACGGCATCCAGCCGCTGTTCGGCTCGTCGGCCGGCATCGGCGGCGGCACCTTCTACGTCTCGGTGCTCTGGTGGTTCGTGGTGGCGGCCGTCGCGACCTGGATCCTGCTGCGCACCCGCGCCGGCAACTGGATCTTCGCCGTCGGCGGGGCGCAGACCGCGTCGCGCCAGGTCGGCGTCCCGGTGCTGAAGACCAAGATCGGCCTCTTCATGGGGACCGCCGGCGCCGCGTGGCTCGTCGGCATGATCTCGCTCTTCCGCACCTCGACGGTGCAGGCGAACACCGGCGTCGGCCAGGAGTTCATCTTCATCATCTGCGCGGTCGTCGGCGGCTGCCTGATGACCGGCGGCTACGGCTCGGCGATCGGCGCCGCCCTCGGCGCGCTGATCTACGGGATGGTCTTCCAGGGCATCACCTTCGCCCAGTGGGACACCAACTGGCTGCGCACCGTCCTCGGCGGCATGCTGCTCGCCGCGGTGCTCCTCAACAACTTCGTCCGGACACGAGCAGGAGGCGGACGATGAGCGCCGACACGACGAGCGGCCCCTCGACCGGACAGCCGGCCGCGCCCCGCACCCCGGTGGGCACGACGATCGTCGAGGTCCGCGACATCGGCAAGAGCTACGGCGCCGTCAATGCGCTCGCCGGAGTCTCGACCACGGTCAACGCCGGCCAGGTCACCTGCGTCCTCGGCGACAACGGCGCCGGCAAGTCGACGTTCATCAAGATGCTCGCCGGTGCGCACACGCCCTCCGAGGGCGAGCTGCTCCTCGACGGGACGCCGGTCACCTTCTCGTCGCCGCGCGCCGCGCTGCAGGCGGGGATCGCGACCGTCTACCAGGACCTCGCGGTCGTGCCGCTGATGCCGGTCTGGCGCAACTTCTTCCTCGGCTCCGAGATCACCAAGGGGCGCGGACCGCTGCGCCGCCTGGACGTGAAGCGGATGAAGGAGATCACGCAGAGCGAGCTGGCGAACATGGGCATCGACCTGCGCGACGTCGACCAGCCGATCGGCACCCTCTCCGGAGGCGAGCGCCAGTGCGTCGCCATCGCCCGCGCCGTGTACTTCGGTGCCCGCGTGCTGATCCTGGACGAGCCGACCGCGGCGCTGGGCGTCAAGCAGTCGGGCGTGGTGCTCAAGTACATCGCCCGCTCCCGCGACGCCGGGCTCGGCGTGGTCTTCATCACCCATAACCCGCACCACGCCTACCCGGTCGGCGACCGCTTCCTCCTCCTGAACCGCGGCACCAGCCTCGGCAACTTCGAGAAGAGCGAGATCACCCTCGGCGAGCTGACCAGCCTGATGGCCGGCGGCGCCGAGCTCGCCTCCCTCGCCCACGAGCTCGAGCGCTCGATGCCGGACTCCGCGGTCACCGCGGAGCTCGCGCACGAGGCCGCCGCGAGGCCGGAGTGACGGACGCGCCGGCGCCCTACGACGTCCTGACCATCGGCCGGGTCGGGGTCGACATCTACCCGCTGCAGGACGGCCTCGGGCTCGAGGACGTCGAGACCTTCGGCAAGTACCTCGGCGGGAGCGCGGCCAACGTCGCGATCGCCGCGGCCCGGCACGGGCACTCCGCCGCGCTGATCTCGCGGGCCGGCGACGACCCGTTCGGCCGCTACGTGAAGCGCGAGCTGGTCCGGCTCGGCGTCTCGGACGAGTTCGTCGGCACCGAGCCGGACCTGGCCACGCCGGTCACGTTCTGCGAGATCTTCCCGCCGGACGACTTCCCGCTGTACTTCTACCGCAAGCCCAAGGCGCCCGACCTGGCGATCACCGCGCAGTCGCTCGACCTCGACGCGATCGTCCGGGCGAAGGTCTACTGGTCGACCGTCACCGGGCTCACGGAGGAGCCCAGCCGGTCCGCGCACTTCGTCGCGTGGCAGGCTCGCGACCGCCGGCCGTTCACCGTGCTCGACCTGGACTACCGGCCGATGTTCTGGCGCTCGCCGGAGCGCGCCTCGCAGGAGGTCGCTAAGGCGCTGGAGTGGGTCACCGTCGCGGTCGGCAACCGGGAGGAGTGCGAGGTCGCCGTCGGCGAGACCGACCCGTCGCGCGCGGCCGACGCGCTCCTCGACCGGGGCGTCGAGCTCGCGATCGTCAAGCAGGGGCCGCGCGGCGTGCTCGCGAAGACCCGCTCCGAGACGGTCGAGGTCGCGCCCTTCCCGGTCGAGGTCGTCAACGGCCTCGGCGCCGGGGACAGCTTCGGCGGCGCGCTCATCCACGGCCTCGTCGAGGGCTGGGACCTCGAGCGCATCCTCCGCTTCGCGAACGTCGCCGGCGCGATCGTCGCCTCGCGGCGCGAGTGCTCGACGGCGATGCCCACCACGGCCGAGGTCGAGTCCTTCCTGAAGGAGCGCACCGATGTCACGCTCTGATCGCGACTTCGCGGAGCTGCGCCGGCTCCGCGCCGAGGACCCGACCGCCGTCGCACGGGCGCTCGCCGGGCGCCGCCGCCGTCCGCTGCTCGGCGGGAACGGCCGGCTGCTGCTCGTGGCCGCCGACCACCCCGCCCGCGGCGCGCTCGGCGTGCGCGGCGAGGCGATGGCGATGGCGGACCGCTACGACCTGCTCGACCGTCTCGCGACTGCGCTCTCGCGGCCGGGAGTGGACGGGGTGCTCGGCACGCCGGACATCATCGACGATCTCGCCCTGCTCGGGCTGCTCGACGACAAGGTCGTGGTCGGATCGATGAACCGCGGCGGCCTGCGCGGCGCCTCCTTCGAGATGGACGACCGCTTCACCGGCTACGACATCGACGGGATCGTCCGCGACGGCCTCGACTTCGCGAAGACGCTGCTGCGGATCAACCTCGCCGACGCCGGCTCGGTCGCGACGCTCGAGGCCAACGCGGCGGCCGTGACCGCGGCCGCGGCGGCCCGCGTGCCGATCATGCTCGAGCCCTTCCTGAGCGAGTGGGTCGACGGCGCCGTCGTCAACGACCTCTCCGCCGACGCCGTGATCACCTCGATCGCGATCGCCTCCGGGCTCGGCTCGTCCTCGGCCTACACCTGGATGAAGCTGCCCGTCGTCGACGAGATGGAGCGGGTGATGGCCGCCACCACCCTCCCGACGCTGCTGCTCGGCGGCGACCCGACGGGGAGCCCCGACGAGACCTACGCGGCATGGGGCGCGGCTCTCGCGCTGCCCGGTGTCCGCGGCCTCGTCGTCGGGCGCACCCTCCTCTACCCGGCCGACGGCGACGTCGCGGCAGCGGTCGACACCGCCGCCGCGCTCGTGCACGGCTGACCGCACCCCTGACCGACGAGCCCCTCTCCCACGGACCCCCTCTCCCACGGACCCCCTCTCCCACGAATCCCCTCTCCCAAGAATCCCCTCTCCCACGAACCCCCTCTCCCACGAACAGAGACAGGAATCATGTCCGAGACCATCGGAACCACCCCGCTGCACCAGCTCGCCGTCGTCCCGCACTGGATCGACGGGCGCGAGTCGCCCTCGACCTCGGGCCGCACCGCGCCGGTCTTCGACCCCGCGCTGGGTGTCGCGACCAAGGAGGTCGCCCTGGCCGATGCGGACGAGATCGCCGCGGCGATCGCCTCCGCCAAGGCCGCGTTCCCCGCCTGGCGCGACCTCTCGCTCGCCAAGCGCCAGCAGATCCTCTTCACGTTCCGCGAGCTGCTCGAGGCGAAGAAGGGCGAGCTGGCCGAGATCATCACCTCGGAGCACGGCAAGGTCGTCTCCGACGCGCTCGGCGAGATCACCCGCGGCCAGGAGGTCGTGGAGTTCGCGACCGGCCTCGCGCACCACCTGAAGGGCGAGTACTCGGAGCAGGTCTCGACCGGCGTCGACGTCTACTCCACCAAGCAGCCGCTCGGCGTGGTCGGGATCATCTCGCCGTTCAACTTCCCGGCGATGGTGCCGATGTGGTTCTTCCCGATCGCGATCGCGGCCGGCAACACCGTCATCCTCAAGCCCAGCGAGAAGGACCCGACCGCGGCGATCTGGCTCGCGAAGCTGTGGAAGGAGGCCGGCCTGCCCGACGGCGTCTTCACCGTGCTCAACGGCGACAAGCAGGCCGTCGACGGGCTGCTGACCTCGCCCGACGTCCGCTCGATCTCGTTCGTCGGCTCGACGCCGATCGCGCAGTACGTCTACGAGACCGGGACGAAGCACGGCAAGCGCGTCCAGGCCCTCGGCGGCGCGAAGAACCACATGCTGGTGCTGCCGGACGCGGACCTCGATCTGGTCGCCGACTCGGCGATCAACGCGGGCTTCGGCTCGGCGGGGGAGCGCTGCATGGCGATCTCGGTCGTCGTCGCGGTCGAGCCGGTCGCCGACGAGCTGATCACCAAGATCCAGGAGCGCGCGTCGCAGCTGCGCATCGGCGACGGGCGCCGCGGCTGCGACATGGGACCCCTGGTCACCGAGGCGCACCGCGACAAGGTCGCGTCCTACATCGGCATCGCTGAGCAGGACGGCGCCGAGGTCGTCATCGACGGCCGCGGCATCGAGGTCGACGGCGACGAGAACGGCTTCTGGCTCGGCCCGACGCTGCTCGACAGGGTCCCGACCACCTCCCGCGCCTACACGGAGGAGATCTTCGGACCGGTGCTCTCGATCGTGCGCGTCGCCTCCTACGAGGAGGGCGTCGAGCTCATCAACACCGGTGCGTTCGGCAACGGCACGGCGATCTTCACGAACGACGGCGGGGCCGCGCGGCGCTTCCAGAACGAGGTCCAGGTCGGGATGATCGGCATCAACGTGCCGATCCCGGTGCCCGTCGCCACGTTCTCGTTCGGCGGCTGGAAGTCGTCGCTCTTCGGCGACACCAAGGCCCACGGCGCGGAGGGCGTCCGCTTCTTCACGCAGCAGAAGGCGATCACCTCGCGCTGGCTGGACCCCTCGCACGGCGGCATCAACCTGGGCTTCCCCCAGAACTGAGCCGTTGTGCCTCGCTCCTCCTTCGTCGTCGCTCGGCCGCGGTCGGCTTCGCGAAGGGGGAGCGTTCCGCAGAGCGTCCTGCGTCCGCGCACGTCGAATCGCTGGCACGCGATTCACCGGTTGCGCTCCACCCTCGCGCAGACGCATCGGGCTCACATGCTGGTCGAGTAGCCGCCGCAGGCGGCGTATCGAGACCCGCCCCGCCAGCACACCCCCCACCGAGACACGACGGAAGGCCCGAGATGACCACGCACAACGAGTGGCTGTTCCCGCGGGGCGCGCTCGCCCGCGACGGCTGGGAGTCCGTCGTCGACGCCGGCCTGCCCGCCTGGCAGCACACCGGACTCCGCGTCGCGGACCTGGCCCCCGGTGACGAGCTCGCGCTCCCCGCCGCGGGCCTCGAGCGCCTCGTCGTCCCGCTCGCCGGCTCCTTCACCGTCCGGCACGAGGCCGGCGGCGCCGCCGAGACCACCGTCCTCGCGGGCCGGGCCTCGGTCTTCGACGGCCCGAGCGACGTGCTCTACCTCTCGACGCTGTCCTCCGCGACGGTGTCGGGGGAGGGCCGCGTCGCGATCGCGGAGGCGCCCGCCGCGACCCCGCACCCGAGCCGCTACGTCCCGCGCGCCGAGGTCCCCGTCGAGCTGCGCGGTGCCGGCCGCTCCAGCCGTCAGGTGCACAACTTCGGCACCCCGGGCGCGCTCGAGGCCGACCGCTTCATCGTCTGCGAGGTCATCACTCCGGCCGAGAACTGGTCCAGCTACCCCGCGCACAAGCACGACGAGGACGTCCCCGGCCACGAGTCGCGGCTCGAGGAGATCTACTACTTCGAGACCGCCGTCAGCCGCGGCGTCGACGGGCCCGCGAACGCCGAGCCGTTCGGGATGTTCAGCACCTCGACCTCGCCCGCCGGCGAGATCGCGATCGACGCGACGGTCCGCACCGGCGACATCGCCCTCGTCCCGTTCGGATACCACGGCCCCGCCGTCGCGGCGCCGGGCTACGACCTCTACTACCTCAACGTGATGGCCGGCCCGGGCGAGGAGCGCGCCTGGCTGATCAGCGACCACCCGGCGCACGGCTGGATCCGCAGCACCTGGGACGACCAGGACATCGACCCCCGACTCCCGTACACGCCCGACAGCACGACCAGCACCGACACGACACCCGGCACACCCAGCACCACCGGAGGACAGCACTGATGGCCGACAGGACCCAGCGGATGACCGTGAGCCAGGCGCTCGTCGAGTTCCTCGCCCGGCAGTGGACCGTGGACGGCGACCACCGCGAGCGCACGATCCCCGGCATGTTCGGAATCTTCGGGCACGGCAACGTCGCCGGCATCGGCCAGGCGCTCGCGCAGTCGAACGCCCTCGACCCGACCCTGATGCCCTACCACCAGGCGCGCAACGAGCAGGCGATGGTGCACCAGGCCGTCGGCTACGCCCGGATGCACCGTCGCCTCGCGACCTACGCCAGCGCCGCCTCCGTCGGCCCGGGCGCCGCCAACATGCTCACCGGAGCCGCCCTCGCGACCGCGAACCGGCTCCCGGCGCTGCTGCTGCCCAGCGACACCTTCGCGACCCGCGTCGCCGATCCGGTCCTGCAGCAGCTCGAGCTGCCGCACGACATCGGCATCACCGTCAACGACGCGTTCCGGCCGCTCTCCCGCTTCTTCGACCGCGTGCAGCGGCCCGAGCAGCTCTACTCGATCGCCCTCGCCGCGCTGCGCGTGCTGACCGACCCGGCCGAGACCGGCGCCGTCACCATCGCCCTGCCCGAGGACGTCCAGGCCGAGGTGCTCGACGTCCCCGTCGCCTTCCTCGAGGAGCGCGAGTGGCACCTGCGCCGCCCGGTCCCGGAGCGCGGACCGCTCGAGCGGGCGGTCGCCGCGATCGCCGCCGCGCGGAACCCGATCGTCGTCGCCGGCGGCGGCGTGATCTACTCCGGCGCGGAGGCGGCGCTGCGCGCGTTCGCCGAGGCCACCGGCGTCCCCGTCGCCACCACCCAGGCCGGCGGCGGCGCCCTCGCCTGGGACCACCCGCAGTACCTCGGCGGGATCGGCGCCACCGGCTCCACCGCCGCGAACCGCCTCGCGGCCGACGCCGACGTCGTCATCGGCATCGGCACGCGCTACAGCGACTTCACCACCGCGAGCCGCACCGTCTTCCAGAACGACGGCGTCGTGTTCGTGAACGTCAACGTCGCCGCGTTCGACGCCTACAAGCACGGCAGCCGGCTGCCGATCATCGCCGACGCCCGCGAGACGCTGGAGGCGCTGCGCGAGCAGCTGAGCCGGTTCCACGTCTCCGAGGAGTACGCCGAGCGCCTCCGCCGCGAGAAGGCGGAGTGGGACGCCGCGGTCGACGCCGCGTTCGCCCCCTCCGGACTCGCGCTGCCCGGCCAGGCCGAGATCATCGGCGCGGTGCAGTCCGCGACCGACCCCGAGGACGTCGTCGTGCAGGCGGCCGGCTCGCTGCCCGGCGACCTGCACAAGCTGTGGCGGGTGCGCGACAGCCTCGGCTACCACGTCGAGTACGCCTTCTCCTGCATGGGCTACGAGATCGCCGGCGGCCTCGGCGTCAAGCGCGGGGCGGAGGCGTCGGGGTCGGACCGCGACGTCGTCGTCATGGTCGGCGACGGCTCCTACCTGATGCTGCACACCGAGCTGGTGACCGCGGTGGCCGAGGGACTGAAGATCATCGTGGTGCTGATCCAGAACCACGGCTACGCCTCGATCGGGCACCTCTCCGAGACCGTCGGCTCCGGCCGCTACGGCACGCAGTACCGCGGGCTCGACGACCGCGAGATCCCGCTCGATCTCGCCGCGAACGCGCGCAGCTACGGCGTCGACGTGATCGAGGTGGCGCCGAGCGGGTCCGCGATCGACGACCTGCGCGCCGCGATGGCGGCCGCGAAGGCGTCGGACCGCACGACGCTCATCCACATCAACAGCGACCCGCTGCTCTACGCGCCGAGCGGCGAGGGCTGGTGGGACGTGCCCGTCGCCGAGGTGTCCGAGCTGCCGAGCACGCAGCGGGCGTTCGAGGAGTACACGCGGCAGCGGGCGGCGCAGAAGCCGCTGCTGGGCTGAGCGCCTGGCGGGAAAGGCCTGCCCTAATGTCAGGACATTCGCACAGAATCCGCCTAGAATGAGCACCACTGCCACCGGCGCCGACGCGCCCCGTCCCCTGGAGAAGACCATGAGCGCCACCGTGACCGCCGACGCAGCGACCGCCCCGTACGAGCCGCTGCGGGCCGGCGCCGCAACGGCGACCAGCCTCTGGAACGACTCCGCGGATCTCGAGGAGCTCGGCCGGTCGATCGCGTTCGGCGCGGTCGGCGCGACCTGCAACCCGGTGATCGCGCTGACCACGATCGAGAAGCACCTCGACGTGTGGGGTCCGCGGATCGCGGCGCTCGCCGAGCAGCACCCCACCGCGGGGGAGAGCGAGCTCGGCTGGCTGGCCATCGAGCAGATGTCGATCGAGGCGGCCGAGCTGCTCCTCCCCGCGTTCCGCGCGAGCGGCGGACGGGACGGGCGCCTCTCGGTGCAGACCGACCCGCGGCTGCACCGCGACGCCGACGCGCTCGTCGCGCAGGCCGTGCACTTCTCGGAGCTCGCCGAGAACATCATCGTGAAGATCCCCGCGACGGAGATCGGCATCCGCGCGATCGAGGAGGCGACCTACCGCGGCGTCAGCATCAACGCGACGGTGTCGTTCACCGTCGCGCAGGCCGTGGCCGTCGCCGAGGCGATCGAGCGCGGCTTCGACCGCCGCGCGGCCGAGGGGCTGCCGGACCACGAGTTCGGCTCCGTCGTCACCATCATGGGCGGGCGTCTCGACGACTGGATCAAGGCGTCGGTCGCGGCCGACCGCCGCCTCGTGCAGCCCGGCTACCTGGACTGGGCGGGCGTCGCGGCGCTCAAGGAGGCGTACCGGATCTTCCGGGAGCGCGGCTACCGCGCGCGCATCCTCTCGGCCGCGTTCCGCAACCACCTGCAGTGGTCGGAGCTGGTGGGCGGCGACCTCGTCGTCTCGCCGCCGTTCGAGTGGCAGCTGCTGATCCACGAGAACCGCATCGAGGTCGACCCGGCGCAGATCGACGTCCCGGTCCCCGCCGAGATCCTGGCCGCGCTGCTCGAGCTGCCCGAGTTCCGCCGCGCCTACTTCGAGGACGGCATGACCGTCGACGAGTTCGGCTCGTTCGGCGCCACCCGCCGCACCCTCCGCCAGTTCCTCGACGCCGACGCCCGCCTCGACGCCCTCGTCCGCGAGATCCTCCTCCCGACGATCTAGCCCGAGCGTGCCGATGCGCGCCTTCATGCTGATCGAGTAGCCCGCGGAGCGGGCGCACTCCATGCTGATCGAGTAGCCCGCGGAGAGGGCGAATCGAGATCCACCGTGCTGTAGAGGTCGGGTCTCGATACGCCCCTGCGGGGCTACTCGACCAGCATGGAACGCGCTCTGCGCTACTCGACCAGCATGGAGCGCGCTGCGCGCTACTCGACCAGCATGGAACGCGCTGCGCGCTGCTCGACCAGCAGGGAAGGGCGGCGTCAGCGGGCGAGGTAGGCGCGCCAGCCGCCGAAGGCGGTGATGTCGTCCGCGCCGGCGAGGGCGATCGGCTCGACGAGGAAGCCGCTGACGAGCGAGCCGTCGGCGAGGGAGACGGAGCCGATGGCCATCGGCTGCGGGAGCGCCGCGACGAAGGAGCCGAACGCGGCCTCCGTCAGCCGGTAGACCTCGACCTCGAGCGCCGCGCCGCCCTCGGCGACCCGCACGACGCCGGGCTTCGGCGGCACGGTCGACAGCGCGTAGAGCCGGTAGTCGGCGCTCGTGGTCGTCGCCTCGACGAACTCCGCGTCGCGATCCGCGAGCTGGTGGTGCAGCGGCTGGTCGCGCAGGTGCGCGCCGGCGACGGCGAGGAGGACGGTGGTCGCGGTGGTGGTGCTCATGAGCGGCTCCAGACGAGATCGGCGAGCTGGTGGTCGGTGAACGCGGGCCCGATCAGCTGCACGCCGAACGGCAGCCCGTGGACGACTCCCGCGGGGTAGGCGACGGCCGCGAGGTCGAGGAGGTTCGCGAAGTTGGTGAAGCGCCCGAGCCGCGAGTTGACGCCGATCGGGTCGGCCGCGACGGCGGCGAGCGTCGGGTGCTCGGTCGTCGTCGGCAGCAGCAACGCGTCGATCCGCTCGAACACGGCGTCCGACACCACCCGCGCGCGGTCGAGCCGCTCCTGGTCCTGGAAGAGCTTCCAGGCCGGCAGCTCCCGCGACCGCGAGACGATGCCGCCGACGACCGGGTCCACCTCCTCGGGATGCGCGTCGACGAACGCGCCGACCGCCGCGTAGCGCTCGGCCACGAACGCGCCGTCGTAGAGCATCCGCGCGGTCTCGAGGAACACCTCGATGTCGAGCTCGACCAGCGTCGCGCCCGCCTCGGCCCAGCGGGCGACCTCGGCGTCGAACGCCTCGGCCCAGCCGGGCGCGAGCTCGCCGAGCTGCCCGGGCCGCGGGACGCCGATCCTCGCCGTCGAGGCGAACGGAGCGGCGACTCCTCTGCGGCTGAGCGGATCGCGGGCATCCGGCCCGGCCAGGACGTCGAGCGCGCGCCGGGCGATCGCGGGATCCGCCGCCATCACCGTCACCACGTCCAGGCTCCGGCAGGCCGGCACCACGCCGGCGGCGCTGACCCAGCCCTTGGTCGGCTTCAGCCCGACCAGCCCGTGGAACGCGGCCGGCACCCGGCCGGAGCCCGCGGTGTCGGTCCCGAGCGCGAAGTCCGCGCCGCCGAGCGCCACCGCGACCGCGGAGCCGGAGGACGAGCCGCCCGAGATCCGCGACGGGTCCACCGCGTGCCGCACCGCGCCGTAGGGGGAGCGGGTGCCGACGAGGCCCGTCGCGAACTGGTCGAGGTTGGCCGAGCCGAGCACCACGGCTCCCGCCGCGCGCAGCCGCGCCACCACGGTCGCGTCCTCGGCGGGCGCGTAGGCGAACGCCGGGCAGGCCGCGGTCGTCTCCAGCCCCGCGACGTCGATGTTGCCCTTCACCGCGAACAGCAGCCCGGCGAGCGGGAGCGCCGGATCGACGGCGGCCAGCTCCGCGGCCACCTCGGCCTCGGGCCGCAGGGCGATGAACGCCTCGGGCCGGGCGGCCAGCCGCCGGTAGCGCTCGGCGACGTGCGCCGCGGGGTCCTGGTGCGCGGGGTCCTGCGCCGGGTCGTCCCTCATGCTGCGTCCTCTTCCTCGGCCTGCTCGGCCCTCGTCTCCAGCACCACGAGCACCGTGCCCGCGGCCACGTGCGCCCCGACCTCGGCGACCACGGCGACCACGCGCCCGGCCGCCGGAGCCGTCACGGGCGCCTCCATCTTCATCGCCTCGAGGGCGACCAGCGTCTGCCCGGCGGCGACCGCATCCCCCACGGCCACGTCGATCCGGAACACCGTCGCCACGAACGGCGCCTCGACGCCCTCGCAGCCGTCCGGGATCTCCACGGCGGAGGACGCGGGCGGCGCGGGCACCGCCTCCACGCGGTCGAACTCGCCGGACGCCTCCCAGGCGGCGCGCTCGGCGCCGAACGCCCCGGCCTGCACCGCGCGGAAGTCTGCGATCGACTCCGCGTTCTCCGCGAGGAACTCCTGGTACTCCGCGAGCCCGAACTCGCCCTCCTCGATCCGCAGCGGCAGCCGCCCCGCGGCCATCTCGGAGCGCAGCTCGAGCAGCTCCTCCGGCTCCACCGGGTACCAGCGGATGCGGTCGAAGAACCGCAGCAGCCACGGCACGCCGGTCTCGAACGCTCCGGCCTGGTGGTGCGTCGACCAGATCGGCACCGTGCGGCCGACGAACTGGTAGCCGCCCGGCCCCTCCATCCCGTAGATGCAGAGGTAGGCGCCGCCGATGCCGACGGCGTTCTGCGGCGTCCAGGTGCGCGCCGGGTTGTACTTGGTGGTCACCAGGCGGTGCCGAGGGTCGAGCGGAGTCGCGACCGGCGCGCCGAGGTAGACGTCGCCGAGCCCGAGCACCAGGTACTCCGCCTCGAACACCGTGCGGTAGACCTCGTCGACGCTGTCCAGGCCGTTGATCCGGCGGATGAACTCGATGTTCCACGGGCACCAGGGCGCGTCGTCGCGGACGCCGGCCATGTAGCGGCGGATCGCCTCGCGCGTCGACGGGTCGTCCCAGGCCAGCGGCAGGTGCACGGTGCGGCTCGGGACGCGCAGGTCGGCCGTCGCGGGCAGCAGCGCCTCCGCCGCGAGCACCGCCTCGGCGACCGCGTCGGTCGAGGTCGTCCGCGGGTCGAAGTGCACCTGCAGCGAGCGGATGCCCGGGGTCAGCTCGATCACGCCGGGCAGCGCCGCCTGCTCCAGCGTCTCGGCGATCGCGTGCACGCGCATCCGCGAGGCGAGGTCGAGACTCATCTCGCCGATCTCGACGAGCAGGTTCGCGTCGCCGCTCCGGCGCAGCACCAGCGACGGGTCGCCGTCGTGCGCGGGCCGGCGGTGCAGCACGCCCTGGTCGTCGACCGCCGCGCGGCCCGCCGCCGGCTCGTCGAGCGGAGCGTCGAGCAGCCCGGTCGCCTGCGCCGCGGTGACCGGCACGAAGCGCACGGTGTCGCCGGGGCGGAGCTGCCCGAGCCGCCAGAGGTGGCCGGTCGCGACGCTCGCCGGGCAGGTGAAGCCGCCGAGGCTGGGGCCGTCGGGTCCGAGCAGGATCGGCAGGTCGCCGGTGTAGTCGACGGCGCCGACCGCGTACGGGGTGTCGTGGATGTTGGAGGGGTGCAGCCCGGCCTCGCCGCCGTCCTCGCGGGCCCAGTGCGGCTTCGGGCCGAGCAGGCGGACGCCGGTGCGCGCCGAGTTGAAGTGCACCTCCCAGTCGGTGGCGTAGAAGACGGCCATGTCGTCCTCGGTGAAGAACTCCGGAGCGGCGTGCGGGCCCTCGAGCGCGGCGAGCGTCCAGGCGTGCGGGAACGCGGGGCGCTCCTCCGCCGGCACGATCGCGACCGTGTTCGGGACGCTCGGCGTCCGCAGCCCGAGCACGTCGCCCGGGGCGAGCGCGCGCCCTGCGTGCCCGCCGATCGCGCCGAGATCGAACGTGCTGGCCGAGCCGAGCACGAGCGGGATGTCGAGCCCGCCCTCGACCAGCAGGTACATGCGCATGCCGCTCTCAGCCGTGCCGATCGCGAGGACGCCGCCGGCCGGCACCGCGACCGGCTCCCACTGCGCGATGGGCGCGCCGTCGAGGGTCGCGGGCGCGGGTGCCCCGGTCAGCACCACGCGGGTGGCGGTGTGGAAGCGGAGGGTCGGCCCGCTCATCGTGATCTCGAGTCCCGGCGCGTCCTCCGGGTTGCCGAGCGCGGTGTTGCCGAGCCGGAACGAGAGCGGATCCATCGGCCCCGACGGCGGCACGCCCACCGGCCAGTAGCCCAGGCGCCCGGTCGCGTCCTGCACGGTGGTCAGCATCCCGCCCTTCAGTACCTCGACCCGCGGGCTCGCGTCGCGCAGGTCGTCGAGGGTCGCGGTGGAGTGCTCGGCCGCGAGCACCGAGGGCTCGGCGGCGATCGCCCGCAGCAGTCCGACGTTGGTCGCGATGCCGTCGACCCGGGTGGCGGCGAGCGCCCGTCCGAGCGCGGCCCAGGCCCCCTCGCGAGTCGCGCCGCTGACGACCACCTTCGCGAGCAGCGGGTCGTAGGAGGTGGAGACGTCGCTGCCGGGGCGGATCCAGCCGTCCACGCGGACGTCGTCCGGGAACTGCAGCCCGGTGATGGTGCCGGAGCTCGGCGCGTTGCCGAGGTCCGGGTTCTCCGCGTAGACCCGCGCCTCGACGGCCGCCCCGCTCGGCTCCGGGACCGCGTCGAGGAACGCCGTCTCGCCCTGCGCGAGCCGCAGCATCCACTCGACCAGGTCGATGCCGTAGCGCGACTCCGTCACCGGGTGCTCGACCTGCAGGCGGGTGTTCACCTCGAGGAACGCCGCCTCCTGCCGGACCGGGTCGTAGATGTACTCGACCGTGCCCGCACTGCGGTAGCCGGCCTCGGCGCAGAGCCGGCGCGACGCCTCCGCGATGCGCTCGCGCACGGCGTCCGGCAGATCCGGCGCGGGGCTCTCCTCGACGACCTTCTGGTTGCGGCGCTGCAGCGAGCAGTCGCGGTCGCCGAGCGAGACCACGCGGCCGGCGCCGTCGCCGAAGACCTGCACCTCGACGTGCCGGGCGCGCTCGACCAGCCGCTCCAGGAACACGCCGGCGGAGGAGAAGCCGGCCTCGGCCAGGCGCCGCACCTCGCGCCAGGCGGCGCGCAGCTCGGCCTCGTCGCGGCAGGCGCGCATGCCGATGCCGCCGCCGCCCGCCGTCGCCTTGAGCATCACCGGGTAGCCGATCCGGTCGGCCTCGCGGGCCGCGTGGTCGGCGTCGTCGAGCAGCCCGGTGCCGGCCAGCAGCGGCACGCCCGCGCGCTCGGCTGCGTCGCGCGCGGTGTGCTTGGCGCCGAACACCTCGAGCTGCTCGGGAGTGGGGCCGACGAAGACGATGTCGGCCGCCGCGCAGGCGCGCGCGAACTCGGCGTTCTCGCTGAGGAAGCCGTAGCCCGGGTGGATCGCGCCGGCGCCGGTCTGCGCGGCCGCCGCGAGGATCCGGTCGATCCGTAGGTAGCTGTCGGCCGCGGGCGCCGGGCCGAGCCGCACCGCCTCGTCGGCGAGCGCGACGTGCGCGGCGCCGAGGTCGGCGTCGGAGTAGACCGCGACCGTGCGCAGGCCCATGGCCTTCGCGGTGCGGAGGATGCGGACCGCGATCTCGCCGCGGTTGGCGACGAGGAGGGTGTCGAAGGTCATGCGGTGCCCGTTCCCGCGTTCTCGCCGCTGTGCACGATCATCTCCGCGCGCGACGGGTCGAAGCCGTTGCACGGGTTGTTGATCTGCGGGCAGTTCGAGACGACGACGAGGGTGTCCCGCTCGGCCCGCAGGGTGACGCTGAGGCCGGGGGAGGAGATGCCGTCGACGATCCCGAGGGCGCCGTCCGGGTCCACCGGCACGTTCATGAACCAGTTCACATTCGAGACCTGGTCGCGCTTGCCCATCCCGTGCCGGGAGAGCTCGGCGACGAAGTTCTCCGCACAGGCGTGCTGCGCCGTGGTGTGGAAGCCGTAGCGGAGCGCGTTGCTCTCCTTCGAGCAGGCGCCGCCGAGGGTGTCGTGGCGCTCGACGTCGGTCGCCACGACGGTCAGCAGCGGGCGGTGCTCGGCGTCGCGGAGCACCGAGCCGGTGACGAGGTAGACCGTCTCCTGCGCCTGCAGCGTCGCGGCGGCGGAGTAGGCGGTGCGGTCCTCCGCGTCGTAGGCGAGGAAGTCGACGGCCTGGTTGCCGTCGACGTCGACGATGGTCAGGTGCTCGCCGCGCTTCAGGAGGCGGGACCAGGGGGCGCGGGCGGCGACCGTCTCGCGGTGGGTCTCGGTGCCGTAGGCGGTGGTGGTGTCGCTGCTGCTCGTGCTCGTGTCGGTGCCGGTGGTGCTCATGCGATGCCCCTCGCGCTCAGGTACTCGTCGGTCTGCAGGAAGGCGCGGCGGCCCTCGGGAGTGGCGTCGCGCTCGTCGGCGCTCGCCGGCTCGCCCGCCCAGGCGTGCACGTCGACCGCGCCGACCGTGAAGTCCGGCCGCGGGTCGAGCGGATGCGCGGTGTTCGCCAGCAGGACGATCGCCGGCATCTCCAGCCGCAGCGTCACCGAGCGGCCGGGGCCGGCGCCGCCGAGCCACTCCGGGCTGCCGTCCTCGCGGATCCGCACCCCCTGGAAGTACGAGACGCTCGGCGGCAGATCGCGCCGGCCGAGCCCGTGCTTGGCCGCGCCGAGCAGCAGCAGCTCGCGCCCGGCCGGCGACGGGCCCTGCGGCGAGCCGTCGCCGTAGCGCTCGACGTTCCGCGCCAGCGCGGTCGTGCCGTAGATCGTGTCGTGGCGGCCGGAGTCGTCGGCGACGACGCTCGCGAGCACGCGGCCCTGGTCGCTGAGCAGCAGCTGGCCGGCGCCGGCGTAGACCTGCCACTGCACCTTCACGGTGTCCGCGACGTTCAGCCGCTCGTGCGGCTCCAGCGCGTTGTAGACCAGGAGCGAGACGCACGCGTCGCCGGTGACGTCGGTCATTCGGAGGTGCGTCCCGCGGGCGAGGACGCGGTGGCCGTAGCCGCCGCCCTCGATCCGCTCGGACCAGCGCAGGTCCGCCGGGGCGACGCCCTCCGGCGCGTCGGGGCGCGTGGTCGCCGCCGCCGCCTCCTGGGCGCGGGCGTGCTCGCGCGCACCCGCCGTGGTCGAGGTGCCTGATGTCGTCATGCTGCGCCTGCTCCGTCTGCTGGTCCGGTCGCTGCCGGGGTTTCTATCGCTCGACAGGAAGTCAACCGCGCCCCCGTGTCGCCGCTGTGACCCCGACGTTGCGATCGTGTTTCGCGCGCGTCCCACCCCACCCCACTCTCCAGAAGTTGTCGTACTCGACCGCCGAGTACGACAACTTTCGAGGAGCGGAGGGGGCTCCGGGCGCTGCTACGGTCGAGCGCATGTCGAGCGCACCCCCCGGACGGCCGCGCGCCTCCGGGGCGTCGCTCACCGGGCTGGGCACGCGGGCGGACATCCTCGCGGCGAGCGCGGCGCTCTTCTGCACCGAGGGGTTCGGCGGCACGAGCACGCACGCCATCGCCGCGGCGGCGGGCATCCGCCAGGCGTCGCTGTACCACCACTTCGGCGGCAAGCACGCGGTGCTGCTCGAGCTGCTGCTCGGCACGGTGCAGCCCTCGCTCGACACCGCCGCCGTGCTGCTCACCCGCGACGAACCGCCGGCCGCCCGCCTCTGGGCGCTCTGCGTCTCCGACGCCCGCCTGCTCGCGGCCGGCGAGCACAACGTCGGCGCGCTCTACCTGCTGCCCGAGCTCGGCGACGAGCGCTTCGCCGTGTTCCGCGACCGCCGCTCCGAGCTGGAGACCGCCTACCGCACCCTCGTCGCGGCCTGCGGCGCCGCCGACCCCGCGACCGGCGCCTCGCTCGTGCTCGCCCTCGTCGAGAACGTCATCCTCCAGCGCCGCCGGCAGCCCGCCGAGCCCGGCCCCTCCGCGGAGGCGGTCGCCCTCGCCGCCCTCCGCGTCCTCGACCTCTCGCGCCCCGCCGTCGCCGAGGCGCTCGCCGAGGGCCCGGCCCTGCTCGCCCACCTGCGCTGACGCCCCGCCGCCACTCCTGAGTGCCCACCCACTCCCGAGCGCCCGCCCACTCCCGAGCGCCCGTCCACTCTCCAAAAGTTGTCGTACTCGAGCGCCCGATACGACAACTTTTGAGGTGTGGCCGAGGGGCCCGCGCGCCGGAGTTAACAGGATCGACCCACGCCCGAAAAGAACCGCGACCGAGCGCGCGGCAGGATCCGTGTCTATCAACCGATAGAAACACCCCGCCGCACCACCCAGCAGCTCGGAGCACGCATGATCATCCTCGGAGTGGGGATCACCGTCGTGGTGATCCTCGCCGTCGGCATCGCGGTCGCCCGCAAGATCGACGGCGACAGCGCCAACTACCTCGTCGCCGGACGCCGCCTCGGCATCCCGCTCGTCGCCGTCAGCCTGACGGCCGCCGCGGTCGACTCGAACGCCACCGTCGGCAACACCGACCTCACCTCGCAGTTCGGCTTCTGGGCGGGCGCCTCGCTCGCGATCGGCCTGGCGATCTGCCTCCTGATCACGGGCCTCTTCCTCGCCAAGCCGATGAACGCGATGAAGCTCTTCACCCTCGCCGACTTCTTCCGGATGCGCTACGACCGCACCACCGAGGTCGTCGCCTCGGTGATCATGGTCTTCTCCTTCACGATCCTGCTGGCCGGCAACCTGGTGGCCTGCGGCTTCCTGCTCGAGCGCTTCGCCGGCATCCCGTACGCCTGGGGCGTGATCCTCTCGGTCGCCCTCGTGCTCAGCTACACGATCGCCGGCGGCCTCTTCTCCGACGCGTACACCGCCGCCATCCAGACCGTGATCACGGTCGTCGCGGCGATCTCGCTGCTGGTCTGGGTCGCGCTCGCCTACGGCATCGTCATCCCCGAGGGCATGGGGCCGTTCGACTTCGAGCAGCTCACCGACCCGGCGATGGGCGCCCCCGTCAACTGGGCCACCCTCGTCGCCCTCGGCATCGGCGACCTCGTCGCGATCGACTTCATGCAGCGGATCTTCGGCGCCAAGTCGCCCGAGGTCGCCCGCCGCGCTTGCTACGCCGCCGCCGTCGGCACCGCGGCGATCGGCTCGATCTTCGCCATCGTCGCCCTCAGCGCCACCGCCGTCCTGGGCCTCTCGGCCGCCGACGGCCCGGTGCTGTTCACGCTGCTCGACGACTACGCGCCGCCGGTCATCGCGATCCTGGTGCTCTCCGGAGTCGTCGCCGCGTCGTTCTCGACGGCGTCCGGCGCCATCCTCGCCACCTCGGCGATCGTCGTCCGCAACGTGCTCTCGGTCCGCCGCCACTCCGGCAGCGGCCCGGACCCGCTGCTGCGCTGGACCCGCGTCGCCATGGTGCCGATCGTGATCCTCGGCTCGTTCCTCGCGATCCGGGTCAGCCAGACCGGCATCCTGCTGACGCTCGCGTTCGACATCATGCTCGCCTGCCTCGCCGCGCCCTTCCTGCTCGGCGTCTTCTGGAAGCGCCCCGGAGTCGTCGCCGCGCTCACGGCGGCCGGCGTCGGCCTGGTCGTCCGCCTGGTCTTCCTGGCGCTCACCCCGACGCTCTACGGCGTGCCGAACGACATCCTCTACGTCCCGAACGACCTGATCGGCGCCGGCTTCGACGGCTACGCCACCCTCGTCGCCGCGGCGATCGGCTTCGGCACCTTCATCGTGGTCGGCCTCCTGGCCCCCCGCACCCCGCGCGAGCTCGCCGGTGAGCGCTCCGTCCGCACCGAGCTCGACCGCGAGCAGCAGGGCGCCCTGGAGCCCGCAGGAGTCTGACCCCCTCCGCGAGCCTGCCTCTCTCCGCGAGATGCCACTTGTGAGCGCTTTCCACGGCGTGTCGCGCTCATAAGTGGCATCTCGCGGGGGGCGGGTCACGGGAGGGGGAGCAGGACCGTCGGGGCGGGCGCGGCCTCGCGGCCCTCGAAGGCGACGGGCTGGCAGACCATCAGGTAGTCGCCGGGCTCGACCTGCGCGAGGTCCGCGTTCTCGAGGATCACGACGCCGGCGCCGCAGAGGATCACGTGGGTCGGCCACTCCTCGGTGTGCGCGGGCGCCTCCATCGTCATGTAGTCCAGGCCCGCGAAGAGCACGCCGTGCTCGACCAGCCAGCGCGCGCCGCTCGGCGCGAGGCCGACCCAGGTCTCCGACTTCACCGCCCGGGTCAGTGCATCGGTCGAGTTGCGCGTGCGGAACAGCACGCGCACGGCCCCCTCGGCACCGGCCGCGACGAGGTCCTCGTCCGTGATCTCCTCCGCGACGTGCCGCAGATCGAGCACCCGCACCGGCCCGACCACGCTCTCCAGCGCGATCTCGTCGACGGTCGCGCCGCCCGGCACGAAGTGCGACGGCGCGTCGACGTGCGTGCCGGTGTGCGCACCGATCAGCCAGCGCGAGACGTCGGAGGGGTAGCCGTCCACGATCTGCTCGACCATCTCGTAGGTCGGCCGACGGCCCCAGTGGAGCATCTCGGTGGTGATCGGGATGTTGATCGGGATGGCGCCGGTCATGCGAGCCCTCGTCTCGTGCGGAAGGATGGTCGTGGATTCATTCACGACTATATTGGATCCAATCGGAAGAGCTGCAGGAGGTTCCCGTGATCGCCGACGACTGGCCGGGCGCCCTTCCGCTCGGCCGCCCCCGCCGCCTCGTCCCGCTCGTGCTCGGCCACGAGCCGATCGCGGAGTCGATCTCGCTCCGCGGCGGCGACCCGGCGCGCTTCCTGCTCGAGCCGGTCACCGGCGCCGCGATCGACCTCGGCGACTCCTGGATCCTGATCGACGGCGGCTTCCACCTCGACCGGGTCCGCGACCCCGCCCAGCGCGCCGCGCACTACGACTACGAGAGCTACACCGCCGTCGTCCCGCCCGGCGACGCGCTCGCCGAGCAGATCGCGGCGGCCGGCCTGCGCTGGGAGGACCTCGCCCTCGTCGCCCTCTCGCACCTGCACCTCGACCACACCGGCGGGCTGCGCCTCGTCCCGGCCGGCACCCCCGTCGCCCTGCAGCGGCGGGAGTGGGAGTGGCTCGGCGAGGGCCTCGGCCGCCGCGAGACCGTCGTCCCGCAGGACCTCCTCGACGCCGACGTCCGGGTGGTGCTCCTCGACGGCGACACCGAGCTCGCCCCCGGCGTCACCGCCCTCGACACCCGAGGGCACACCCCTGGCCACCAGTCGTTCCGGATCGACCTCGCCGACCGCTCGATCGTGCTCGCCTGCGACGCGGCGGACCTCCGCCGCAACCTCGACGAGCGCACCGCCTGCGGCTGGACGGCGCGTCCCGGTGACGCCGAGGCGGCCCAGCGCTCGATCGAGCGCCTCGCCGACCTCGCGGCGGAGCCCGGCGTCGAGGTCTGGCCCGGTCACGACCCGGAGTGGCCCGCCTGGCAGCGCTGAATCGCGCGTCTCCGGCGGAACCGGTACACAACTAAGGCTGGATGCCCCGATCGACGCGATCTCTCGCGATTTCGGGCCGTTCAGCCTGAGTTGTGCACGCCTTCCGCGCGAGACGAGGCGTCCGTCACTCCGCGGCGCGGCCCGAGTCCTCGATCAGCCGGACCTTCACGTTCACGGCGAGCGGGCCCGTCACCGACGGCTCCGCGTCCAGCAGGCGCCGCAGCTCCTCGCCGACCGCGCGCAGGGTCTCGGGCGCGGGCAGCGCCGCGGTCGCCGCGATGTGCGCGCTCACCGTGGTGAAGCCGTCCGAGCGGTCGATGTCGACGAGCACGTCCGGCTGCCGCAGGGCGAGCTTCACGGCCAGCGCATCAGCGGCCGCCTCGAGGATCGGCTGGGCCGGATAGACGCCGGTGACCCCCTCGGAGTCGCGGATCGCCGCGGTGAGGCGCTGCGAGAGCGCGGTGTCGTCGCGGGCGGTGTCCTCGCGGGCCGAGTCGACGAGGGCGCTGTCGTCGAGGGTGCTGTCGTCGGTCCCGGTGCTGTCGATCCCAGTGCTGTCGGTCGCAGTGCTGTCGGTCACGGCTGGTCCTCCCTGCTCGGGTACACGTCGTCCACGGTCACGTCGATCGCACCGACGACGAGCTCGGTGTGCCGCTCGAGGGCGTAGCGGATCCGCTCGCGCAGGCGGTCCGCGGCGGTCGCCACCGGCACGCCGAACTCGAGCGCGAAGGTGACGTCGACCCGGATCACCGCGCCCGGGGTCCCGACATCGCCGTCGAGCGTGCAGCGGCCCATGATGACGCCGCCCATCGTGTCGCCCGCGCGCCGGATCATCCCGCGCACCGCCGCCTCGGTCAGCGCGAGCCGCAGCGTCGGGTCGGGGTGGCGGATCGGCACGTCGCGCCCGGAGCGCACCTCGGACCGGATCGCGTCGAGCAGCCCGGCGATCCAGACCTCGTCGCGGTCCGGCTCCGCGTCGGCGCGGCGGCGCAGCGCGGTGGCCGACAGCTCGTTCAAGCGGGTGAGGTTCGCGAGCGCGAGCCGGCAGGCCGCGGAGCCCTCGATGGAGGGATCGACGGGGGTGCGCCCGCGGTCGAGGTACTCGCCCAGCTCCTCGAGCGTGTGGCCGTCGAGGTCGTCGTCGGGCACGTCGTTCTCGGGCACGTCGTTCTCGGGCACGGCGCTCTCGGGCACGGCGCTCTCGGGCACGGCGTTCTCGTCGGGCTCGGCGGTGGGCATGTCGTCGGTGGTCATCGCCATGCCTCCAGTTCGTGGAGCAGGAAGCGGCGGGCTCGGGCGAGCAGGCCGCGGACCGTCGAGACGGGGAGTTCGAGAGCGTCGGCGATCTCCTGGTAGCTGTAGCCGGCGGTCTCGCGGAGCAGCCAACAGCGTCGCTGATCGGGGGGCAATCGGTCCAGTGCTTCCCAGACGGCGTCCAGCTGGAGCCGCGCCTCGACGATCCGCTCGGGCGAGTGCTCGGCGGGCGCGGGCGGGTCCCAGTCGTCGATGTCGTCGTGGCGGCGCCGGACGCGGATCCGGTCGATCGCCTTGTGCGAGACGATCCGCATCAGCCAGTTCCGGATGTGCGCGGGGCTGTCCAGGTCGCCGAGGCGGCGCCAGCCGGTGAGGAACGCCTCCTGCACGATGTCGTCGGACTCCGCCTCGGAGCCGAGCAGCTTGGCGGCGTAGACCCGCATCAGCGCGCCGTGGCGCCGGGCGAGCTGCTCGAACGCGGCGACGTCGCCGTCCACGGCCCGCGAGGCGAGCGTGGCGTCGGAGGCGCGGAGCAGCGGGTCGTCGGGCCGGGCGTCGTCGGGCTGTGCCGCGTCCGCCACGATCGCCACCTCCCGTCGTTCCGCCGTCGTTCCACGCCTGCGGGCGTTCTCCGCAGGCGCCGCTCCGAATGCCTATCAGCCTCCACCCTCACCGGCGAATCCGCTGGCCGGATTGCGAGCACGCCCCGGATCCGTGACGTTTCCGGCCGTCGACCCGTCTGTATCTGTAGAGCCCCGAGGCCCACCCCCGTCCGCCTCTGATCTCCCAGACCCCGAGAGAAGCCCGACCATGCACACCTCCCCGCCACCGACGGCACGCCCGGCCGTCCCCGGTTCGACCGCGACCCCCGGCTCGACCGCGACCCCCGGCTCGACCTTCACGATGGGCAGCCCCTTCGCCTCCGCCGGCGACCTCTCCGGCGGCACCGAGCGCCGGTTCGAGGCCGCCGGAGGCGACCCCGCCGAGGCGTCCGCGGTCTACGCCGAGGCGTACGGCGGCGGCTCGTTCCGCGTGGAGCCGGGCTCGCGCGGCTTCTCCTTCCGCTACGCCTACCGCGGGAGCGAGCGGGTCACCCTCCGCACCTCCGACTGCGCGGGCGCGCTGACCGGCGAGATCGCACACCTGCGCGAGTACGTCGTCGGCTGGTTCCGCGCCGGCGGCGGCCAGCTCAACCTGCGCCCCTTCACCCGCACCGGAGCCGCGTCCGCGCCGTTCCTGCTGCCCGCCGAGCGCCAGTTCGGCCTGGCCTACCAGCCGCACCGCCAGAACCTCGTGCACTTCGCGCCCGGCTTCCTCGAGGACGTCGCGACCGAGTCGCACTCCGGCCCCCGCCAGCCCGTCTCCTTCGACCACGAGGCCGACGCCGACCCCGGAGTGCTCGCCCGCTGGCGCACGGCCGTGACCGACGCGACGGCCGCGCTCGCGAGCGCCGCGATCGCCCCGCTGGTGCGCTTCACCGCCGAGCTCAACCTCGCCCGCGCGCTGCTGCTGCTCTTCCCGTGGCGCGCCTGGGACGTCCCCGCCGTGCTCCGCCGTCCCTCCGCCTCCCGCACCCGCGTCGCCCTGGACTTCCTGCAGCACCACGCGCACGAGCCGATCACCCCGGCCGACGCCGCCCGCGCCGCCGGCCTGCACACCCGCACCCTGCAGCAGGCCACCCAGCGCCACCTCGGCGTCTCGCCGTCGGTCTACCTCCGCGACGTCCGCCTCGACCGCGCCCACCACGACCTCGTCGAGGGCGACCCCTGCTCGACGACCGTCGCCGCCGTCGCCCGCGACTGGGGCTTCGGCAACCTCGGCCGCTTCGCGAGCGCCTACCAGACCCGCTTCCAGGAGCTGCCGAGCCACACGCTGCGCCACTGAGCGCTCGGCCGCCGCGCCACGGACGTCACTGCCCGCCGATCATCGCGAGCGACGGCGCGCGGCCCTTCTCGATGTGGGTGAAGGCGATCGACTCGGCGAGGCGGTCGTTGCCCGCGCGGATCGCGTCGAGCAGGCCGTGGTGCTCGTCGGACTGCTGGCGCTGGTCGCGGGCGCTGGTCAGGTAGAACAGCCAGGTCATCCGGCCGGTCACGGCGCGCATCAGCGAGGAGAGCAGGGCGCTGCCGGCCACCTCGACGATCGCCTCGTGCACGACGGTCGAGGTCTCGGCGACCTCCAGCCAGTCCTCGCTGTCGAGGGCGCGGTGCTCGGCGTCGATCGCCTCGAGCAGCGGAGCGAGGGAGGCGCCGCGGGCGACGGCCTGCGCGGCGAGGCGCGCGGCGAGCGTCTCGAGGCTCAGCCGGACGTCGAAGAGCTCGACCACGTCCTCGACGCTCCACTGCGCGACGCGGGTGGAGCGACGGGGCAGCATCCGCACGAAGCCCTCGTTCGCGAGCTGCGGCACGGCCTCGCGCACCGGCAGCCGCGAGACGTGCAGCTCGGCGGCCAGCGAGGCCTCGACGAGCCGCGATCCCTGCGGGTGCTGGCCGAGGATGATCTGCCGGCGCAGCGTCCGGTAGGTCTGGCTGGCGAGCGACTCCTCGGTGCTGGCGAGTGTCATGACGGTCCTCCTCGCGACGCCGGTGCGACCATTCAACACGCTCGGCCGACCCGGTGCGCTCGCCGTCCGGAGGCGCTCAGCCGCCGGGCCAGCTGCGCTCCTTCGGCAGCGGCCGGGCGTAGCTGTCGATCCGGCTGGTGCCGAGCCGCTGGCGGACGAGGGTCTCGACGAGCGCTGCCGCCGCGGCGACCCCGTCGACCACCGGCACCGGCAGCCGCGCGCCGACGTGCTCCTCGAGCCCCGCCATGCCCGCGCAGCCGAGGCAGATCACCTCGGCGCCGCGGGCGATCGCGCGCTCGCCAGCGGCGACGAACGCGTCGAGGGTGGCCTGCGGATCCTCCTCCAGCTCGAGGACGCCGAGCCCGGTGTCCTCGATCGCGGCGCAGTGCGCGATCAGGCCGGCGGTGGTGAGGCTGTCCTCGATCTGGCCGACCGCGCGGCGGACCGTGGTGACCACCCCGTAGCGGCGGCCGAGCAGCATCGCGAGATGTGCCGACGCCTCCGTGATGTCGACGACGGGCACGTCGAGCAGCTCGCGCGCGCCCTCGCGGCCGTGCTCGCCGAAGCCGGCCATCACGACGCCGTCGATGCCGGCCGGCAGCCGCTCCAGGGTGTGCAGGACGGCCGCGGCGCTGAGGAAGCTGTCGTACCAGCCCTCGGCCGAGGCGACGCCCCAGCTCGGCGTGATCGCGACGATCTCGGTGCCCGGCCCGACGGCGAGCCGGGCGCGGGCGGCGGCCGTCTCGGTCATCGACTCGGTCGTGTTGCAGTTGACGACGGCGATGCGCATCAGCGGCCCGCCGCCGCGGGGACGCCGGACAGCCGGACAGCGCTGCCCGCGTCCCGCAGCCGCGCGAGGTCGATGAGCGCGGCGGCGACCGCGAGGTCCTGCGCGGCGAGGCCGACGGAGTCGAAGACGGTGATCTCGTCGTCGCGCGTGCGGCCGGGAGCGGTCCCGGCCACGACGTCGCCGAGCTCGAGGAGCCCGGCCGCCGCGTCGAGGGCGCCCTCCGCGATCGCGAGGACGAGGTCGCCGGACTTCGCCCGCGCGGTGGCGGCGCTGTCGACGACGAGGGTGCCGACCGCCATCGCCGCCGAGTCGAGCTCGCGGTGCTCCGGCCTCGGGCGGGCGCCCACGGCGTTCACGTGCTGGCCGGCGTGCAGCCAGGCCCCGCGCACGATCGGCTCGACCGACGGCGTCAGCGTGCAGAGCACGTCGGAGCGCTCGGCGACGGCCCGCGGATCCGCGGCGCGGGTCACGGGGCGCCCCACCGCCTCCTCGAACCGGTCGAGCGTCGCGTCCGACCGCGACCAGACCACGATCTCGTCCAGGTCGCGCACCGCCTGCAGTGCGCGGACGTGCGCGACGGCGAGGTTGCCGGCGCCGATCAGCCCGAGCACCCGGCTGTCCGCCCGGGCGAGGTGCCGGGTGGCGACCGCGGAGGCGGCGGCGGTCCGGGCCCGGGTGATCAGCGCTCCGTCCAGGACGGCCACGCACTCCCCGGTGAGCAGCGAGGTGACCAGGATCGTCGAGCGCTGCGTCGGCAGCCCGCGCGCCGCGTTGCCGGGCAGGTCGGCCATCAGCTTCACGGCGGCCAGGCCCAGGGCGTCGGAGCGGACCGCCATCGGCAGGATCAGCCCGTCGTCCTCGCCCGCGAGGGCCGTCGGCGCGCCCTGGTGCAGCGCGCCGGAGCCGAGGTCCGCGAACACCTGCTCGACGGCGCCGAGCACGTCGACGTCGGGGAGCAGCCCGGCGATCTGCTCGGAGGCGAGGACGAGCGTCATCAGCGCGCGCCGACCGTCGTGCGGCCGGTCAGCTCGGCGAGGGAGGGGGCGCGGGTGACGAGCCCGGCCTCCGCGAGGATCCGCATCCAGCGGTCGGAGGCGGCCTCGTCGATCACGGTCGTGTCCCAGACCCCGCCGGCGGCCATCTCGTCGGCGGCCTCGTGCAGCAGCACCGGGTCGCGGTCGGGCCAGCGCGCGGCGAGCACCGCGTCGATCTCGGCGCCGGCCTCGCCCGCCGTGATCCGCTGCATCGCCGTCTCGATCGCGTCGACGAAGCGCTCGGTGCGGTCGGCGAGCTCCTCGACCCGCTCGGTGCGGGTGTAGTAGACGCTGTTGGGCATCACGCCCGCGTCGAGGTGGCGGAAGACGATCTGCCCGCCGCCGGCCGCGACGAGCTCCTTCGCCGAGAGCAGGTCGAGCACGATCGCGTCGCCGAGGCCGTCGCGGTAGAGCTCGAGCATCATCGCCGTGGACAGGTCGCGCGCCCAGCGGGTGGCGGAGACGTCGAGGCCGGCCTCGCGGATCAGGCCCGCGGTGAACTCGAACGGCGCGCTGCCGCCGGCGCCCGGGGCGAGCACGACCTTGCCGGCCAGCCAGTCCAGCCCGACCGGTCCGGAGCCGTGGCGGGCCACGATCGTCATCGGGAAGCGGTGGTTGAGCTGGCCGACGACGGTCAGCTCGCGGCTGGTGCCGGCGTACATGCCGGGGACCCAGAGCCCGCCGAGGGCGAGGTCGGCGGCGCCGGAGTCGAGGTCGTCGAGGACGCCGGTCCAGGGGTCGCAGGCGGTGGCGGTGACGGCGAGGCCGCGCTCGGCGAACAGGCCGCCGACGTCGGCGACGTACTCGGGGAGGTAGTTGAGTCCGTTGGCGGTGGCCGAGACGGTGAGGGTGTCCATGGTGCTCCTTGTGGTGCTGTCCGGTGGTGGGTCGCGCCCCCGGCGCCGGAGCGCCGGGGGCGGGGGTGGGTCAGTGGGCGGCGGCGGCGATCGCGTTCTCGTTGACGTCCTCGAGCGAGCGTCCCCGGGTCTCCGGGGCGAAGCGGGAGGCGACGACGAGCACCGCGTACATCACGGCGGCGAGGCCGAAGACGCCGGCGAAGGCGAACGAGCCGTAGAGCGCGACGGCGAGGAACGGCATGACCGCTCCGGCGATGTTGCCGATGCCGTTGACGATCGAGGCTCCGGAGGCGCGGATCGCGGTCGGGAAGATCTCGGCGGTCCAGGTGGCGAGGGTCGTGTTGGTGACCATCGTGAAGAACTGGAAGAGAGCGCCGAGCACGAGGATCGCCCCGGTGCCGTTGCCGAACCCGGCGAAGGCGAGCGCGGTGAGGCAGCCGAGGACTCCGGCGGCGCCGACGGCGGTGCGGCGGCCGACGCGACCGGCGATCAGGGCCGCGGTCGTCGCTCCGAGGAGCGAGCCGATGTTCATGATCATCGTGTACAGCAGGCTCTCCGAGACGGAGTAGCCGCGCTCGACCAGCAGGGTCGGCATCAGGAAGTTCAGCGTGACCTGCGAGCCGAAGGCCATCCAGGACGCGATGCCGAGGGCGGCGGTGCGGCGGATCACCGGGCGGCTGAACACCGCGGCGGGGGAGGCGGACATCCGCACGGGCGGCAGGTCGTCCGGCGAGAGCTCGACGGGCGGGCGGGCGGTGGTGGGGGTGAGCGAGTTCGAGGCGAGGATCGCGAGCGAGCGGTTCGCCTCCTCCGTGCGGCCCTGCGAGAGCAGCCAGCGCGGCGTCTCCGGCAGCTTGCGGCGGTAGAAGACGACCAGCAGCGCGGGGACCGCGAGGATCACGAACGACCAGCGCCAGACCGAGTCGGGGCCGCCGAGCGGGGTCTCCAGCGGGCCGAGCAGCAGCAGGAACAGGCCGTAGGAGAGGAAGTTGCCCAGGCCCCCGGCGCCGACGTTGACGGCGCCGATCGCGGTGCCGCGGAAGCGGGTGGAGACCATCTCGGAGAGCATGACCAGGCCGATCATGAACTCGCCGCCGATGCCGATGCCGACGATGAGGCGGCTGACGAGCAGCATCTCGTAGTTCATCGCGACGGCGCTGAGCAGTCCGCCGAGCGTGTAGATCAGCAGGTTCAGGCTGAGCGAGAAGCGGCGGCCGTAGCGGTCGGCGAGGTAGCCGGCCAGCAGGCGGCCGATCAGTCCGCCGATGACCGTGGCGGTGTTGATCGTCGTGAGCTGGATGTCGCCGATCTGCAGCGTCTCCTTGATGTGACTGCCCATGGCACCCACCGAGTTCTGCTCGAGCGTGTTGAAGAACTCTCCGGCGAGGATCAGCAGGAAGATCCAGAACTGCGCGCGGGTGAAGCCGATGGAGTCGAGGACGGAGGCGACCGTGTGTCCGGAGGCGGGCGGAGCGGTGGTGCGGGATACAGCTGACATGTGTAGCTCCCAGCAGGGCGAGGGGTGAGGCGGCTCCAGAGTGATGGTCACCGCGAGGACTCCTCTTTTGTATCCCAAACACCGTTTCGGGCAGGTTTCC
The DNA here is from genome assembly GCF_022815565.1 of Rathayibacter sp. VKM Ac-2926. NCBI lineage: Bacteria > Bacillati > Actinomycetota > Actinomycetes > Micrococcales > Microbacteriaceae > Rathayibacter > Rathayibacter sp. VKM Ac-2926. The sequence continues at coordinate 283,728 of NZ_JALGRS010000003.1, read as the reverse complement.
ACGATGCTACAACCTGCGCACGCGGGCGTCGAACCGGGCGAGAGGGCGCCGACCGTGCGGTGATTCTGCGTCCGCTGTATACAAAACGGGCCTGGGCGCAGTGTGGAGCCTGCCCCGGGACCGCGCGGGGTCCGCCCGGAGCCCACCCGGACGCCCGCTTCACCGACAGCTGCCGCGCATCTCCTGGACCTGTGGACGGCACTGGCCGCAGAGCGCGTCGTCGCTCGATGTTTCCTGCGCACTGGCTGATCCGGCGGGACGATCCCGGAGCCCCGCACGTCTGATTCATGTGCGACGGATCGTCGTCACCGCGACCGAGTCGCGCATCACCTTCTACCAGGGAGAGCATCATGACCAACGTCACCCCCAGCACCGTCGCCACCACGACCGCGAAGCACGGCACCGAGACCTCCACGGGCAAGAACACGATCGCCGACGGCGTCGTCGAGAAGGTCGCCGGCATCGCCGCCCGCCAGGTCGCCGGCGTCCACGACCTCGGTGGCGGAGCCGCCCGCGCCATCGGCGCCATCCGCAACGCGATCAACGCGCAGGACCGCGGCCAGGGCATCTCCGTCGAGGTCGGCGAGAAGCAGGTCGCCGCCGACATCACCGTCGTCGCCGAGTACCCCGTCGCGCTGCAGAAGCTCGCCGACAGCATCCGCTCCGCCGTCTCCGAGGCCATCTCCTCGGTCGTCGGCATGGAGGTCACCGAGGTCAACGTGACCATCGCCGACGTCTACATCCCCTCGGACGACAAGGACGAGGACACCGAGAGCCGCGTCAAGTGACTCCGTCCCACCTCGGCCTGATCCTGGGCGCCGTCCTCGCCGTCACCGGCCTGGTCTTCGGCTTCTGGGCACTCCTCTGGGTCGCCCTCGCCATGGCCATCGGCTACGGCGTCGGCCGCGTCGTCGAGGGCAAGCTCGACCTGAGCTCGCTCGCCGACACCCTCCGCGGGCGGCGGTCCTCGTGACCGCGGCGGTGATGGCCGACCAGGCCCGCCACGGCCGCACGACGATCACCTCGCGCGCCGTGCGCAGGGTCGTGTCGGCCGTCACCGCGGAGGCGCTCGACGTCGACGCGTCGGACGTCTCGGTCGAGCTGGACGACGACGGGGGGAAGCTGCACGTCACCGCGCAGGCCCCCCTGCGCATCCGTCCGCTCGGCGAGGGGGACCGCCGCTCCGGCACGGTCCTCAGCCGTCTCAGCACGGCCCAGTCCACCATCCGCACCCGCTGCCTCGAGCTGACCGGGTCCACCATCGGGCGCGTCGACCTCCGGATCACCGGGGCCGACCTGCGCGAGCGAAGGAGAGTCTCGTGACGACCCCCGCAGCCTCAGGGACCCGCTCCACCGGAGCCCTCTATCCCCGGCTCGTCCGGCGCGAGATCACCTCGTCCCGCTCCACCTCGGCGATCGTCCTCGCGGTCCTGCTCATCCTCGTCTTCGCGTGGATCGGCACGGAGGCGGTGCTCGCCGCCCTCGGGCAGCCCGCGCTGCTCGTCGCCCCGCAGGACGGAGCGGCCGCGGTGCTCGGCGCCGCGAGCGCTCCCGTCCCGCTGATCGTGGCCGGCGGAGTGGTCGCCGCGCTGATCGGGCTCGTCCTGATCGTCGTGTCCTTCTCCCCGGGTCGTCGCGGCCGCCGCCGCGCCGCCGCCGACCGCACCGCGGCCGTCATCGACGACCGCGTGATCGCGCAGAGCCTCGCCCGCACCGCCGCCTACGCCGGCGACGTCGACCCCGACCAGGTGTCGGTGTCGATCGGCGGACGCACGGCCGGTGTCACCGTCGGCCGCACCTCCGGGCGCAGCCTCGACGTCGGCACCATCCGCGAGGCGGTCGACGCCGAGCTCGCCGGCTACGACATCAGCCCGAAGCTCACGGCCCGCGTGCGCCTGTCCGAGAAGGGGACGGTCCGATGACCACCACCAACCGGTTCCTCAACCGCCTCCTCCTGTTCGTCGTGGGCCTCGTGCTCCTGCTCGCCGGCGGTGCCGTCGCGGCGGGAGCCCTGTTCCCCGACGTCCAGCAGACGGTGTCCACCGGCGCGGAGGACGCGACGCAGCCCACCAGCGACGCCCTGTCCGGCGGGCAGCCGTGGATCCTCTGGGTCACGGCCGTGGTCGCCCTCGTGCTGATCCTGCTGCTGGTGCGCTTCATCGTGCGCCAGGGCCGGGGACGCACGTCGACCCTGCTGCGCGTGGGCTCCGGCTCCGGCGCGGGCACGCCGACCGGCGGCTCCGTCACCATCGACGCGAAGGTCGCCGAGCACGTCCTCGAGGAGGCGCTGTCGCACGATCCCTCGATCGTCGCGCTCGACGTCACCGCCTTCGAGGTCAAGCACCGCACGGTCCTCCGCGTCACCGCGCACACCCGCCGCGGCGTCTCGCCGATGCGGACCCGCCGCGCGATCGACGACGCGGTGAAGAGCTGGGACGCTGTGCTGGGCGAGGAGACCCCCGTGGTCATCCAGATCGTCAGCGGCCTCCGCACCAGGATGAGCAGCAGCGCCCGCGTGCAGTAGCGGCGTCCGCGCCGCCCCGTGCCGCGCACCCGCCGCACCGGACGATCCGGCCCTCCCGCTCGGGAGGGCCGGAAGACCACTGAGGAGTACCCCATGACCGACACCGTCGGAACGAACGACCTCCGCGCCATCGACGGCGCGCACCCGGAGGACGAGTCGATCGAGCGCCTGCTCGCGACCGCCGCCGCGGAGACCACCGCCGGTGTCACCGGCGTCCACCACCTCGGCGGCGCCGCCGCCCGCACCCTCGACCGCGCGACCCGCGCCGTCCTGGGCACCAGCACGAGCCCCGGCGTGAGCATCGCCCGCGTCGACGGCGCGCTCGTCCTCGACCTCGACCTGGTGTCGGAGTACCCGCGCCCCGTCCAGGAGGTCATCGACGCCGTCCGCGAGCAGGTCGGCAAGGCCGCCGCTCAGCTGACCCGCGAGCGCGTCGTCGTCAACGTCAACGTCACCGACGTGCACGGCCCCTTCGACCCGATCGAGGTGCCGGACTCCGAGCGCGAGGACGGCCCCTCGCTGGTCGAGAAGGCCGGCGACGCGATGGACTCGGCCCGCGAGAAGGGCGGCGCCGCCCTCGACTCCGCCCGCGAGAAGGGCGCCGCAGCGCTCGACACCGCCCGCGAGCGGACCGCCGACGCGCTCGACGACGCCTCGGACCGCCTCGACGAGGCCGCCGACCGCGCCGCCGAGTCGGACGCCACCGCGGACTCGCTGTCCGACGAGGTCGCGACCCGGCCGGCCCGCGTGGAGCGCGACGCCGACGCGGACTCCGACTCCGACGCTGTCGAGACCGTCGTCGTCACCGCCGATGCTCCCGCCGCCGAGTTCGTCGTCCGCGTCGAGGTCGAGCCGGTGGACGCCGACACCTCGGCCACCGATGCTTCGGCCGCCGACACCTCTGCCGACGACACCTCTGCCGACGACACCTCTGCCGACGACATCTCGGCCGACGACGCCGATGTGATCGTCGCCGAGCGCCGCGGGTCGGAGTAGGCCGTGCGCACCCGCTCCTACGGCTCGCGCCGGAATCCGCGCGCGGCCTGGGCCGCCCTCGCGACCGGCGTCGTCGTCAGCTTCCTGATCGTCGTCGGCGTGCTGCTCCCGGTGCTCGGCCTGATCGGCGCGGCCGACGCGACGACCGCGGGCGTCCTCGACGTCCCGGTCGGCGCGATCACCCTCTCGATCGTGCTGAGCTACCTGATCGCCCTGGCGTGCCTCGCGCTGGCTTTCGTCTCCCGGAACGCCGCCCTCGCCTGGGTCGCCGCGGTCGCCGCCGTGATCGCCACCCTCGTCGGCTCCGTCTGGCCGCTGCTCGCCACCGCCTTCGCGAGCGTCGACCAGGCCGGCGACGTCATCCCCTTCATCCAGGACCTGATCGCCCGCGTCACCGGCTGACCCCGCTCCGCATCCCGCCGGTCGAGCAGGCGGAACCGCTTCGCACCTCGGCGATGGGGGAGTGGACGCGGCGGCCGCCCTTTTTCATGCTGGTCGAGTAGCCCCGAAGGGGCGTATCGAGACCCACCGTCATCCGCAGGGCGGTCTGCAGACTCGCCTTCCGACGCGAGCGGACCTCGACACGACCGCTGCGCGTGCTGTGCGACCACCGGAGGGCCCGCTCGAACGGTGTGGAGCGCTCGAGCGCTGCAGAACATCAGCTGAGAAGGGGTGGCCTCCGCTGTCAGGGGAGGCCCCCTGCTCTCAGCTGATGTTGTGCGCACCCCTGCCGGTCGAGGAGCCCGCAGGGGCGTCTCGAGACCCGCCGTCACCAGCAGGGCAGATCTGCAGACTCGTTTTCTGACATCGGTGGATCCACCGGGAAGAGTCGCCGGCGAACATGCTGGTCGAGTAGCCCCGCAGGGGCGTATCGAGACCCGCCGTCCTCAGCGCGGCGGGTCTGCAGACTCACGTTCTGACGTCGCTGGATCTCGATACGCCCGCTCCGCGGGCTACTCGATCAGCATGGGCACCCCGAGGCGATCTGCACCCCCCCGCCCGTAGCGTGGCGGGATGACCACCAGCACCCACCCCGACGACCTCCGCGCGCAGTACCTGCGCGTCTACGACGAGCAGCTCCGCACCGACGCCGAGACACCGAGCGCCGTGGCGGTGACTCTCGCCGGGCCGCTCCGGCTGGTGACCTTCGCCGGCGGGCGCGGCTTCGTCACCTACCGCGACCTCGGCGGGGCGGACGGTTCGGCGATCGACGCCCTCGTCGCCGCCGCCCGCGCGCACTTCGACGCCGACCCGGAGATCCGGAAGGTCGAGTGGAAGACCCGCGGCCACGACCGGGCGCCCGGTCTGCACGAGGCGCTGCTGCGGCACGGCTTTGTCGCCGAGGAGACGGAGTCGATCATGATCGGCCCGCTCGAGGCGCTCACCCGCGACGCCCCGGTGCCCGACGGCGCGACCCTGCGCCGCGTCGTCGACGAGCCGGACGTCCGCGCGTTCAGCGCGATGATCGACGCCGCGTTCGGCGAGGACGTCGACACGGACATCGCCGACGCGCTGGTCGCACGGCTCGCCCGCGGCGACGGCATGGAGCTGTGGGTCGCCGAGGTCGACGGCCGCATGGTCGGCGGCGGCCGGCTCGAGCCGGTCGCGGACTCCGACGTCGTCGGCGTCTGGGGCGGCGCCGTGCTCGAGGAGTACCGCGGCCGCGGCATCTACCGCGCGCTGACGGCCGCGCGCGCCGCCGCCGCGCTCGAGGCGGGCCGCACCCTCGTGCACAGCGACTCGACGGAGTACTCCCGCCCGATCCTCGAGCGCTCGGGCCTCGTGAAGGTCTCGACGACGACCCCGTACCTCTGGCGCCGCCCGTGAGAGGCACAAGCTGATCGAGTAGCCCGCGGCGCGGGCGTATCGAGATCCACCGTCCTGCAGACGCAGGGTCTCGATACGCCCCTGCGGGGCTACTCGACCAGCATGGACGCGGCCCGTTTCATGCTGATCGAGTAGCCCGCGGAGCGGGCGTATCGAGATCCGCCGTCCTGCAGGGGCCGGGTCTCGATACGCCCCTGCGGGGCTACTCGACCAGCATGGACGGCATGGGCGCTCAGCTCGGCGAGCTGATCTCCAGCGCGATGTTGTCGGGGTCGCGGAACTCGAGGATGCTCTGGCCGCCGGCGTCCTTGATCGGCTCGTGCGCGATGCCGAGCTCGTCGAGCGCGGCGGCGGCGGCCCTCAGGGCGTCAAGGTCCGCGACGGCGAAGCTGAGGTGGTCGAGGCCGATGCGGTTCTCGTCGAAGCGGTCGCCCGCGTCGGCGACCGGGCGCAGTCCCAGCAGTCCGCCCGGGAACTGGTAGATCACTCCGCCGAAGAGGAACGCGAGCTGCTCCTTCTGCTCCTCGGGGGCATCCGCGGGCGGCGCCTCGAAGGCGACATCGAAGCCGAAGACGGAATCGTAGAAGGCGCGCGACACGGCGATGTCGCGGACGGTCAGGCGGATGTGGGCGTAGTCGACAGCGGGGATCGGCACGGTGGTTCCTCTCGGGAGCGGAAGGGCAGGAGTCGCCCTCCTCCCATCATTCGGAGCGGGCGCCGCACCCGGAGAGGGCTGGCGCCGCGCTCCGGGATCGGGTAGCGCCGCTCACTCCAGCTCGGCGGGCCGCGCCGGCTCGGCCAGCAGCGCCCGCGCCGCCATGCCGATCACCGCGCTGTAGGTCGGGTAGGCGAACCGCACGTTCGCCAGGGTCGCGACGTCGACGCCGGCCGCCATCGCGGTCGTCACGGACTGCACGACCTCGATCGCGTTCTCGCCGACCGCGTGCGCGCCGAGCAGCAGCTCGCGGCGGCGGTCGGCGATCAGCGTCAGGAATCCGCTCTCGCGGTCGTCGATCACGGCGCGGTCGACGCTCGAGAACGGCACGGACGCGACGATGCACTGCGGGTCGCGCTCGCGGGCCTGCTCCTGCGTGAAGCCGACGCCCGCGTAGTCCGGGTCCGTGAAGCCGCCGGCCGGCAGCAGGAACTGCGGGGTGCGCCGGTTGGCGCCGAGCACCGCGTTCTCGGCCGCCGCCTCCGCCTCGAACTGCGCCGCCTGCACGAGCATGTCGCGCCCGTTCGCGTCGCCGACCGCGAAGACGTGCGGCACGATCGTGCGGAAGTACTGATCGGCCGGGATCGCCGAGCGGACGACCTCGATGCCGGCGTTCTCGAGCCCCAGGTCCTCGACGTCGGCGGGCCAGCCGGTCGCCATGATCACGGCGTCGACGCCCTCGGTGCGCGCGGAGCCGTCCTCGCGCCAGGTGATGTCGATCGAGCCGTCCTCCGCGCGCTCGAGGCGCTCGACCGTCTCGATGCCCAGGTGCACGCGCACGCCCTGGCGCTCGAAGGCGCCGGCGACGTGCTCCGAGATGCTCGCGTCCGAGGTCGTGAGGATCCGCGGCGCGACGTCGAGCAGCGTCACCTCGGAGCCGAAGGCGTTGAACACCGTGACGAGCTGCGCGCCGGTGTTGCCGCCGCCGATGACCGCGACCCGGCGGGGGAGGGCCGGCAGCGCCAGCACGTCCTCGGGGACGGTGGCGAGCTCGGCGCCCGGGATCGGCAGGCGGCGCGAGTGGCCGCCGACGCAGATCAGGATCGAGCGCGCGCGGATCCGCCGGCCGCTGTCCAGGACGAGGGTGCTCTCGTCAACGAAGCGCGCGCGGCCCTCGTGGATCAGCTCGACTCCCGCCTCCTCGAAGCGCTGCGCCTCGCGCTTGATCGAGCGGACCTTGTCGACCCGCGCGTGCACGTGGCGGACGGTCGCGGCCCAGTCGACGACGGGCGTGCCGACGTCGACGCCGTAGTCGCCGGCGGTGCGAGCCTCGCGCACGATGCGCGCGGTCTTCGCGAGCACGCGGGTGGGCACGCAGCCGGTGTTGACGCAGGTGCCGCCGACGCGGCCGGCCTCGAGCACGACCACCTTCGCGCCGAGCTCGGCCGCGCGGAGGGCGGCGGCGGTGCCGGCCGGGCCCGCGCCGATCACGGCGACGTCGTACTCCTGGGGCGCGGTGGTGCCGGAGTCGGTGGCGGCGGTGGCGTTCTGAGTGCTGGCGGGCACGGCGGGGCCTCTCGGATCGGTGCTCGGCGGAGCGGGCGGATGTCTCCGCATCCTGGCGCCCGCGCCCTCGGTTTCTCTGAGCGCCCGCGCAGGCTTGACAGCGGCTCTCAGCCCGACAGCCCGGCTCGTAGCGCCGCGATCCAGCCGTCGAACGCGTCGAGGTGCGCGTCGTGGGAGGCGCCGGCCAGATCGATGCGGGTCACGTCGCGTCCGCGGCGGACGAACTCGTCCTTCGCCTCCGAGGTGAAGAGGCCGTCGGAGGCGTAGATCACCGTGGTCGGGGCCGTCACTCTCTCCCACTCCTCCCACCGGGGCACGGCGACCGCGGTGATCGCGCGCACCATCACGTCGGGGTCGAAGCGCGGGCGGAGGCCGTCGGCCGCCTGCTCGAGGTCGTCGACCCACGCGCGCGAGAGCGGGGAGTCGCCGAGGAAGGCGAGCGCTGCCTCGCGGGAGTCGAACGGCACCGGCCAGGCGCGGAGCCATTCGCCGAGCGCCGCATGCTCGTCGGGGTCGCCGCTGCCCTCGCCGCCTTCGAGCAGCACGAGGCGCGACACCAGCTCAGGCCGGGCCGCCGCCGTCAGCAGCGCGGTGTGCGCGCCCATCGACTGGCCCACCAGGGCGACGGGCCGGCCGACCTCCTCGATGAGCGCGATCACGTCCGAGACGAACGCCTCCCGCGACACGTCGGCCGGCCGCCGCGTGCTGTGCCCGTGCCCGCGCTGGTCGAGCAGCAGCACCCTGTGCTCGGGCAGCGCCTGGGCTGTGGCTAAGAACTCGGAGGAGCTGCCGGCGAGGCCGTGGAGGACGACGACGATCGGGCCGGAGCCTCCTGAATCCAGGACGGAGAGCTCGGTGCCGTCGGCCGTGGTGAGAGTGCGCCGCGGGAAGGTCTCCGCTGCGGATTCGCCGCTCACGCCTCCGGGCCCGGCGTTGCGACCAGCTGGAAGCCGCCCTCGATGCTGCCGTCGGGGCGGAGGGTGACGCGCGTGTACACCGGGGTGTCGTCGCCGGTCACCGTGCCGACGACGTCGAGCGCATCGCCGGCGAAGAAGGCCTCGAGGCCGGTGCAGCCGGCCGAGAGCGAGCCGTCGGGGCGCTCGAGGGCGAGGCAGATCCGGGTGGCGTCGGGCGCCGTGAGCAGCAGCCGGTCGTTCTGGGTGGTCTCGAAGGTCGGGCTGTAGACCTCGGCGTCGCCCGAGATCAGCGAGAGACCGGTGGGGATGTCGGTGGTGACGGCCCAGCCCTCGACGATCGCGGCGAAGCGGTCGGTCGCGCGCGGGGTCGGGGTCCCGGTCGCCGGTGCGGGCCCGCTCGAGGACGGCTGCGGGACGGCCGCGCTGATGACGGAGGCGGTGGCCGCGCCGATCGCGAGCCCGCCGACGAGCAGCCCGGCGCCGAGGAGGACGAGGCGCGACCGGGCGGGGGGTGCGGCGGGAGCGAGTCCGCCCGCCGTCCGCGCGGGTCCGGCGGCTCGTGGGGCGGGCTGCGCCTCCGCGGCGGCGGCGGCCACGAGTCGGCGCTGCGCCTCGATCCGCTGCGCCTCGACCCGCAGCGCTTCGGCCCGCAGTGCCTCGTCGCGGTCGTCCCCGGTCGGGCGGGCGTAGAGCGCGCGCTCGAGATCCTGGCGCTCGTCGTCCTCGTCCTGCACGCCGTCAGTATGCCGGAGCGTCGCCTGGCCGGCGGGTCGATCGGCGGCTCAGGGCCCCATCGTCCCGGTGCCGGGCGTCCCGTCCACCCGCAGGTACTGCAGGCGCACGACTCCGCGCGGCGAGGTGACGGCCGGCCCGTCGAGCCGCAGGTTCGTGGGCACGGCACCGCCGCCGAAGACCGGCTTGCCGGAGCCGAGCAGGATCGGGTGCAGCCACAGGGTGAGCCGGTCGAAGAGCTGCTCCGCGAGCAGCGTCTGCACCAGGTCGAGGCTGCCGATCACGTGCACGGCGGAGTGGCGCTCGCGCACCTCGCGGACGGCGGCCGGCAGGTCGGCGCCGAGCTGCATCGAGCCGGACCAGGGGAGTGGCGGGGTGCCGCGGGAGGCGACGTACTTCGGGATCCGGTTGAACAGCTCCGCGATCGGCCCCTGCTGCTGCGGCCAGTAGCCCGCGAAGATCTCGTAGGTGCGCCGTCCGAGCAGCAGGGCGTCCATGCCGGCCATCCCGTCCAGGACCTGCTCGCCGACCACCTCGTCGACCAGCGGCGCCTGCCAGCCGCCGAACGCGAAGCCGCCGCCAGGGTCCTCCTCCGGTCCGCCGGGCGCCTGCGCGACCCCGTCGACGGTGCTGAACAGATCGATGTCGAGGGTTCCCACGGTGCGCTCCTCTGCGTCGGCGGCTGCGGCCCACGGTCCCACTCGAGCGGGGGCGGGGCAAGTGGCCGCCGCGTCATCGTGGCCTCGGTCGCGTCACGTGTCCGGGGACACCGGCGCAACGGCACGCAGTCCCCCGTTAGGGTGACAATCCGTCGATCCGCGCCCGGATCCCCGGCAGATCCGCGCCGGGCCGGCGATCGCGCCCTGTACTCCTGCTCAAGCCCGGGGCTACGGTTCGACTCCACTCACCTCGGGTGTCACGAGCCCACGCTGTCGTGGGCGGATCGCTGCGCAACGATGCCGCACGGAACTCCTTCCCACGTCCGACGAGACCGGGCCCGTTGGAAGGTGGGGATCGCGGCGTCGACCGGGATCCTGCTCCTGTCCGCGGGGCTCCTCTCCGCGACCGCCGCCCAGGCGGCCACGGCGCCGACGCTCGGGAGGGCGGGGAACTTCTCGGTCCTCGGCGGCTCGACCGTCACCAACACCGGCGACACGCTCCTGCCGCTCGACCTCGGCGTGAGTCCCGGCACCGCGATCACCGGCTTCCCGCCCGGCGAGGTGCTCGGCGCGACCCACGCCGCGGACGCCGACGCGATCGGCGCGCAGTCCGACCTGGTCAAGGCCTACGACCAGCTGACCTCGCAGGCCACCACCGAGTCCGTCGCCGGCGACCTCGTCGGCCGCACCTTCACTCCCGGCGTGTACACCGCCTCCGGCCCGATCGGAGTCACGGGCACCGTGACCCTCGACGCCGAGGGCGCGAACGGCGCCGTGTTCGTCTTCAAGGCCGCCTCGACCCTCATCACGGGCTCCGGGAGCCGGATCGAGCTGATCAACGGCGCGCAGGCCTGCAACGTCTTCTGGCAGGTCGGCAGTTCCGCGACCCTCGGCACCTCCTCCGACTTCGCCGGCTCGATCCTCGCGCTGACCTCGATCACCGTGACCAACGCGGTCACCGTCGACGGCCGCGCCCTCGCCCGCAACGGCGCCGTGACCCTCGACGACGACACCTTCGTCTCGTCCTCCTGCACCCCGGCGACCACCGCCCCGCCGACGACCGCGCCGACCACGGCGCCGCCGACGACGCCGCCGACGACGCCGCCGACGACGCCGCCGACTACGCCGCCGACGACGCCGCCGACGACGCCGCCGACTACGCCGCCGACTACGCCGCCGACTACGCCGCCGACTACGCCGCCGACTACGCCGCCGACTACGCCGCCGACTACGCC